>CAYWON010000194.1:0-10920 GCA_964459885.1 uncultured Archangium sp.
GCATCCCGCCTTCGACGACGTCCTCGGACTGCTTTGAGGGGATGCTTCAGCACCCGTGGAGCGATTTCACCGTCAGAACGACGTGGCCTCACGTTGCACGCAGGAGGGCCCGCCGCGGAACGAGCTGCGCCGGAGATCATCGCCCCGGCTTCCCATGAAGGCCTCGCCGTCACCTGATCAACCGCCGGTCAACGCTTCACGGAACAACCGCGCGCGCTCCAGCGCACGTTCAGGCGTGTCGGCGTGCACGACGTAGTGCCCCATCTTCCGGCCGCGCCGCGCCTCACGTTTTCCGTACAGGTACACATCGACCACGTCGGGAAAGCGCGCCCACGCCGCCAGGTCGAGCTCGCCTTCGCTCCGTCCCTGCGCGAGCCACACGTCACCCAACAGCTGACCCATGCACCACGCGCCGCGATGCAGCTGCGGCTGCACCACCGGAATGCCCGACAACAGCCGCGCCAACGCGTCGAACTGACTCACCGTGCACGCCTGCCGCGTCACGTGCCCCGAGTTGTGTACCCGCGGCGCGAGCTCGTTCACGTACACCCGCCGCACGCCATCGCGACCGGTACCGACGAAGAACTCCACCGTCAGCAGGCCGTTCAACTGCAACGCCCGCGCGATGCCATCGGCGATGACGCGCGCGTCGTCTTGCAGTCGCTGCTCGACCCTCGCCGGCACCACCGTGAAATCCAACACGTGGTGCGCGTGGATGTTCTCGAAGATGGGAAACGTCACCGCGTTGTGCGCGTCACGCGCCACGATGCAGCTGATCTCCACGTCGAGCTGCAGCACTTCCTCGAGCACCCAGCCGCCAGCTGCCTTCGCCGGCAACGAGGGGAGATCCGCCGCGCTGTGCAACCGCAGCTGTCCCTTGCCGTCGTAGCCGCCGAGCACCGACTTGGCGATGCACGGAAAACCGAACTCCCGCGCCGCCGCGTGTACGTCTTCGTCCTCACGCACCACGCGGAAGTCCACGGTGCGAAACCCATGGTCGCGGAGGAACGACTTCTCCTTCGCGCGATGCTGCGTGATCTCCAGCACGCGCAGCGAAGGTCTCAATTGATCAGCGAACGGCACCAACGGCGCTGACGGCGTGTTCTCTGAATCGAACGTGGCGACGTCGACGCGCGAGAAGAACTCGGCCGGCGGCACATCGATGACGTTCGACCGCCGCTGCGCGCACGGTGAGTCCGCGCTGCGCTCGAGCACCACGACGCCCTGACCGAGTCTGTCCAACGACTCCGCCAGCATGAGGCCCAGCTGGCCTCCGCCGATGATGCCCACCGTCGCCATCAGCGCTTCCTGGCCTTCTTCGCGACGGGCTTCTTCTTCGAGACCTTCAGCTCCGACGACGACGCGCGCGCCTTCTGCGCCTGGCCTTCGCGGTACGCCGTGAGCTTCATGCGTAGCGACGAGTCAGACACCGCCAACATGCGAATGG
The DNA here is from genome assembly GCA_964459885.1 of uncultured Archangium sp. Taxonomy (GTDB): domain Bacteria; phylum Myxococcota; class Myxococcia; order Myxococcales; family Myxococcaceae; genus Archangium_A. The sequence continues at coordinate 1,448 of CAYWON010000194.1, forward strand.
CGAACAGCGCCGCGTTGGTCGCGCCCGCAGGCCCGATGGCGAACGTGGCCGTGGGCACGCCCGCCGGCATCTGCACGATGGACAGCAACGAATCGACGCCCGACAGCATGCGCGACTGCACCGGCACGCCCAGCACCGGCAGCGGCGTCAGCGACGCCACCATGCCCGGCAAGTGCGCCGCGCCGCCCGCACCCGCGATGATGGCCGAGAAGCCCTCCTCAGCGGCCGTGGCGGCGAACTCGAACATCAGCTCCGGCGTGCGGTGGGCTGAGATGACGCGCGCTTCGTAGGGAACTCCGAAGTCGTCGAGCGTCGAAGCGGCGTGCTGCAGCGTTTCCCAGTCGCTGGAGCTGCCCATGATGACGGCGATGCGGCTCATGCGTCGCATGTACTACGGCGACGCTCAGTTCTCGCGGTGGTCGTGACCCGCGCCGCCGAACGTGCCCACCCAGGGCTCCTCAGCAATCGTCAGCGTCGGCGTCTGCACCGAGAAGAACGCGCCGTTGCTGCCAGCGAGCGGCGGGTCGCACTTGTCGCACCCGGGCCCACCCGTCAGCGAGTCCATCGCGCCGTTCATGATGGCGAGCGAACCGTTCGCGACCTCGAAGAGCTGCGGCGGCGTGCGCAGCGACGACAGCTCAAGCGGGCACATGAACGCTTCGGAGCCGTCCTGCACGTCGATGCCGTAGAGCGCGTACGCGGGCCGCAAGCCCAGCGCTTCGTTTTGCACGAACGTGAGCGCCACCGTGCGCGGGCCCTTCGACGTGTCCCATTGCGCGAGGCGCAGTTGATCAGACCAGAACGTCCACGAGTCAGGCAGCGACCTCGTCCATCGCAGCTGCGACTGGCCCGCTTCGTAGCCCGCGAGCGCCGTGGAGTTGGGAATGGGCGCGGGAATCAACCGCGACGACGACGTCACCGAGCGCCCCAGCTCGGTGGGAATCGAGAACACCGGCGCGCCGCTCGTCGCGTCGACCACCACGCTCGTGTACTCGGCGTAGAGCAACCCGCGCGCGACCGCCAGCTCACCACCGCGCATGCCGGTGTTGGTGCGCTTCCACCGGAACACGCCGTCGCGCGACCAGCTCATGATGAGCGTCGTGTCAGCCGGCACCAGCGGCGCCTGCGGTGACTGCGTCGGCGAGAACGCGATGAAGAGGTTGCCCAACGAGTCAGCCGCGACGCCGTACGGGTGCGGGTGGTTGCAGACGTCGAGCAGCGGGTCGCTCACGCGTTGGCCCTGCACCAGCTGGCCCTGCGCGTCGATGACGACGATGAAGTAGCGCCGACACTGCGTCGCCGAGTTGGTGTCCGACGGGTAGCCCTCGAACACCGCCGCCAGTCGGTCGCTGCCCTGCACCACGAGGCGCGCGAGGAAGATGACCGGCGCAACGCCCAGGAAGTCCGGCCGCTCGGTGCGCACGTTGAACGTCCACAGCGTCTCGCCGGTGTTGAGATCAATCGCCGACACATTGCCGTTGGGCACTGACGGGTAGTCAGCACACACGTAGCGGTTGCCCCACAAGATGCAGCGCCGCGAGAGCCCCTCGGGCGCCACCGTCGAGGTCGCCGTGTTCGCGCGCAGCACCGACGGAGAGCCGAAGAAGCCCGAGAGCGACATCGCGCCTGACGGCTCAGCGACGAAGTCATGAAGGCCCGGAGGCCAGATGCCCGCGTCGAGGTCGGCCACGGCGTCAGCGTCGAACGACCACGACGGGTGCAGCGTCGTCGACGGCTGTCGTACGCACGTCTCACCGACGCAGCGCCCTTCCGACGAGCACGGCGAGGCCTCGGCGCACACGTAGCCATCGGGTGGATCTCTCGTGACGCACGCGCCTTCGATGCAGACCTTCACCGCGGTGCACGAGTTCGTCTCGCCGGTGCTGCCGCACAGCGCGCCGTCTTCACGCGGCGTCAGGCCACAGCCCGAGGTCGGGTCGCAGGTGCCCGCCATGCACGCGCCATCACCCGGGCACGGAGGCGCCGGCAAGAACTCACAGCCCGTCAGCGGGTAGCAGACGTCGATGGTGCAGGCGTTGTTGTCTTCACACGTGCGCGCGACGCCGACGCAGCGCCCCGCCTCACAGCGCGCGTTCGAGAGGCACAGCGAGTCGGTCTCGCAGGCCAGGCCGTCTTCGGCCGGCTCTTCGACGCAGTCCTGCACGCTGACGTCGAAGCGCGCCGTCACGCACGCTGACGACGGCGTACACGTCGGAATCTCGCGCGCGATGGCTTCAATCGGCAGCGTGGGTGACTCTTCAAGGCCTTCCCGCGTCACGCCCAGCCGCGCTGAGAACGCGCCCGCCGTCACCGGCGTGAACCCGATGGTGATGACCGTGGCGCCAGGAGGCAGCCTTGTGGGCAGCTCCGAGGTGAACGGCGCGTCCAACGTCGTCCAGGTCACGTCGACGCTGGCGCGCGCTTCGTTGATGACTGAGACCTGCCGCGTGCGCGTGACGCCGTCTGCGTAATACGGGTCAAAGGTCAGCTCGACGGGCTCGAAGCGAAGGCCACCGGTCACCACCACCACCGGGTCCTTGCGGCACGACGTCACGGCCAGCGCGAGGCTCAGGCACACCAGCAATCGAGCGCTGACAGTCACGTGGCAGATCCTCCCGGCCCCTCAGGCAAATGGCGAAGCTACTGCGTGCGCTGTGCCACTGCTTCCCCTGTGTAAGATGTCATCTGATCAAGCAGCAGAAGCAGTAGAGCCGACGAAGTTGTGGAAAGCGCAGATTCAGTAAGAACATCAGTTGCTTACGCAAAATCGTGGTGTGGACAACCACAGGGGTTCTCCCCAGGGTCCCACATGTAGCTGCGTGTACGCTGAGTTCCCCACATGACTGCCGGTTTTCCACCAGTCGAACCACAGGCTTTCCACACAGAAAGTCGCTGGGGAAACGGGTCGTTATACAGTCCGCCGCCGTGAGCGAGCGCGTAGGAAGATATGACGTCCTGGCGCAGCTGACCAAGGGCGGCATGGCCGAGCTCTCGCTGGCCTCGACGCAGGGCCCAGGCGGCTTCCGCAAGTTCGTCGTCATCAAGCGCATCCTTCCGGAAGCGGCGGGCGACGAGAACTTCGTGAAGATGTTCCTCGACGAAGCGCGCGTCACCGGCGCGTTCTCTCACCCCAGCATCTGCCAGGTCTTCGAGCTGGGGAACGACGCGCAGTCGGGCCTCTTCGTCGCCATGGAGTTCATCGCTGGCCAGGACCTGAACCAGGTCGTCGCCGCGTGCGCGAACCAGCAGGCGGTGTTGCCGGTCGGCTACTCGGCGTCGGTGGTGCACGAGTGCGCGCAGGCGCTGCACTACGCGCACACCTTCAAGCTGCCCAACGGTGAAGAGTCGCCCGTCATCCACCGCGACGTGGCGCAGAAGAACATCATGGTGACGTACGACGGGCAGGTGAAGCTGCTCGACTTCGGCATCGCCAAGGCCAAGGGCGCGCTCGCCCGTACGCGCGCCGGCACGGTGAAGGGCACCGCTGGCTACATGTCGCCCGAGCAGGTGCGCGGCGAGCAGATTGATGGGCGCAGCGACGTGTTCGCGCTCGGCGTGGTGCTCTGGGAAATGGTGACGGGGCGTCGCCTCTTCGCTGCTGACACCGAGCTCGCCGAGCTGAAGATGATTCTGTCGGAGCCGATTCGCCCGCCTTCCGAGGTCGAGCCGTCGGTGCCGGAAGAGCTGTCGAACATCGCCATGAAGGCGCTCGAGCGCGACGTGAACCAGCGCTACCGCTCGGCGCGAGACATGGCGCGCGCGTTGGCGTCGCAGGCCGGGCACCTGCTCTTCGATGCGGAAGAGCGCGCTGACTTCATGAAGCAGCGCTTCACCGAGAAGATCGCCTCGGCGCAGCGGCTGTTCGATTCAGCGGGCAGTAAAGATCAACGCGCTGTCACGGCGGCGGCCGAGGCGTTCCGCAAGTCGTCGTCGACGGACCACGAGCGCGACACCGACGAAGGCGCCGCAGGCGCCGCGCCCAGGAAGATGGCGAAGGCCGTGGGCTCGTCGGTGTCCGACCCGCGCATGCGTGCGGTGAAGGGCGGCGCGTCGGCGCCCCGCTTGAAGCCGGTCTCGCGCGTGAAGCCCTCGGCGAAGAAGCTGCCGAAAGCGGAAGACTACGCGCCGACGGAGGCCAGCGTGGTGTCGACCGCGGCGCCGGAGCCCACGTCGTCTTCGAAGCTGTGGCCCATTCTCGCGGTCATCGGCGCGCTGGCGGTCGGTGGCGCGGTGTTCCTGGCGATGCGGCCGAACCCCACGCCGGTGCCGCCGACGCCCGGTGAGACGACCGAGCTCCCGGGGACTGATCTCCCAGGCACGTCGCTGCCGGGGACTGATCTGCCCGGCGTCGACACGAATGATCAACCGTCGGCCGTCGAGCCTGGGAGCACGGGCGGCGGCAGCGGCACCACGACGGTGAAGAAGGATCCACCGCGCACGCGTGAGAAGGGCGAGGTGACGTTGGTCATCTTCCCTGAAGCGAAGATTACGAAGGGCCGCGAGACGCTCGGTGAGGGCACGATGATTCCCATCACCCTGCCCGTCGGTACGCACCTCGTGACGGTGACCGGTGCTGATGGCGTGCGGCGCAAGTTGTCGCTGCAGGTCTCGCCCGGCAAGGCGAAGGCGCAGCGCTTCCGGCTCGACGACCTCCCGCCGGAGTAGTCACGAGCGCGACACGAACGCCTTCTCGATGAGGTACTCGCCGCGCTCGTGTGAGTCGCCTTCCTGGAAGCCCTGCGACTGCAGCAGCGCCGCCGTCTCGTGGATCATCTCGGTGCTGCCGCAGATGACGACGCGGTCGTGCGCCGGGTCGAGCGGGTTCGCGCGCAAGTAGTCAGTGATGCGACCGCGATTACGGAACGGCTCGCGCGTCACCATCGGGTGGTAGCGCAGCTTCTGTTTGATCAACGCACCGAGCAGCTCGTCGTTGGGCAGCGTCTCTTCGAAGAAGCGCGAGAACGACAGGTCGGCCACGTGCCGTACGCCGTGCATCACCGTCACGCGCTCGAAGCGCTCCCACGTCTCGGGGTGCTTCACCATCGAGAGAAACGGCGCGAGGCCGGTGCCGGTCGCCAGCATCCACAAGTGCCTCCCGGGCTTCAGGTTGGCGACGGTGAGGGTGCCGACGGCCCTGGTGCCGACCAAGAGCGGGTCGCCGACCCCGACATGCTGCAGCCGCGAGGTGAGCAGCCCGTCTGGCAACTTGATGGAATAGAACTCGAGCGCGTCTTCGTAGTTCGCGCTGGCCATCGAGTACGCGCGCACCAATGGCCGGCCATCGACCTCGAGGCCCATCATCACGAACTGACCGTTCTCAAAGCGCAGCCCGCCTTCGCGCGTGCAGACGATGGAGAAGAGTCGATCAGACCAGTGCTGCACCGCGAGGACGCGCTCTGTGGTGAACGAAGCAGCCATGTGGTGTCAGCCGAAGTTCTGCGCGGCGAAGTCCCAGTTCACGAGTGAGGTGAGGAACACGTCGACGAACTTTGCGCGGAGGTTGCGGTAGTCGACGTAGTACGCGTGCTCCCAGACGTCGCACGTCAGCAACGGCACGAGGCCCTTCGTCAGCGGCGTGTCGGCGTTGCTGGTGGTCACAATCTTCAAGCTGGCGCCATCGCGCACCAGCCACGCCCAGCCTGAGCCGAACTGCGCCACCGCGGCGTCGGCGAACTGCTTCTTGAACGCGGCGTGGCTGCCGAAGTCGCGCGTGATGGCCGCGGCCAGAGCGCCCGTCGGTTCCCCGCCACCTTGCGGCTTCATCGACGCCCAGAAGAAGTCGTGGTTCCACACCTGCGCGGCGTTGTTGAAGACCTTGCCCGTCGAGGTCTTCACGATGTCTTCGAGCGACTTCTCGGCGTCGGGCGTGCCTTCGATGAGGCCCTTCAAGTTGGTGAGGTACGCCTGGTGGTGCTTGTCGTAGTGAAAGCTGAAGGTCTCTTCAGACATGTGCGGCGCGAGGGCGTTCTTTGCGTAGGGCAGCGGCTTGAGCGTGAAGTTCATGGCTCTCCTGATGCCAACGCGCAGCCAATCTGTCGCCCGCGCTGCTGATGCATTGGCCAGAGGTCAACGGGTTGGCGGCGCGGCGGGTTGAAGCGCGCGGGTTCGGTATTCGAAGCGCATGACAGAGACGTTTCAGGTGAAGTTGACGCAGCGACGCGACGTGACGCAGCGCGTGCAGGAGCTGGTGTTCGAGCGCGTCGATGGCGCGCCGTTCCTCTTTCGTGCGGGGCAGTGGGTCTCGCTCGTGTTGCCGGTGCACGACGCGAAGGGTCGACCCGTGCGGCGTTCGTATTCCCTTGCATCGGTGCCGCAGGCTTCCCCGCGCTTCGAGCTCCTGGTGACGCGCGTCGACGACGGCGTCGCGAGTGACTGGCTGCACACCGCGCCCCTCGGCGTGGAGCTGGAGGCGAAGGGGCCGCAGGGCGTGTTCTCTCGCGCGCTCGATGCGGGGCCGTCGTTGTTCGTGGCGACAGGCACCGGCGTCGCGCCGTTTCGTGGCTTCATTCACGAAGCGGTTGAAGCGAACCGCACGGACCCGCTCTGGGTGCTGCTGGGCGTGCGCAGCGAGGCGGACCTGCTCTACGCGGCGGAGTTCGAGGCGCTGGCGAAGCAACACGCGCACGTGCGCTTCCTGCCGACGCTGTCGCGCGCCGACGGCTCGTGGCGCGGGCGAACTGGCTACGTGCAGAAGCACGTGCTCGAGCTGTGGAGCGAGCTCGACGGCACGCCGCAGCTCTACGCGTGTGGGGTGAAGAAGATGGTGATGGACGTGCGCGAGCTGCTCAAGACGCACGCCGGCGCACAGCGGGCGCAGCTGCACCTCGAGAGCTACGACTGAGCGGTGGCGTAGAGTCGCGGTGTGGACGACTCGCACGAGCTCGCGCAGCAGCTGGCGGAGTTGGAAGCGCGCGTCGAGGCGCTCGAAGAGCTCGTTCACGTTCGCGATGAGGCCGCGCGTCGTGGTCGGGCCTCGCTGGCGCAGCTCAAGCGTCGCAGCGGTGCGCCGACGTGGGACGGGGCTCAGCGCGCGGCGCTGCGCTTCGTGGTGGTGGCGTTGGGTTGCGTCGGCCTGGTGACGGGCGGCGCCGCGCTGGACGCCACGCTCGGCGGCGTCACCATCGTCGCGGCGTTCGGCGTGTTGATGATGGAGGGGCTGCGATGAGTGAAGCGCGCGACCGGCTGGAGCGGCTGCAGGCCCGCGTGAAGGAGCTCGAGGCGCTGGTGTTGCCTGATCAACAGCTCCAGTCGCTGGCTGACGCGCTGGACCGCGAGGTGCACGGCTACCGCGCGTGGTTGGAGAAGCGGGAACGGAAGGCCGAGCGCGCCGAGAGCGGAGGTCAGGCGGGGCGTGTGCTGGGCTTTGCGTTCTCATTGCTCTTCGTGACGCCCGTCGTGGCCATCATCGGCGTGTCGTTGGGGCGCGCGCTGCGACACGAGACCGAAGCGGCGGTCGCGTGTCTGGTGATCGGGGTGTTGTTGGTGTTGGGGACGTTCGTCGGGCCGTTGCGGCACCTCGTCGCGCACGGCGCGTCGGCAGATTGGCGTCGACTCCGCGCCGCGCAGCGCGAGGTCGAAGCCATCAGGGCTGCGCTGCGTTAGCGGCGAGCGGCGCTCACCAACACGCCGTCTCGCGGCCGCAGCGTGATGAGCGGCTCCGGCGTGAACCGCTGCCCGGGCACCAACGTCAACCGCACGCGCTGCAAGAGCGTCGCGAGGATGAGCTGTGCCTCGACCATCGCGAACGAGTCACCGATGCACTTCCGCTGCCCCATGCTGAACGGCAGGTACGCGCCGTGCGCGCGGCGCGGGTCCTCTTCACTCCAACGCTCTGGCTTGAAGGCCAGCGGCGCGTCCCAGAAGTCAGGGTGACGATGCAGCGCCCACACCGAGATGAGGACGAGTGAGCCGCGCTTGAGCAACCACCCATCGACGACCTCGTCTTCCACCACCTTGCGACCGAGCGACCACACCGGCGGGTAGAGGCGCATCGCCTCTTTGATGACGTGCTGCGTGTACGTGAGCCGCCCCACGTCAGCCATCGTCGGCACCCTGCCCTGCAGCACCGACTCGAGCTCTCGCTGCAGCTGCTCCAGCACCGGCGCGTTCGTGCCCAGCAACGTCATCGTCCACGCCAGCACGTTGGCGGTCGTCTCGTGCCCCGCGAGGAAGATGGTCATCACCTCGTCGCGCAGCTGCGCGTCGGTCATGCCTTCACCGGTCTCGGGGTCGCGCGACTCCATCAACATCGCGAGCAGGTCGTGGTGCTGCGTCGCGCCCTTTCGTCGCTCGGCGATGACGTTCAACACCACGCGGTCGAGCTCACTGAGCGCGCGCTTGAAGGTGCGGTTGGTGCTCGTCGGCACCCACTCAGGCGGCATGAGCGGGTTCAACGTGCGCTGAATGAGGTGCTCGAGCGCCACCGTCAACGCGCGGCCCACGCCGTCGGTGTCGCTCGTCACGTCGGCCGACAGCAACGTCTCGCCCACGACGCGCAGCGTGCAGCGCATCATCTCGTGCGCGAAATCGAAGGGCTCGCCATCCTTCCACGTGACGACCAGCTCCGCCGCGGCGCGCGTCATCACTTCACCGAACGCCGCGAGCCGCTCGCGATGGAACGCTGGTTGCGCGATGCGACGCTGACGCTTCCAGAACGCGCCCTCGCTGGTGACGAGGCCGTTGCCCAACACGATGCGCAACATCTCGTAGCCGCGCGTCTGCTTGGCGTAGTTCTTCACGTTGGTGACCAGCACGTGCTCCGCCAGTCGCGGCGTGCCGAGGACGTAGGCGTCCATGACTGGCAGCGGCAGCTTCGCGACAGGGCCGTGCTGCAGCGTGGCGCGCTCCATCACGGTGAGCGGGTCGGCCTGCAGCTGCGGCAACACGCCGATGACGGGCTTCGCTCCGGGGTACGACGCGGGGGTCTTCAGCGCGCTGTCCATGCCGGAAATGATGTGAGCAAATGCTCATGTTCGCTACTCGCATCCCGAAAGGCACGGCGTCGCCATGGCCAGAGCCCGCGCAGATTCCCCGAGGAAGAGGCCGACGCAGGAGCGCGCGAAGGCCACCGTCGACGTCATCTTGCGAGCCGCTGCTCACATTCTGCGCACGCAGGGGTGGGACGCGTTGAACACCAACGCGGTCGCGAAGCGCGCGGGCGTGTCCATCGGGTCGCTGTACCAGTACTTCCCGTCGCGCGAGGCGCTGCTGGTGGCCATCGCTGAAGCGCACGCCGAAGCAGGTCACCGCGTGTTGTTGGAAGCCGTCGCCACCGCCGCGACCCAGCCGCGAGGCCTCGTCGAGACGGTGCGTCACTACATCCGCGCGATGGTGGCGCTGCACGCGGTCGACCCGAAGCTGTACCGCGTCTTGAGCGAGCAGGTGCCGAAGCTGAAGAGCGGCCTGAGCGTGGTGGGCCGCGTCTCGGAGCAATCAGCGACGCTGGTGCGCGGCTGGCTCGAGACGCAGCGCGC
>CAYWON010000195.1:0-10726 GCA_964459885.1 uncultured Archangium sp.
TGGGCGACGTTCGCCTCGTCGACGCGGTGGGCCCGCTGGCCACCGATGACAATCGCCCCGGCTTCATCGTCATCACGGGTGACGTGCCGCCGCCGGCGTTGACGCTGCAAGGCGAGCACGGCCCCGAGCCGATTCACGACACCTCGACGCTGGCGCGCGCGCTGCCGCACCTCGACCGCCGCCTCGTGGAACAGATCGACGCGGTCTTTCCCTTCGAAGCCCCCGATCGTCTGGCGCTGACGGCCCTGGCGCGGGCGATCGCCGAGCGTCGTCAGCTGCAGCTGCCCGACGGCGCTTTCACCCAGCTGACCGAGCTCGCCCACCGTTCCGGCCGTGGCGCGCACGAGCTCATCGCGTTACTCGCGCGCATCCCCACTGGGAGCTACTCGTGAATCCCCCCGTTCAACTGCTGCAGCTGGGTCGCGTCGAGTACGTCGACGGCCTCGAAGTGCAAAGGCAGCTTCAGCAGGCGCGTCGCGCTGACCTGGTCCCCGACACCTTGTTGTTGTTGGAACACCAGCCCGTCCTCACCATGGGCCGCGCGGCGAAGTTCACCAACATCATCACGCCGAAGCCGCAGCTCGACGCGCTCGGCGTGGAGGTCTTCGAGACCGATCGCGGCGGCGACGTCACGTACCACGGCCCAGGACAGATCGTCGGCTACCCGCTGCTGCACCTCGGCCCCGGTCGGCAGGACGTGCGCAAGTACGTGCGCTGCATCGAAGAGCTGATGATCCGCACCGTGGCCGACTACGGGCTGACAGCCACGCGCTTCGAGCAATGGCCAGGCGTGTGGATCGCAGAGTCGCGTCGCGGCGGCCCGCGGAAGATCGCCGCGCTCGGCGTGCACCTGAGCCGCTGGTACACGAAGCACGGCTTCGCGTTGAACGTGCGCACCAACCTGAGCCACTTCGAGTTGATCGTGCCGTGCGGCATTCGCGAAGCCGGCGTCACCTCGATGGCCGATGAACTCCAGCGCGACGTCGACGTGAAGGAAGTCGAGGCGCGCATCGCGCACCACTTCCGCGACGTGTTCGAGTGTGAGGTGTCACCGGGCCCCGAGCTTCAACGCACGGTGAGCGTGGTCGTGAAGCGCAGCGACGGCCGGGTGCTGTTGCTCAAGCGCACCGAAGCGCGGGGCGGGTTCTGGCAGCCGGTGACAGGTCACGTCGAAGCGGGCGAGGCGCCGTTGGACGCCGCGCGCCGGGAGCTGACGGAAGAGACCGGCTTGCAGCTCGCGCCGCAGCCGCTCGACTACGAGCACGTCTTCGCGCTGGGTGACACGCAGCCGCCTAAGCTGATCCGCGAGACGGCCTTCGTGGTGCGCACCGATGGCGACGTGCGCGTCGACGCCAGCGAGCACTCCGAGGCCGCGTGGCTCAGCGTCGACGAGGCGACTTCGCGGGTGCCGCACGCCGGCCTCGCGCGGGCGTTGAAGCTCGCGGCGTCAGCTTGAGCACCAGCCCCTCTTTGGCGGCGATGGTGGCCTTGCGCTGCCGCTTCACGTCTTTGAGCAGCGCGTCGAGCGCGTCATCGGTGCGCGTGGGGTCGTGGTGGAACAGCACCAGCGTGCCCACCTCGGCCTGCGCGGCGACCTTCACGGCGTTCTGAAACGTCGAGTGTCCCCAGCCGGTCTTCGGCCCGCCCACCCGGCCCAGGTACTCGTCTTCCGTGTACATCGCGTCGTACACGAGCACGTCGGCGCCCTTCGCGAAGTTGATCAGCTGCTGATCGCGGTCGCTGCCGTGCTCGGTGTCGGTGGCGTAGACGAACGACTTGCCCTTGTAGTCGACGCGGTAGGCGAGGTTGCCGCCGGGGTGGTTGGTCTCGACGGCGGAGATCTTCGCGCCACCGAGCTCCAGCCGATCGCCCGCCTCGAAGCCCTGGTACTCAAGCTGCGCGCGGAAGACCATCTCAGCGGTCACGGGGAAGAACGGCTGCTGCATCTGCCCTGACAGCACGTCACGCACCGAGCGACCGTTGCGCGTCGGCCCACGAATGATGAAGCGACTGCGCGGATCGAAGATGGGCCCGAAGAACGGCAGGCCCTGCAGATGATCGTAGTGGTAGTGCGAGACGAAGATGTGGGCGTCGACGGGGCCGTCGGCGGCCGCACCGAGCTCACGTACGCCAGTGCCGAGGTCGAAGATCAGCCGCACACCGGCGACGCGCACCTCGATGCACGGCGTGTTGCCGCCGTAGCGCGCAGTCTCAGGGCCAGGGGAGGGGATAGAGCCGCGAACCCCCCAGAACTTGATGGAGAAGCCGTCGGCTTCAGCCGACTTTGGCTTCCGAATTGTCCTCGCTGAGGAACTCAATCAGGTGTCCGGAACGGTCCCGCTTCGTCTTGAGGTAGTCGACGTTAAGCGGGTTGGTCAGCGTGCGCGAAGGAATTCTCCGGCGCACGGCGATGCCCTCGTCGACCAGCCCCGCGATCTTCAGCGGGTTGTTGGTGATCAGCTCGACACTCGACACCCCGAGGCTGCGCAACATCTCGCCGGCGACGTCGTAGCGGCGGTGATCGTCAGCGAAGCCCAGCGTGAGGTTGGCTTCGACGGTGTCGAGGCCCTGTTCCTGCTGCAGCGCGTACGCGCGGATCTTGTTGCCCAGCCCGATGCCGCGGCCTTCCTGGCGCAGGTACAGCAAGACGCCGCGACCCTGCTGAGAAATGAAGTCCATCGCGCGGTCCAGCTGCGCGCGGCAGTCACAGCGCAGGCTGCCGAAGACCTCGCTCGTCAGGCACTCGGAGTGGATGCGGACCGGAACGCCTTCGTGGCCCGACACATCGCCCTTCACCATGGCGACGTGCTCCTTGCCGTCGCGGCGATCGCGGAACACGACGATGCGGAACTGCCCGCGCTCCGTCGGGAGAGCAGACTCGGAATAGCGCTCGAGGAAGTGCGTGGGCTTACGGGTCGGCAACGCGGTGGTCTTCTCCGTCATCAGGCTCTCCGTCAAGGCTCGCTTACGGACCTACAGATGCGCCGCCCCGCCAATCGTTTCAACGCGCCGTCCAAGTCACCGGGAACACGGTGATTTTGTCGCCCACTTGGAGGTCCAACGAATCGGGCGCGACGTCTACCAGACCGCTGGCGCCCGCGGCAGACGAGAGCGCGCCCGACGACTGCGACGTCATCGGCGTGGCCCACAGCTCTCCGTCACGGAACGTCCACGTCGCGCGCACGAAGTGGCGCAGGCCGGGCACCGCCTTGATGGGCGCGGCGGCGCGGGCGGGCAGCGACATCGGCAGCGGCGGCAGGCCCTGCAACGCGCGCAGGGCGGGGCGCACGAAGAGCTCGAACGTCACCATCGCCGACACGGGGTTGCCGGGCAGGTTGAAGATCAACGCGCCGTCTTTGCGGCCGAACGCGAGCGGCTTGCCGGGCCGCATGGCCACGCGCCAGAAGTCCAGCTCCACGCCCAGCGAAGCGAACGCGTCGCGCGTGAAGTCCTTCTCGCCGACCGACGCGCCAGCCACCGCGATCAACACGTCGGCGCTCAGCCCTCGAGCCAGCAGCCCGCGCAGTGAGTCCAGCGAGTCGGCGGCGCGGCCCACATGTACGGCGTCGGCGCCCGCACCGCGCGCCAACGTGCGCAGCACCGGGCCGTTGGAATCGACCAGCTTGTCGGGGTGCAGCGTGCCGACGTCGCTCAGCTCGTCGCCGCTGGTGACGATGGCCACGCGCGGCCGGCGGAAGACCTCGACGTGCGCCAGGCCCTGGCTCCACAGCGCGCCCGCGTCGGCGCTCGACAGCTCGCGACCGGCGGCCATCAACAGTTCGCCTTCCCGCACGTCTTCGCCGCGACGGCGCACGTTGAGCCCCGGCCTGGCGCCGTCGAGCAGCTCCACCGTGCCGTCGGCGTGCGCCTGCGTTCGCTCCTGCATCACGACGGCGTCGGCGCCGGGCGGCAACCGCGCACCGGTCATGATGCGCGCGCACGTCCCTTCGGTCAGCGTCACCTGCGGTACGTCGCCGGCGAAGATCTTCTCGACGATCTGCCGCACGCCCGCGCCATCGCTGCTGCGCACGGCGTACCCGTCCATCGCGGAGTTGTCCCAGGGCGGCAGCGTGCGGCGCACCGTCACGGACGACGCCAACGCGCGGCCGATCGCGTCGTCGATCTGCACTTCTTCGGCGCCCAGCGGGTTGATGCCGCTCAAGATCCGCGATCGCGCCTCATCGACAGGCAGCAGGCTCATGGTGTCCCCATGCCGATTTCACGCCTGAAAACCAATAGGAATTGCAGGGATTTGGCTTGACGGCCGGCCGCGAGTTCGACTAGGCGGTGCGCTCCCCAGCCAAGAAGGAGACGGCGTTGGCCAAGAAGAAGGCGAAACCCGCTGCCCCGAAGAAGACGGCGAAAGCCTCCCCCAAGAAGGTCGTCAAGAAGGCGCCCGCGAAGGCCGAGAAGGTCGTCAAGGCTGCGAAACAACAGGAAAAACCGGCGCCCAAGGCGGCCCCTGCCAAGGCTGAGAAGCCGGGCAAGACGGTGCCTCCGCCGGCCGTGAGCGCGCCCCCGCGTCGCCCCGACGGCTGGCTCGGGCCGCTGCCCGACAAGCCGTTGCCGCGCGCCACCAAGCTCCCGCAGGACGCGAACCTCCTCACCAAGCGCGAGATGGAACAGGCGCTGACGGTCGGCGAGCGTGGCGTCATCGGCGAAGGCTCGATGAAGGGCCGCCTGGTGCTCTACCAGGGCTTCCCGTACCTGGAGGTCATCGGCCGCGACAAGCGCGAGATCTGGTTCGTGCTCCAGGGCCCTGATCAAGAAGTGCTGCCCGCGTACGCCGACCACAAGGTGTCGGTGTCGGGGCTCATCAAGCGCTTCCACAACTACGGCGGCTCGATCGACGTGCGGAAGTACTCGGCCAAGAAGCCTGAGGTCGAGGCCGACGCGACGCCCGAGGTGCCGGAGGCCGAGAAGCTGCGGCTGCTCTCGCCTGGCGAGGTCGCCACCATCGGCAACCCGGGCATGTCTGTCGGCGTGCGCGGCTTCGCCACGCTGCGCGGCCGCCTCGAGATGAACGCCGAGGAGTACTACCTCGTTGTCTCGAACCCCGGCACGCGCCAGCAGGTCGCCTTCACGCTGGAAGGCAAGGCGGTGAAGGGCCTCAAGAAGTTCATCGGCGAGATCGTGGTCGCCACCGGCGTCGTCGAGAAGGCGACGGGCTGGGGCGGCCGCATCGAGTGCGAGTCGTGCGAGCCCCGCGCGCCCGAGTTCCCGCCGGTCTCGCGCGAGACCATCGACATCGAGACCGTCGAAGCGTCGGGCACCGGCGCCCAGCGCGAAGTGACGGTGAAGCTGAACCACGGCCTCTCGGTGCGACTGTCCGAGAAGCAGGGCCACGTGTGGGCCATCGAGCCGCAGACGGCCAAGCGCGTCTCGCTGCGCGAGGTCAACGTCGAGCACCAGTCGTCGGGCTCGCCCGTGCGCGAGTTCTTCTTCACGCCGCGGAACCCCGGCGTGCAGGAGATCGAGTTCTTCCTCGGCAAGGTCCACAACCCCATGCAGGTCGCGCGCACCTTCAAGGTCGTCGCCAACGTGAAGTCACCGGAGATCGTCTCGTGAAGCACCTCATCCTCGTCGCAGCCCTCGTCAGCACCGCTTCGTTCGCGCAGGAAATCGGCTCGGAGATCGAGCCGACCACGCCTCCGCCCACGCCGGCCGCCCAGCCGGTCGCGGCGCCCGCGCCGGTCTCGACCGAGCCCGTGGAGCTGTCGGCCGGCAAGGGCGCCTTCGGTATCCGCGGTGGCTTCAGCGGCGGCTCGTCGTTCGTCCCGCCGGTCACCGGCACGGGCGCCAGCGTCGGCTTCTCGAACCTGGGCATCAGCCTGTTCCTCTCGAACAACCTCAAGCTGCTCGTCGACGCCGGCTTTGGCTTCGTGATGAGCGGCAGCAACGCGGCCGTGGGCTTCGGCGCGGCCGCGGGCATCGAGATCCTGCTCCGTGACATCACCGACGCGCTGCGCCCCCTCATTCACATCTCGGCGCGCTTCGGTGGCCAGGGCAGCTTCAACACCATCGGCCTTGGGGCGCGCGTGGGCTTCGGCGCGGAGTACTTCCTGTCGAAGAACTTCTCGATCAACGGCCTGCTGGCGATCGACCTGCCGTTCTTCATCGGCAACAGCATCGCGTTCAGCGCGGTCACCGCGGCGCCCGGTCTCGGCGCGACGTTCTACCTCTGAGCTTCGTCAGCAACGGAGCATTGGCCGCGTCAGTGCGGCCAGCGGGCCAGACGTTCTCGCGATGTGCGAGAGCGCTGGCCCGTCGTACTTACAAGGACACTCGTGGCAATTGATTCAGAACATGTGATCGAGCTCGTGAGCTCCGCTGGCCGGTTGGTCGGCGTCAAAGAGCTGCTCTCGGTCGGCAAGTTGAACCCCGGTCAGCAGACCGAATTGAAGCGCGTACTGCGCGAGCTGGTGAAGCAGGGCCGGCTGGTGCGCGACGGCAAGCGCTTTGGAATTCCCGGCGACAAGCCCAAGCAGAAGTCGGGCCCCGCGTGGCAGGGCAAGCCGCCGAAGGCCGCGCCGCAACCCCGCGCGCCGAAGTCGCCCGTCGCGCCACGGCACGCCGCGCCGACGAAGGCGCCGGCTGAGAAGAAGCGCGCGGCGCCCAGCCCCCAGTCGCCGCGCAAGAACACCGTCACCGGCATCATTCATCACCACCGCGACGGCTTCGCGTTCGTGAAGCCCATCGTGGGGCAGGACTCTGAAGATCTCTTCATTCCGCCCGACGAGGCGCGGAAGGCGTTGGACAACGATCAGGTCGTGGTCGAGATCGTACCCGGTCGCGATGGCCGCACGGCGGGCCGCATCGTCTCGGTCGCGTCGCGGACGCGCCAGGTCGTCATCGGCACGTACTTCGAGGATGGCCGCCGCGCGTGGGTCGAGCCGCGCGAGCACGAGCTGGGTGACATCCGCGTGCCGATGACGCAGCTGGCGCGCCCCGGCGACGTGGTGAAGGTGCGCCTGGGCATCGGTGACTCGATGTTCAGCGGCCCCACGCAGCTCACCGGCGAAGTGGCCGGCTCGCTCGGGTCGACGGCTGATCACTCCGTCGAGGTGCTCTCGGTCGCCTACGCCAAGGGCTTCAACGACGAGTTCCCGCCCGAGGTGATGGACGAAGCGGACCGCATCTCCATCGAGGTCAGCGAGGAGGAAGCGAAGGGCGAAGGCCGCCGCGATCTGCGCTCGATGCCGCTCATCACCATCGACGGTGAAGACGCGCGCGACTTCGACGACGCGGTGTTCGCCGAGAAGCACGCCAAGGGCACGCGGTTGGTGGTCGCCATCGCCGACGTGTCGAACTACGTGCGCCTCGACACCGAGCTCGACGCCGAGGCCCTGCGCCGCGCGACGTCGGTCTACTTGCCCGGTCGCGTCTTGCCGATGCTGCCGGAGCGATTGTCGAACGGCATCTGCTCGCTCAAGCCCGACGTCGATCGCCTGTGCATGGTGGCCGACATGGTCATCGACGCTGGCGGCACGACGGTCGAGACCGAGGTGTACCCGGCGGTCATGCGCAGCCACGCGCGCTGCACGTACACCGAGGTGCACGACGTGCTGGCTGGCAAGCCGGTGCCCGGTCGCACCGAGCTGAAGCCGCTCTTTGACCGGCTCTTCACGCTCTCGAAGACGCTCACGAAGATGCGCATCGCGCGCGGCGCGGTGGACTTCGATCTGCCGGAGCAGAAGGTCGAGCTCGGCGAAGACGGTCTGCCGGCGCGGCTCGTGCGGCGTGAGCGCTGGGAGAGCCACCGCCTGGTCGAGGAGTGCATGCTGGCGGCGAACGAGGCCGTGGCGCGCTTCTTCCACGAGCGTGGCTTGCCGACGGTCAACCGCTACCACGCGCAGCCCGACGAAGATCGGCTCGAGATGTTCCTGCAGCTGCTCGGCGCGTACGGCGTGACGGTGCCAAAGGGCGAGTTCACCTCGAAGTCGCTCAACACCGTGCTGCAGCAGCTCGAAGGCCACCCTGAACAGCGCGCGTTGAACCAGCTCGCGCTGCGATCGATGGCGCAGGCCGTGTACTCGTCGCGCAACGCGGGCCACTACGGCCTCGGCGCTGAGGACTACCTGCACTTCACTTCGCCCATTCGCCGCTACCCCGACCTGCTCGTGCACCGGCTGCTGAAGGAGCTGTGGGCGCGCGGCAAGAAGAAGCCTGCGAAGGGCCAGCTCGACGAGCAGCAAGAAGAGCTCGAGAGCCTGGCGATTCAGAGCTCGGAGCGTGAGCGCGCGGCGATGCAGGTCGAGCGCGAGGTGAACCAGCTCTATTCGTGCCTGCTGTTGAAGGACCGCATCGGCGAAGAGCACGACGCCACGGTCGCGGGCTTGTCCGAGAACGGCTTCTACGCGCAGCTGGAAGAGCTGTGGGTCGAAGGCTTCGTGAAGGGCGAGTCGGTGTACCCGGACTTCGAGTTCGATCAGTCGACGTACCGGATGACGTTCGGGAACGGGCTGGTGGTGAAGGTCGGCGCGAAGTGCAGGGTGCTGATCCTCTCGGTCAACATGGAGCGGAAGCAGATCGACTTCCAGGTGCTGTCGCTGGCCGGTGAAGAGGTGGAGCAGGTCGACGAGCCGCGCCGCTACCGTTCGCAGGACCGACGCAACCGCACCGACTTCCCCTCTCCCCGGCGGGGAGAGGGTCAGGGTGAGGGGCCGGGCCGCTTCGGAGGTCGGTCATCGCGAGACGATCGCGGTGCCCGCGGCGGCGGTCGTTTCGGCGGAGGCGCGAGGGACGAGCGTCGTGGCGGGGGCGAGAGTCGCTTCGGCGGAGGAAGTCGGGATGAACGCGGCAGCAGTCGCTTCGGTGGTGGCAGTCGCGACGAGCGCGGCAGCAATCGCTTCGGTGGCGGCAGTCGCGACGAGCGCGGCGGCAGTCGCTTCGGCGGCGGCAGTCGGTCGAGCGGCGCCTCACGCGATGATCGCGGCGGCCGTTCATCGAACTCCCGCTTCGGTGCGAAGCCGTCCGACCGCGCCAACCGCTTCGACGCCTCACGCGACGATCGCCGCACCGCACCGTCGGCGCACAGCCAGGGCCGTGGCCGTTTCACCAAAGACCGACCCGAGCGCGAAGACCTCGGCACCACCCGCCGCTTCGAGACGCCGCCGTCGCGTCGCATGGAAGGCAAGGGCAGCGCGCGCAGCTTCGTGAAGGAAAAGACGCGACGCGACCCGCCGCCGCCCCAGCCGTGGGACAAGAAGCCGAAGGCCGAAGAAGAGACCGACTCCGAGCAGTCGGCGCCGCGTCAGTTCGACGCCCGGTCGGTGCTCGATCGCCTCTGGCGTGAGCGCGGCGGCGGCAAGAAGCGCTGAGTCTCAGTCGAAGCAGAACGCGTACACGCCGACGAGCCGGCCGTCTTCGATGACGGCCGTGCAGCGCGACACGCCGACGCGTGGTCCGCAGGGTTCATCAGCAAACGGGCCGCCGAGCGACGAGCGCTGAACCCGCTCGCGGAGCGCGTCGCAGTCGACCGCCGCGCACCACGCCGGGTCTGGGCGCTCGTCTGCCACGTTGAACGCGCAGCAGCGCAGTTCATCGGTTCCGGAGATGTGCGGATCGGACCACTTGAAGAGCACGTCTGGCGGCGCGCTCGGGCGGCCATCGACGCGGCGGCCTTGCACGACATCAACGTCACGATCGTCAGCAGCGCCGCTCTGAACATGGGCCCGCCGTGAGCAATCGCTGCGCCGTTGTCGCGAAAATCGAACTTTGCGTGAAACCAGACGGCGGCTCGTGGCATTGAGGGCCGTCCCTCACATCCAGCCAAGGAATCTCATGAACTTCCGCATCGTCGGCTTGATCTGCTGTCTGTCGTTCACCGCTTTCGCGCAGCTGAAGCTCCCGGCGCTCAGCCCCGAAGCGAAGCTGGTGCAGACGGCCGGCCTCACCACCATCACCATCGACTACAGCGCGCCCGCGGTGAAGGGCCGCAAGATCTGGGGCGGGCTGGTGCCGCTCGACAAGGTCTGGCGCGCGGGCGCGAACCACGCGACCACCATCAACTTCAGCCAGCCGGTCGTCATCGGCGACAAGGAAGTCGCCGCGGGCACCTACGGCTTCTTCGCCATCCCCAGCGCGGCGTCGTGGACGCTCATCGTCAGCAAGCAGGCCGACGTATGGGGCAGCGACGGCTACAAGCCGGAAGAGGACGTCGCGCGCGTGACGGTGAAGCCGCAGAACATCGGCAACCGCGAGCGCCTCGTGTACCTCGTGACGAACTTCGACAACGACAAGGCCAACATCGACCTCGAGTGGGAAAAGATCCGCGTGACGCTGCCGGTGAAGCTGAAGACGGCGGAGCAGGCGACCGCGGCGATCAAGGCGCTCGACAACCTCTCGGGCCAGTTCACGCAGGCGGCGCGCTACTACCTGGAAGAGAAGGACTACGCGAACACGCTCGTCTACGCGGACAAGTCGATCGCCGCGCAGGAGACGTGGTTGGCGTTCTGGGTGAAGGCGCAGGCGCTCGCCGCGCAGAAGAAGTTCAAGGACGCGCTGCCGCTCGCCGAGAAGGCGCAGACGCTCGGCCAGCAGAACCCGGAGCGGTTCTTCTACGCGGCTGACGTGAAGAAGGCGCTGACCGACTGGAAGGGCAAGTAAGGGTCACGCCGATGTCGGCCTTCTCGCCGGCATTTCTGCGGGGCGACGCGCAGGCGACAGCGTTCCTGCCTGACGACTTCCGCCGTGCAGCGTCTCGCGCGGCGGCGGTTCGTCTCGC
>CAYWON010000196.1:0-10629 GCA_964459885.1 uncultured Archangium sp.
GTCGACGCGAAGAGGACGATGACGAGCGAACGCATGAGGCGCGTGTAGCGCAGGTGGCGCGCCGCTGTCGGCTGCAATGCGCCGACGTCACGGCTCTCACTCATCGAGACGTCGACGGGAGCGTCTGTGTCGCTCCGTTCTCGACGACGGTGAACGGCGGGCTCGCGCTGCGCCGCGTTGGCGCGCTTCATGCGACGTGGTGCTCCATGGGCGCGCACGACAAAGCCTTCCGCCGGTTGCTCAAGGAGCCCGGCGCCGCGGAGGCGCTGTTGCGCGAACGGTTGCCGCGGTCATTGGTGCGGCGCATGGCGGGGCCGCCGGTGCTGCTGTCGGAGTCGTTCGTCGACGACGCGATGAAGAGCTCGTTCGCCGACGCGGTCGTGAGCGTGCCGCTCACGGGTGACGACGCGGCGCTCGTGTACTGCGTCGTCGAGCACAAGAGCGTACGGGAGCCACGCGCGCTGGTGCAGATGCTCCGGTACCTGTCGGCGGTCTACGCGTGGCTCGACCGCAAGACGAAGCGTGGGCCGTTGCCGTTGGTGGTGCCGATGCTGGTCTACAGCGGGCGACGGCGGTGGTCAGGGCCGCGCAGGTTTCGCGAGCTGCTCGACGTGACGCCCGCGTTGGCCGCGCTGACGCTCGACTTCGGGGTGGTGCTGGTCGACGTCGGCGCGGAGTCGATGGACGCGCTCTCGCGACACGCGACGTTGAAGGGTGGGTTGCTGGCGCTGCGCGCGGCGGTCACGCCGATCGATCGCCTCGCGCCAGTCCTCGACGGACTGTTGGGCACACTCTCCGCCGGGTCGACGCGCGACTTCGTTCTTGGGTACCTTTTGGACGTGATGACCGCCGACAGTCTGGCGGTGCTCGAGGCGAGTCTCGTGAAGCACGCGAGGAAGGAGCGGAAGATGCAGACCATCGCTGAGTATTTCGTCGCGCGCGGCTACCGGCGGGGTCGACGTACGTCGCGGGCGGAAGTGCGGGCCGCGAAGGCGGAGGCGATGCGCGGGGCGCTGCGGAGCCTGCTGGCGGCGCGCTTCAAGCGTCAGGCGGCGCGGTTCGACGAGCGCCTCGATGGTGCGGATGCCGACACGCTTCAGGCGTGGTTCGACGCGGCGTTGACGGCGAAGACCCTCAAGCAGGTCTTCGGCCAGTAGCTCAGACGACGATGCCGTCCCACCGCGAGACCCACTTCGTCGGCGTGAACGTGGGAATCGGCTTGGGTTCCAGCAGTGGAGATGCCTCGCGCCAGAACGTCTTGAACGCGGGCTTCTCTCCGGTCCGGTAGAAGTTCGCGAGGTAGCGGAAATCGCAGGCCGAGTAGTCCGACAGCCACTGGTCGAGGTCTGCGACGCCCGCTTCGTGAAACAGCTGCATCGAGTACCTGCAGGCCTCGAACTCGTACGCGTGCAGCCGCTTCATCAGCTCGGCGTCGGCGTTGGGGTACAGCTTGTAGCCGAGCTCGCGCGCCGCCTCGTCGGTGTTCCACTGCACGGTGTGACCGAAGAGGTGCGCGATGATGAACAGCGCGCTCTCGATGTCTTCGTCGTAGTCGACGTGAATCTCCGCGCCGTCGAGGTCGCCGGTGAACGGGTTCGGCACGTCGCGAATGCGAATCGGAATGCCGTACTTCGTCTCGACGTGTCGCTCGATGGCGTTGAACGCCGCGCGCATGCGCTCTTCGCTGGGCACGCTGCGCATCAGTTCGCCGTCAGCAGCTCGTCGACCTCTTCGCGCAGCAGCGTCTCGTCGCCGAAGCGCTTGCTGGCCTCGAGGATGTCGCCCAGGCGCTTGCGGTCACTCTTGCCGCCGCGGCGCATCTCGCGCACCTCGCGGTAGAGCGACGCGAGCTCCTTCGGCAGTTCGTCGGCCTTGCGCTGCCGCGCGAGGTTCTCCGAATTGCCGGCGGTGAAGCTGTCGAGCGGCCCGAAGTACTCGTCCCACTTCTGCGGGTCGGCCGGCCCGCCGGCGACGGAGGGGATCGCCTCGGCCACGGCCACGTATGCCCACGTCGAGACCGGCACCGGGCGGCCGTGCAGCCACACGCGGAAATCGACGACCTCGTTTCCGTCGACGACGTAGCCCGACGCTTCGACGCCGGAGGCCAGACGAATCGAGAAGCGACCGCGCAACGGCAGCCGCTCGGTGCCGATGAGCACCACCGCGTCGATGCGCTTGGGGTTGCCGGTGCTCTTGCCCGCCGCGCTGATCATCGTGGGGCCCGTGAGCTCGATGACCGACGCGGTCAGGCCGGGGCCGGTGTCCTTGCCCGAGCGGTGCACCTCTTTGACCTCGCCCGTCAGCTCGATGGTCTCGCCGCCACGCTGACGCAGCACGAGGTGATTCACGGCGCGGCTGCGCAGCGCTTCGTCGAGGCCGTAGTCACCGCCGCGGATGTACGCGAGCGAGTGCTTGAAATCGGCGAGCACGTCGTTGAGGTGGCGGAAATCGCGCGCGACGAAGAGCTGCGGCTGCATGCGCGTGATGTCGTACGAGGTGTTGGCGCACTCGACGGTGAGCGGCAGCTTCTTCACCTCGGGCGTCAGACAGTGCTCGGCCTCACCGATGGAAGAGAGCAGGCCAGCGCCGTACAGCTTGGGGTTGTCGAGCGTGCCGACGAGGCCGTACTCGGCCGTCCACCAGTAGAGCCGCGACGCGCGCGTCGACTCAGACACATAGCGCACCGACTTGGCGGCCGCGTCGAGGCGGGCCTGCGCGTGTTCGACGTCTTCAGGCGTGGCCTGCGGGTCTTCCTTCACGACCGAGAGGTTGCGGATGCCTTCGAACAGCGCGCGATCTTCCGCCGACGCGATGGCCTTGAAGCCGACCTCACCGGCGCTGCGCAGGTACGCCGCGTAGGCCGCGTCCGCGATGATGGGCGCGTGGCCGGCGCTCTCGTGAATGATGTCGGGCGCGGGCGTGTAGGTGATGGTCTTGTGGCTGCGGATGTCGGCGGCGATGGCGAGCACGCCGCGCGCCTGCAGCTCGGTGAAGACCGCCGGCGGCACGAAGCCGCGCACGCCGACGCAGCGCCAGCCGAGGCGCTCGAGCTTCTCGTTCATCGTCTCGAGGCTGGGGATCTCGTCGAGGCTGATGCCCGTGTCGGCGAGGCCCTTGAGGTACGCGCTGTGAGCGCGCGTCTCGAGGTGCCGCGCGAGGCGCTTCAACACGTGGCGCCACACCGACTGATCTCTCGGCGTGTACGAGCCGTAGTCCTGGTCGACGACGTAGCGCTGCAGGTGCGGCGGCAGTTCCACCAACGGGGTGCTCATCGACAGTCGTTTTCAACCCGTCGGCGCGCGATGGCAAGTGCAACCGCGTCGCGCACGACGTGCGTCGGCCCATCTTACCGGCGGGGTCTGACAAGCATCCGGGGCCGGTAAATCGGCCTGCGCCGCGTTTCGTGTGGGTGTTCAGGAAAGTCTAATGGATCCGTGGGTTTACATTGCGTGTGCGACAGCATAGGGTGACGCGGCTGTCAAAAAAGAGACAAGCCGACACAGGCCTGTAGCGTGCGTCTTTGGCGGTCCGAGACCTATGAGCGACGAGAAGCCCGAAGCCCTGTTGAAGAGCGCGCTCGAGAAGATCGTGTACTTCGAGGCGCGCGCCTCGCAGCTGACCAACGACGCCGACAGCTCGCGTGGTGAGCTCGAGCGCGTGAAGGCGGACCTCGCCGCGGCGTCGCAGCGGGAGATCGAGCTGCGCCGGGTCATCGCCGAGTTGGAAGTGCGTGCTCAGCGCGCGCACGGCGAGCGCGAAGAGATGGCGCGGGTGGTCGATGCGCTGCGCCGCGAGCGCGCGGAGCTGGTGGGCAAGATGCTCGACGCCTCGCGCATTCACGGCGTCGATCAGGGCAGCGACGGCTTCGACCTGAGCCAGTTCATCGCCACGCTGCGTGAAGAGGTCTTGTTGGCGCGGGAACAGCGCGGCTCGGCGGCGGCGCCGTTGCCTCCGATGACGGCGAACACCATCGCTGGCGTCGCTGAAGAGCTGAAGAGCCAGGGTCGGCTGCAGGTGACCGCGAACGACCTCGCCGCGTTGACGGGCGCGAAGGACTTCCCGGGTCGCAGCGAAGAGACGCTGTTTGGCTTCTCGGTGCGAGAGCTCTCGGCGCTCGACGCGTCGGCGCGCGTGCGTGCGGCGGAGCGGCTCGAGGCGCTGCGTCACCCGGCCGCGGCGCCGGCGTTGGCGACTGCGCTGCACGGGGAGACGGAAGGCTCGGTGCAGGTCGCGCTGCTGTCGGCGCTCTCGTCGCTGGCGAAGACCGAAGCGGTGCCGGTGGTGGCGCCGTTGCTGACGTCGCCGTCGCCCGAGGTGCGCATCGCGGCGCTCAAGGCGTTGCTCAAGCTGGACGCGTCGGCCGCAGGCCCGCACCTCGCAGCGGCGACGAAGGACCCCGACAAGGCGGTGCGTCGGCGCGCGTCGCTGCTGGCGCTGGGTCTGTCGGGCAAGGAAGCGCTGGAGCTGGGCCGCGACGCGATTCGTGACGTCGACGCCGACGTGCGCGCGCTGGCGGCGCTGGTGCTGGGCGCGTCGAACGCAGAGGTCGCGCGGCCTTTGTTGCTCGACGCGATGAAAGACGGCGATGTGCGCGTGCGTCGCGCGGCGTCGCAGTCGTTGTCGCGGCTGCTCGGGCAAGACGTCACGTCGCTCGTCGCGTTGGACGACGCGCACCGGCGGCGTGAAGTGCGGCGGCTCAACGGCGTGCCCGTGCAGCTCCCCAAGCTCCCCTCTCCCCGTCGGGGAGAGGGTCAGGGTGAGGGGCCAGTCGCGCTCATCAGCCAGAAGGTCGCGCCGGTCGCCGTCGCGTCGGTCGCCGTCCCGTCGGTCGCTGTCCCGTCGGTCGCTGTCCCGTCGGTCGCTGTCCCGTCGGTCGCCCCAGCGCCGGTGTCGCGCGTCGCGGTCGTGACGACGCCCGTCGCGGCGACCAACACCGAGCTCGGCACGTCGGTGCTGCGCGAGCTGCGCGCCGCGATTCGTGGCTGCGCGCTCGCCGACCTCGCGTCAGGCCTCAACGCCTCCCACGACGACGTCATGCGCGCGTGTGGTGCGCTCATGTCGTCGGGCCAGGTCGTGCGCCGCGGCATCAAGTACTTCGTTGCGTGAAGGAGAACCCGATGGACGCCATTCGCTACACCCCGAAAGAGACGGCGGACCTCCTGGGCATCGCACCCAAGGCGCTGACCGCCGCGCTGAAGAAAGACGTCTACACGCCCGACGACGTGTGGGAGCTGCGCGGCAAGCTGCAGCTCGAGCCGCCGGCGCTGGGCACGCGCAAGCAGCTGTTCCTCAACTTCAAGGGCGGCACTGGCAAGACGTCGCTGTCGACCTCGTACGCGTGGCGCCTCGCAGAGATGGGCTACGGCGTGCTGCTCATCGATCTCGACAGCCAGGGGCACGCCACCAAGTGCCTCGGCTTCGAGGGTGAAGACTTCGAGCGCACGTTGCTCGACGTGCTGGTGAAGAAGACGCCCATCTCGCAGGTCGTTCAGAAGTCAGCGCTGCCGAACCTCGACTTCATCCCGTCGAACCTCTCGATGTCGACGGTCGACCTCGCGCTGATGCCGATGGCGGGCCGTGAGTTCAAGCTGCGCAACGCGCTCAAAGAGGTCGAGGCGCACTACGACTTCATCATCTTCGACGCGCCGCCTTCGTTCGGGCTCCTCAACCTGAACGCGCTGATGGCGGCCGAAGACCTGCTGGTGCCGGTGCTGGCCGACTTCTTGTCCTTCCACGGGCTCAAGCTGCTCTTCGAGACGGTGAACTCGCTCGAAGAGGATCTCGGTCACGTGCTGGACCACGTGTTCATCGTGGTGAACAGCTTCAACGCGACGTTCAAGCTGGCGAAGGAAGCGCTCGAGGCGCTCAAGGAGCACTACCCCGAGTTCCTGATGCCGCAGGTGATTCGGCAGTGCACGCGCTTCGCGCAGGCGTCGAGCGAAGGCATGCCCATCTTCCGCTTCGACCGCGACAGCAAGGGCGCGGGCGACGTGCAGAAGCTCATCGACGAAGTGCTCTCGCGGTTGAAGGCGACGCAGGCCGCGCGCGCCGTGCCGCAGGCGAAGAGCGCATGACTTTCACGAAGGACATTCGGAGGACCGCATGAAGAAGGGATTCGACGCGAACGTGAGCCGGGCCAAGCCCCGCCTGCGTCTGGGCGCGATGATGACGGCGGAGCCCGCGGTGACGACGGACACTGTCGAAGCGCTGGCGATGCAGGTGGCCGCGGAAGCGCCTCCGGTGATTCCGTCGGTCGAGGCGCCGTCGACGGATCTCGGCTCTGCGCTGCGAGCCCGTGCGTTCGCGCGCGCGAATCGACCCACGGCGGCCGAAGCGCTGACCTCAGCCCTCGCCGACCTCCCCTCTCCCCACCGGGGAGAGGGTCAGGGTGAGGGGCCGGTCGCTCAGGTCGCCGCTCCGGTCGCTCAGGTCGCCGCGCCGGTCGCGCAAGTCGCCGCGCCGGTGGCGCAAGTCGCCGCGCCGGTCGTGCAGACCGCGGTGGTGACGCACACCCCGGTTGCCCACGCCGAGCCGTTGCCCGATCTCACGGAAGTGCAGACCGCGCCGCCGCCCTCTCACGACGAGCGCGACCCCGGTGAGCGCCGTGAGCGTCTGCGCGAGCGCCTCAAGGCGGTGCGTGAGAACCCGCGCCCCGAGCCGCTGCCGGACACCGTCGCGGAAGCCGGCGTGCTGGCGGTCGAGCGCATCTCTGCGCTGCAGAGCGAGCTGACCAAGGCCCGCGCGATGAACCTCGCGCTGGCGCAAGACCTCGAAGCGGCGCGCCGTCAGTCGGAGCGCGCCACCGAGGAAGCGCGCATGCGCATGGACGAAGCGCGTCGCCTCTCGAAGGAGATGGAAAGTCGCGTGGTGCTGCTCTCGGAGCTGGAGCGTGAGCTCGAGGCGCTGGAAGGCGAGCGCAACGAGTCGCTCCTCGCGCTGCAGGAGTCGCGGCAGCGCTTCGACGCGGTCGAGAAGGAGAAGGCGGAGCTTCAGGAGCTCGTCGCGAAGAAGGACGCGGAGATCTCCGACTCGTTGGCGGAGGAAGAGCGCCTGGCGACGGAGCTGGAGACCGCACAAGAAACGATGAGCTCGCTGCGGCGGAGCGCCGACGCGCTCAAGGGTGAGCGCGACACGTTGGCTCGTCAGGTGAGCGAGCTGACGCGTGAGCGCGCGGAGCTTCTGGAAGCACGCAAGGCCCTCGAGGCCGTGCACCGCGCGTTGTCATCGGCCGCGATGCGCTGAAGTCCAGTTCACGCCAACCCACCGTGCCGAGTTGTAGAGCGATCCGCTCGATCTCCGCACGCGGTTCGCTCGAGCCGACTGACCGGTTGATGACGGAGGCGGGGCCGGGCCGCGTGTACGCGGTGATGGAGCAGCGCGTTGCTGCTGCAGGCCGCCGACGCGGCGCGCCGACCGCTCGTGCGTGGCCGAGGAACCGTCGCTTCGGGTCTGACCGGAATCGGCGCGCCGCTCATTCGCCATTTCAGGAATCCTGAGCGGGGCCAACGGCCGCACGGTGCACGCGCGACGCCTTCCTACGTGTGTTCGGACGTGGCGGCACTCGAGCGCGAGCCTCACGGTGCGACGTCGGTCGCGTTCAGGTCTCCATCGCGACCAGTGCCACCGAGACGTTCGTCGCCGGGCGGCTGCGCGACCCACTCCAGGTACGCCGCCGCCCCGCGCTGGAAATCACGCGCCAGCAGCGCTTGCGCTCCGAGATGTCGAGCACCCCGTAGTTCTCGCTCACGTCGGCGAGCCGAGTAGCCGCGACGCCGTGGCTGTCAGCCGTCCCGATGTTCGTGGCGTTCGCGGTCGTCTGTCTCGTGCCCTGCCGCGCCTGGTCGGCTTGACCGCGTTGGTCGTCTGGCCGACTGCGGCGCAAGCCCGGTGCCCGGTGTTGTCGTGCGTTGGTTCTCCGACGCGACGTTGAAGCCCTTGGGTGTTCACTCGCGCGGAGCTGCGGCACTTTGGCCCGCTGCATTGGCCTGAGCTTCCTGCGACGTCGCCACACGCGGCGCGCTCGCCCAGAAGCACGCGACGTTCAAGACGATCATCAGCGCCGAGAACAGCCACAGGCCCATCAACACCGCGATGCCCGCGTGCAGCCCGACAATCGCGAGCAGCCACCATCGCCGCAGCTGCGGAACCCACACGGCAAACGCGTAGCCACACTCGAGCAGCAGGGTGAGCCAGCAACCGGCCTGCAGCAGCAGCGGCCACTCGGCCAGACGAGAGACATCAAGTTGTTCGAACTGCGGCGAGCGCAGCGCGCGCCACAGCGCCTCGCCAGACCACCACTGCGAGCCCTGCGCCTTCGCGATGCCGGCGTTCAGGTACACGAGGCACAGATGCACCTGCAGCGCGCGCAGCCCGAGTCGGCCGAGCCACGTGGGGCTCGCGTCGACGACGCCGCGCCACCTGTCGACGGACCACTTGCCCGCCGACGGCGTCAGCACCAGGTAGAACAGCGCCGCGTGCATCAGCGCGTCGAAGCCGTAGACCGCGAGCGCGCCGCTGTTGCTCGCGATGACGTGGCTCAGCAGGGCCACGGCCGCCGCGAGCCTCGGGCGGAAGCCGAGCGCCAGCGCGGCGAGTGCACAGCCGTAGAGCGCAAACGCCGCACGCACCACCGTCGCTGACGAGACACCGAGCGGCGCCAGCGCGATGGCGACGCCTGACAGCCCTGGCACCACGCCGTCGCGCGCCACATCGACGACCTGCCATTGCACGAGGCCAAAGTTGCCGAAGAGCAGCGGCAGTGACGACCACACCAACACCAGCTGCACGAGCCCGATGCCCGCGGTGCCGATGCGCAGCTTCGCGGCAGGCGCGCCGTCCACGGGGGCGAGCCAGAAGTCCCAGAACGCTTCGAAGTTCTTCTTCATGGCGAGCTCCGCGTGGCGACGGGCGCCGAGGCAGTCTTCTGGCCGAACTCAGCCGTGAAGATGGTGGTCCACTTCGCGCGTTCGCCGTGCACCCACGCGTCGGCGGTCGGAAGGTCATGGCGCTGACCCACCACGGTGACCGAAGTGGCGTCAGGGTTGCGGTTGAGCGCGAGCGCAGCGAGCGACGTCGACATCACTTCGCGCGTCGCGGTGTCAGCCAGCACGGCCGAGGTGACGCAGCCCACACGCAAGCGCACCTCGGCGTTGGCGCCGTCGGGCTCGAGCGGCTCGAAGCGTCGACCGCCGGGCGTCTCGAGGACGAAGCCGACGCGCATCGCCGAGGCGACGGCCGGCGCGAAGAAGCTGTAGTCGGTGCCGAGGCCAGCGGCGCTGCGCCAGGTGTCGAGCGCGCCGCCGACGACACCGGTCCCGCGCTCGCCAAGGCCCCCCCACAGAAAGGCGCCGACCATCGCGAGGTGCAGCGTCGCGAGACAGGCGCAGAGCCGACGCACGACGAGCGCGGGACGCATGGTGACCCCCCGTCAGAACAAGAACTGGTACTGCGCAGTGTTGATGGGGTTGACCGCGCGCGACAGGCGCTCGGCGAGGGGCGAGTCGTTGGAGCCGCCGCCGTTGCCACCGCTGGCGCCGCCGCTGCCGGTGCCACCGCCGCTCGCGCCGCACATGCTGCCGCCACAGCACATCTTCGCGGCGACCATGAACGCGTCGGTGCGCACGGGCTGGTTGAGGCGCGTCGAGATGACGTTGATGTCGGTGACGGACATCGTGCCGATGGTGCGCGAGTTGACGATGGACGTGCCGCGGAACACGGGCAGCGTCAGGCGGTAGTTCGACGGCTTCTCGCCGACGAGCTCACGTTCGATGGCGTCGACGTCGGCCTGCGTCCAGCCACGGCTGATGATGAGCGCAGACTGATTGGTGCCGTACTCGGTGTCGGCGACGTTTTCGTCGACGCCGACGCCGCAGGCGCTGACAGCGCCCAGTGAGAGAAGTGAAGCGACGAGGTGAATGCGCATGGGTGTCCCCTGGTGAGCGTGAAAGGTGGACTGCCCCCGGTGAACGGAGCGCGTTTCAGAAATTCCCGGACGGCACACATTTCTCCAGGTGCTGCGCCCAGAGCGGCCTGTCGTGCGCGGGGAGAATCAGCAACTGAGGGTCGGCGGCCTGCAACTGCACGAGCTTCGCGACCTGCGCGTCGTTGGCGGCCTCGTTCTCATCCGTCAGGGTGCGCATCAGCCACGACTTCTGCACGTTGCGGCCGAGTGACTCGCCAAGGTTGATGAGGTCACCCACGTGCGCGAGGCGCAGCGTCGGCGTCGTCACGAAAGTCACGACGCTGCCCGGCGTGTGGCCGAAGGCCGGCACCACCACCACGCTGCCGTCGCCAAAGACGTCGGCGCGCGCGTCAAAGTTCGCGTACGGCACGGGCTCGAACGTCAGCGCTTCCATGCGCGCCTTCATCGCCGTCGCCTGAGCCGGCATGACCACGTCGTTGCCTGACTCGACGAACGTCTTCTCTTCGGCAGAGAGCCAGACCGGTACGTCTGGGAGCGCTGTCAGCCCACCGGCGTGGTCCGGGTGCGCGTGCGAGAGAATCACGCCCTTGAGCTTCTTCACGCCCGCAGTCGCGAGCGCGTCGACGAGCGACTCGCGCGGCTGGTTCTTTCCAGCGGTCTCTCCGAAGACGAAGCGCCGCCAGCCGCCGAGCGACTTTGCTTCGTCG
>CAYWON010000197.1:0-10606 GCA_964459885.1 uncultured Archangium sp.
ACGAGCTCGCGCAGAGCCAGTCGCTCGAAGACGTCGCGCGTGACGCCGCCCGTGTCCCCGCGCCGGCGCACGTCACCACCGCGGCCACTTCCCTCATGACACCGCGCGGCCTCGACGTGCTCGCGCTGGTCGACGACACCGGGCGCACGCTCTCGTCAGGTCACCTGCCCGCGCGCATCGGCGAGCCCGACGACCCGCTCTTCGCGGTGACGAAGAAGCCCGCCAGGACCGTCGTCGCCACGCGCGTGGAGCTCTCGTCGGCCGACGGCCTCATCACCGCGCCCGCCCTCGTGACCGCGCGGCCCATCGACTACGGCGAGCGCCGCGTGTGGGCCATCGGCGGCATCTTGCTCTCGCAGGCCCGCGCGCGAGATCTGGCCCGGCTCACGGGCGGCCAGGTCGACGTCGTCAGCGACGGCGCCGTCATCGCCCACGCAGGCGAGGCCGCGCCGCCCACGCTCTTCCGCGAGCTGCCGGTGGGCGACGTGGCCACCGTGCGCCTCACGTTCTCGCAGGCCGACCTCGTCGCCACGCGCGCCGAGGTGCTGCGCTCGTTCTTGAGCTTCGCCGCCGTCGGGCTGTTGCTGTCCGTCATCGTCGGCTTCCTCGTGAGCCGCCGCATCACGCGCCCCGTCGAAGCGCTCACCGACGCCGCCGAGAAGATCGCCGCCGGCACCCCTGGCGTCACCGTCGACGGGCGCCACGCCTCAGGCGAGCTCAAGAACCTCATCGAGACCTTCAACGCGATGACGGGCGACCTCAAA
Source organism: uncultured Archangium sp. (assembly GCA_964459885.1). Taxonomy (GTDB): domain Bacteria; phylum Myxococcota; class Myxococcia; order Myxococcales; family Myxococcaceae; genus Archangium_A. The sequence continues at coordinate 765 of CAYWON010000197.1, forward strand.
GACGCCACCGACAAGCTGCTCGCCAGCGAGCGCATCGCCGCCTGGCAAGAAGTCGCGCGCCGCCTCGCGCATGAGATCAAGAACCCGCTGACGCCGATTCGCATGTCGCTCGAGACGCTCTTGGCCGCCAGCCAGCGGGGCCCGCTCGACGAGCGCTTCACGCGGCTGTTCTCAGAGAGCGCCCGCGCCGTGCTGGAAGAGGTCGACCGCCTCAAGCGCATCGTCGATGAGTTCAGCCAGTTCGCGCGGCTCCCGCGCCCCGAGCTGAAAGCCCACGACGTCAGCGAGCTCGTGCAGTCGGTGATGGCGCTCTACGGCCCGCACGACGGCGTCCGCTTCGACGTGCACGTGCAGCCCGGCGCGCGCGCGAAGGTCGACAAAGACCAGCTCACGCAGGTGCTGGTGAACCTCGTGAAGAACGCCGAGGAAGCGATGGCCGGTCGCACCGGCGCCATTCACGTGCGGGTCACGAACGACACCGAGTGCCGCATCGAGGTGGAAGACGAAGGGCCGGGCATTCCCCCCGACCTCAAGGCCCGCCTGTTCGAGCCGTACGTGACGAGCAAACCGCAAGGCACCGGGCTCGGCCTCGCCATCGCGCAGCGGATCATCCAGGAACACCAAGGGCGCCTCGAGGCCCTTGATGGGGTCTCTGGAGGCGCCCTGTTTCGCGTCTCACTGCCTTCGCTGTCAGGCCGTTAAGACCCTGACAGCTTTCAGTACTTCGGAGATGGCGGCGTCAGCGGCGCGCCGGGCGGGACCATCGGCGGCATCAACGGCATGCCGCGGCCGTCCAGGGGCATCGGCAGCACGGGAATGGGGTCCTGCGGCAGCGCGACGATGCCGGGATCCTTCGGGTTGACGCCGCCGCCGCCCGCATTCACAGGCGGTTGCGGGACGCCCCCGTTGATGATCTCCGGGAGGTCCGACGGCGCCATCTCGAGCGCCTCTCCGTTCGCGTCCACCAGCCTCTCGCCGTCCCAGTACTCGCCCTGGCCCACGCCACAGCTCGAGAACATCGCCAGTGCCAGAATCACGACAGCCACAGCCTTCATGCCGCTGACCATTTGCAACCCCGATGCCGTCTTCGAATCACTCGTCGCCATGGGCCACCTCCTTCAACTCCGCCTCGCCGTTGACGATTTGTGACAGTCGTGACCGCTTCATCTTCAGCAAGCGAGCAGCCTCGCTGATGTTGCCGCCTGCATCTTCCAGCGCGCGGCGAATGCACTGCATCTCAATCTCGTGGCGCAGGTCCTTGAGCGAGAGGTCTCGCCGCCGCGCCAGCTCGTAGTAGTCGAGCGCACCGTCGGTGTTGACCGACACTGTCGGCGTCTGAGCAACGACCGGCGCCGCAGCGGGCGCGGCCATCGTCGAGACCGCCGGCACCACGGGCACCGTCACGGTCGCCACCGGCGCGCTCGCGTCAGCCAGGGCGCGGAGCTCGCCGACGTGGCTGAAGGCCTCCACGTCGACCTCGTCACCTTCAGCGAAGATCGACGCCGAGGCGATGACGTTCTCCAGCTCGCGAATGTTGCCGGGCCACGCGTGCCGAGAGAGCAGCGAGAGCGCGCCAGCCGACAAGCGACGCTGCGGCTCGTTGCGCTCCTTGGCGACGCGCTCGAGGAAGTGCTGCGCCAGCGCGGGCAAATCTTCCAGGCGCTCGCGCAGCGACGGCAGCTCGAGCATCACGCCCTTGAGCCGGTAGTACAGGTCGCTGCGGAAACGGCCCTGCGCGATGGCGGTCTCGAGGTCGCGGTTAGTGGCGCAGATGATGCGCACGTCGACCTTGATGGTCTTGCTGCCACCGACGCGCTCGAACTCGCGCTCCTGCAGCACGCGCAGCAGCGCCACCTGGGCCTTCGGTGAGATGTCGCCGATCTCATCGAGGAAGATGGTGCCGCCGTCGGCCATCTCAAACCGGCCCTTCCGCTCGCGGATGGCGCCGGTGAACGCGCCCTTCTCGTGACCGAAGAGCTCGGACAGCAGCAGCTCTTCCACCATCGCCGCGCAGTTCACCTTCACCAGCGGCATGTGGCGCCGCGGCGAGAGCGCGTGCAGCGCGTCGGCCAGCACTTCCTTGCCGGTGCCGCTCTCACCACGCACCAGCACCGTGGCGTTGCTGCGGCCGATGGGCTCGAGCTGCCGCGTGATGCGCTGCAGCGCCGCCGAACGACCGACGAGGCCGTTGACGCTCTCGACCACCTGGCGCTGCGCCAGCGAGGCCATCGCGCGCGGCAACCGCAGCTCGGGCTCGACGGCCGCCACCACCTCGGCACGCCGGGGAATAGAGAGGAACGCCGTGCGCCGCACCGGCGGCACGCGCTGCACCAACTCGTCGAGCAACCGGCCCGCGCGTTGGAACTCAGCCTGCGCGCCGCTCGCGTCGTTGGCGGCCATGCGCAGCTTGCCCATGAGGAAGTAGGTACGAATCGGGCCTTCCAGCTCCGGCTTGTCGAGCAGCGCCTCGCGCGCCCGCGACGCCGCGCGCCCGGCGCCGAGCAGATCACCCATCGCCAGACACAGCTCCGCGCGCGTCAGCTCCACCTCGAGCGACGCCGCCTGCGAGCTCTGCGCGCCCTTCTCCACCGAGCGCCGCGTCAGCTCCTGCTCGGCCTGCGCACGCTCACCCGACTGCAGGTGCGCGCGCGCCTTCCACGCGCCAGCGAGCGCCGCCCACGCGTCGTTGCCCAGCTTCTCGAAGCCGGTGCGCGCCAGCTCCAGCTCGCGGCGCGCAGCGACGTAGTCACGCTGATCGACCGCGACCGCGCCGAGGTTCAGCAGCGCCGACGACTCGAGGTAGCCGTCACCGAGGCGACGGGCGAGGCGCAGCGCGTGCTCCGACAGCTCGGCCGAGCGCTCGAGGTCACCCAGCGTGTGCTGCAAGCGCGAGAGGTTGCTCGACGCCATCGCCACTTCACGCAGGCTGCCGAAGCGAGAGAACGACGAGAGCGCGCGCGTGAGGTGACCCAGCGCCAGCTCGAAGTCACCCGACTCGGCGTACAGCGACCCCAGGTTGGCCTCCGCGTGCGCGTGCAGCGGGCGGCTCTCGGGCGGCGTGGCTTCCCAGCAGGCGATGGCGCGATCGCGCTCGCCGCGCTTGTAGGCCGCGACGCCTTCGTTCAACCGCGCGAGCGCCAACAGCCGCGTGTCACCGCGCGCCTCGGCGTGCGTCGCGTTGTCGGCGAACAGCGCCTGCGCTTCGTGCACTTCACCGGTGATGAGCAGCGCCTTGCCCATCGACTGGCGCAGCGCCAGCGCCGTGGCGTCGACCTCGACGCCCTCGAGCGCCGCGCGCGCCAACGACAACGCTTCCGGCGCGCGGCCGGTGCTGACGTACAGCTCGGCGAGGCTCGCTTCGGCTTCGCGCGACAACGAGGCCTGCGCGCGCGCCACCGTGAGCAGCCGCTGCGCCAGCGCGCCGCGACCCAGCTTCGTCAGGTGCCGCGCCGCTTCGAGGGCCCGCTCCGCGCGCGTGAGCGCATCGGCGCCCACGACCGACGACAGCAGCCGCCGCGTCGCACCGCGGTAGTCACCCAGCAGCGCCAGCACGCGGCCCCACGCCTCGAGCACCGACGCCCGCGCGGTGACAGGCAGCAGCGAGACGGCGCGGGCGTAGAGGGCATCGGCGTCTTCCAGCGCGCCGCGGCTCACCAGCGCTTCGGCCGCGCGCACAGCGACCTGCGCGCCTTCAGCGGGAGCGAGCGGCAAGAGCAGCTCAGCCGCCGACAGCAGCTGACCGTTTTCGGCGAGCACGCGACCCAGCGCCAGCGACGACACGCGGCGCGCTTCGTCGGGCACCAGCGCGAGGAAGGCCTGCTTCTCGCTCTCGCGGGCGAAGCGCCACGAGGGCCGCCCGTCGATGACCTTCACCGTCACCAGCCGCTCGCGCAGCAAGCCGTCGAGCGTCTCGGCGCACCGCGGCGCTTCGGCGCCCAGCGTGGCAGCCAGCCACTCCACCGGCAGCGCCTCGGGCCCGATGGCCAACGCCGCGAGCGCCGCCCGCTGCACGTCGCTCAGGCGCTCCACGCGCCGCGCGAAGAAATCGACCGCCGACACCGGGCGCTCCAGCAGCTCGCCCAGCGCTTCGGGGTTGCCGCCCGTGGCGTCGAGCAGCTTCTGCGCGATGTCCTGGCGCGAGAGGAACGAGCGGATGCCGTCGAGGTCGAGCCCCGACAACGACAACGTACGGCCCGACACGTGGCGCACCACGTCGGCCAGCGGGTCGGGCAGCGCTTCGTCTTCGCGGAACGTCAGCACGAAGAGGCCGCCCACCTTCGACTGCGGCGTCGAGGCCATCGCCGCGAGGTAGCGGATGAGCTCGAGCGAGGCGCGATCGGCGACGTCGAGATCGGGCCAGATGACCAGCGGCGCCGCGCGGCCCGCCAGCGAGAAGAGCTCGCCCGCTCCGTCGTAGAGCGCCAACCGACGCTCTTCAGCGGGCACCGACTGCGCGCCGCTGCGCACCGGCTCGACGGCCCGCGCCAGCCGCGCCACCGTCGTCTCGGGCACGCCCGAGCGCTTCACCAGCGTCAGCAGCTCGCCCAGCATCGGCGCGAACACGCCCCACGTCTGGCGCGCATCGCGACCCGAGCCGCCTTCGAACACCGGCGTGCCCTGGCCACCCAGCGCCTGCGCCAGCTGCGCGACGAGGTGCGACTTTCCGACGCCGCGTGCACCACGAATGAAGACGAAGCGCGCGGTCCCCGAAGCTTTCGCCTCGTGGTGTTCACGCAACAGCATCGTCAGCTCGGCTTCACGACCCGTCACCTCGGTGACTGGCGGTCGCAGGTACCTCAACACGTCCTGGCTCATTCCGGCTCCTGGCTGCGGGTCGCCACCTTCGCAAACCCGCGCCCTCCAAAGAACCCCGGCCCCCTCGCCACCCAGCCCTTTCGGGCCCGGTGCGATGAGCAACCGATGTGCCACCCGATCAGGCGGCCGGACGGCGTGGAACCACTGGAATCAATTCAGGAAATTCAGTCTCGGCAAACGAGAAGGGCCCTCGCACGACATGTTCGCCGCGCGAAGGCCCTCGAACTGACTCAAATCAGGTCAGTCTTTGACGGGCGTGGCCTTGAGCGCGGCCTTGCCGTCCTTCACGTAGACCTGAAAGCGCACCGTGCGGCACTGGTACTTGGCGACGAGCTGTTCCTTGTTCTTGAGCAGCTTCGCCTTGAACTTCTCGAACGTGAGGCCATCGGCCGGCTCGCGGCACTTCTCGCGCGTCTGCACGAAGTCGCGGAACACTTCCTGGAAGTGGCGCTCTTCATCGTTGCCACCTGCGGGCGCGAGCGACGCGACCTTCGGCATGGCGGCGGTGGGCGGCTTGAGCGCCGGGCGCTCACCCGTCACGCCAGAAGCCGAGCGGGCGGCCTTGATGAGCTCCGCGGGGATGGCCGCGACGCGCGTGGCGTCGGGGTTGTCTTCCGGGCTGGGCGCCGACATCGGCGGCTCCTGCGCCGCGGCGAGCGCGAACGGGTCAGCGACGGGCGGCGGGGGCGCAGCGACGCCACCCATCGGCGGCTTGAAGGCCGGGTACGCGACCGTGCGCTGCCCGCCGTCGTCGTCGTCCATCAGCCCGGAGCCCGGGCGCTGCAGCGCCGGTGCTTCTGACGTGGCGATGGGCGGCGGCGGCGGGTTGGACGCCTTGAACGAAGGCGGCGGAGGCGGCGGGGCCGATGACGCGAACGGATCCGACTCCGGCTCAAACGCCGGCGCCTGACCCGTGACAGGCACCGGCGGGGCCATCGCCATCTGCGACGGGCTGCTCGGCGGGAAATCGAAGTCGTCGGGGCTCGCCTCGGGCGCGGGCTGCGGCTCGGGCATCGAGAGCGCCGGCTGCTGCGTCGAGACGTCGTCGCGCTTCGCGAGCGACGGCGGCACAGGCATCGGCGGCACCACCATCGAGGGGCGCGCGTCGTCTGAAGCGCCGCTGCCCATGATGATGACGAAGACCAGCGTCAGCAGCAGCAGCCCGGCGAGGCCGCCGAGGCCGAACACCTGGTACGTCGCGAGCGCGTCGAGCGCGGCCTTCGACGACGCGCTGGCCGCCACCTCGAACGACGTGCCGCTGATGGCCTGACGCGCGCCGATGGCGTGCACCATCGAGTCGGTCAGCAACGGCAGCTGCAGCGGCCCCAGCTCGCGCACCGGGCCCGAGCCCAACGGCCCCATGGCCCCCGCCTTGAGCGACTTGATGACGCCGTCGGCCGCGGCCTTGTCACCAGCCACCAGCACGGCCTTGCCGTCCGCCAACAGCGCGAGCGACTGCAGCCCCAGCGCCTTCTGCGCCTGCTCGAGCGCCGCGACGCCCGGCAACACCGGCAGGCCGATGATGACCGAGCCGATGGCGCGCACTTCGTTCTTGTCGCTGACGAGCAACGGGCCAGACAGCAGCAGGTAGCTCGCGTCGTCGATGGGCTGCACGGCGCCCGCCGCGCCCGCCTGCATCACCGCCGCGAGATCGAGCCCGCCGGGCACCTCCGTCGACGGCTCGCCTTCACCTTTGGCCCACAGCGCGCCGACCTCGTTCGTCAACGCGAGGAACAGCGCGCCCTTCTGGTCAGCCGGGAGCAGCTCGCTCGCCGCCGCGCGCACCATGGTGAAGCGCTCGGCCGTCGGGCCTTCAGGCTTCGCGCCGGCCTTGGGGCCGACGTTCCACACGGCGTTGCTGGTGGTGACCTTCAACGCGACCGCCTGCGTGAGCGAGCGCTGCGACTCGAGCGCGACCGCCACGGGGCCAGCCGCGCCGGCCACCGCGGCCTGCGCCTGCTCGACAGAGCCGGTCAGCACGAGCGGCGGCAACAGGGTCAGGTGGTACGCCCACAAGCCCAGGGCCACGAGCGCAAACAGGAGAAACTTGAGGCGAGCCATCGACCGCACGCCTTAGCACGCGCACACAGGCCCCCGCGTGGATTTCTCGGGTAGGTTCAGGCCATGGCGCCACGAACTTTCTCCGTCGTCACCGCCGTACAGGACCCTCTCACCGCCGAGCGACTCGTGGAGGTGCTGCGCGAGGCGAGCATCGATGCGTTCAGCCGCGCAGCCGGCGCTGCGTCATCGGACGCGTTCGGCGCGGCGAGCCCGGCGTCGTTCGACGTCTTCGTGCCGACCGACGCGTTGGCCCAGGCGCAGACGCTCATCACCGAAGAGCTCGCGGCCATCGAGCGCGACGCCGAAGCCAACGCCCGCGCCGCTGAAGAAGAAGCGCTGTCGGGCGAAAACCCCGTCGACCCGTGACTCAGTTGGGCGGCAGCGTCGGCTCGTAGACGGCGAGGCCTTCAATGGTCCACGCGCCGAAGTCGAGGTTGCGCGTGAGGTAGCGTGCGAGCGGCTCGTCGACGACCTTCTTGAAGCTGCGCGACGCGTGGCGAAGCATCGGCCCCTTCGGCGACTGCACCAGCACACCGACGTGCGAGACGCGCGTCACCAGCCACGGCCTGTCGGCGCGCACCACGACCACCAACAGGCCCGCCGGCGCGTCTTTGAGCTTCTGCGCCGCGACCTCCGCGGGGATGAGGTCGAAGTTCCACGTGCCCTGCAGCTGCTTGTCTTTCGCGAGCGCGAGCCCCTTCGCGCCCTTCTCGTTCCACGTCGCGGCGGTCAGCGTCTTCTTCACCGCGCGCGTCGCTTCGCCGCCCCACTGCTTCGTCACGTCGCGCAGCAGACCGCGCTCGACGAACTCGGGCAGCCACTGCGCTTCCATGATGTGGAGCCGGTTGTCCCAGCTCGGCGCACCGTCGTAGCGGAGCTTCGTCAACACCGGCAGCAACGCGTCGGGCGTGGCGGTCGACAACGCCAGCGACTGCTCCACCATCGTCACGCAGTCCACCGCGTCCCAGCGCACGAGCGGGTCGGCGTCGCGCCCTTCACCCTCACCCAGCGGCGACAAGACGTACGGCGTGCCGAGGAAGCCATCGGTCGCGCTCAGCAACCGTTCACGCAGCGTCGGCAGCTTCTGCAGCTCGAGCATGGCGTCGGCGCGCTGCGCGTCACCCATCGACGACCACGGCGTCGCGGTGAGTGACAGCGACAGCAACAACGCCGGCGTCACTGCAGCCCCGCCTTCTTCAAGATGGCCTGGCGCTGCTCATCGGTCACGCGCAGCCGTTCGATCTCATCTTCGTAGACGAGCCGCTTCTCACCGGTGGCCTTCGAGCTCTCGATGATCAGCCAGTCGACCTTTGAAGCGTCGCCGCCCTCCACGAGAATGCGGGCGGCGCGCGCGCGCAGCTTGTCGTCGGTGTCCTTGAGCATCGGCGTCAGCGACGCGGTCGATACCTTCGACGACGCGCCCTCGAAGAGCATCACGCCCTGCAGGCGCTCGTTGCGATCCTCCGACTTGAGCAAGGCGCTCGCGAAGCGCGCGCACGCAGGCACACCGAGCGCGCACAGCCCCTGCGCCGCGGCCATGCGCGTGAACTCCGAGTCGTCCTTCAACAGCGCCTCGAGCGCGGGCGCCTGCTTCTTGTCGCCAGCGCGCCCGGCGGCCTGCAGCATCAGCACCTTCAATTCCAGCTCGGCCTCCACCTTCGCGGCCTTGATGAGCGGGGCCGACGCGGCGGGCTTGCCGAGCGCGCCCAACGCCCGCGCGGCTTCACGACGCACGCCGAGGATCTTGCTGCCCAGCAGCTCGATCAGCGGCTTCACCGCCTTGTCTGACTTCATGCGGCCGAGGCCCGTCGCCGCGGCCATGATCTCGCCGGTGCTGTCCGTCTTGAGCGCGTCGAGGAACGCCGTCTCGACGTCGGTGTGCCGCACGCCCAGCGACGCGAGAAACTCGAGCAGCCGTTCCCGCTGACGAGGCTCATTGCTGCGCCGCAACGCGAACACCGCCTCACTCGACGCGTAGTTCTCGGCGCCGAGGTAGCGAATGCGGTTGATGGCGGGGTTGGGCCCGAGCTGACCGGCGAGGAACTGCTCAAGGACCTTCGCCGCTTCAGCCTGGTTGTTCGGCTTCGCGAAGGCCGTCAGGCCCATCAAGAGTACGAGGAGGCTCCACCGCATGATGGGCCGACGGTAGCATCGCGCCGCGCCCGTGCGTCCTTTCGTCCCCCTGCTCGTTCTGTTGTGCAGCGTCGTCACGTCAGCCCAGACGCGCGCGAGCCGTTGCTATGCAACGTGCACCGCGTACGTCGAAGACGCGCGGCTCCGCGCCACGGCGTGTGGCGGCTGCGTCCGCGCCACCGATGATTCCCACGCGTGGCTGCGCGCGTTGCCTGCGGTGCCGCCGTCAATGCTGAACGACGACGACTGGCGGGTGCGCTGGGCCGCGCTCGGAGAAACGGCGCGCCGCGAAAAGCGAACCCCGGCCGAGGCCTTGAAGCGCTGGCTCGGCAAGGCCAGCGGCGATGCCCTGCGCCTCGCCTGTCTCACCGCGGCGCACGCGGCCCCGCCGCTCCCCGGCGAGTGTGAAGCAGAGGCTTCCAGTGTCCGCGACGCGCTGCGCGTACAGCTGTACGCCGAGGCGCTCAGCACCCGGGCCGACGCGCTCACAGCGCTCGCCGCAGCGTTCAGCCAGCCCCGCGCGCGCGTGGTGCTCGACGTGCTGCCCACGCGGCCGGCTGACTTCGACGCGCTGGTCTTCGACACGTTGGTGGAAGCCTCACCCATTGATGGACGTGCGGCGCTGGGGCAGCTGCTCGACGCGGCAGGCCCGGGTGACGTGGCGACGATGAATCGCCTGCTGGCGGTCGCCGCGCGCCGCCGCGATGAAGCCAGGCCCCGGCTCGCGAGCGCCGACACACGACGCGAAGCCATCCGCACCTTGCGCGCGCTGCTGCCCTCGTCCGAGCCCGAGCTCTTCTCGGTGCTGCGCGACGGCGACGTCGCGTCACGGG
>CAYWON010000198.1:0-10553 GCA_964459885.1 uncultured Archangium sp.
AGCGTGCGGTAGGTGTCTTCCGAGAAGTCCTGGTGGCCCGGCGTGTCGAGCAGGTTCACCGCGTGGTCGCGGTAGTTGAACTGCAGCACCGACGAGGTGACCGAGATGCCACGTTCCTTCTCGATCGCCATCCAGTCAGACGTGGCGTAGCGCTTCGCGCGGCGGGCCTTGACGCTGCCGGCGAGGTGAATGGCGCCGCCGTACAGCAGCAGCTTCTCGGTCAGCGTCGTCTTGCCCGCGTCAGGGTGCGAGATGATCGCGAACGTGCGGCGGCGGCCGATTTCTCTTTCCAACTCCGAAGACATGGCGCGCGCCTTACTTAAAAAGTGCCCGTCCGCGTAGCTTTCGCGCGCCCGGTTTGGCGGGCGGAAAACCGGAGGTGGGACACGATGTATGCGCTTGTGTTGACGGTGGTTCTGGCGACGCCTGACGCGGGCACCCCGGCCGTGCTCGACGAGCTGCGGCGGTTGTCGGCGAAGGTCGAGCCGCACGTCGCATCGCCGTGGGTGAAGGACTGGCTGCGCGCCGCCGCGACGCTCAAGTCGGTCACGCCGACCACCTGGCACTGCACGAAGGACAAGCAGCGCTGCGAGCCGAAGCCCGCCGACGGCCTCGTCGCCCGCGAGGTGAACGACGAGTTCGTCTACGCGCGCATCACCGACCCGCTCGGCTACGCGCGGGCCTTCGAGGTGCTCGCGAGCCACGGCTGGCAGCCGAAAGGAAAGAAGGTGCTCGATTTCGGCTACGGCAACCTGGGCCAGCTGTTGATGCTGGCGTCGCTCGGCGCCGCGGTACACGGCGTCGAGGTCGACAGGCTGCTCGTCGACGGGACCAGGGCTGTCGCGAAGCCGCTCGTGCTGCACCACGGCTTCTTCGCGGGCGACGCGAAGCTGGTGAAGGAGCTCGGCACCGGCTTCGACCTCTGGGTGTCGAAGAACACGCTCAAGCGCGGCTACGTGCGGCCGCTCGAAGGAAAGGCCGTCATCGAGCTGGGTGACGAGGCGCTCAGCGTCATCGCGCGCGAGGTGAAGCGCGGCGGCTACTTCTTCATCTACAACCTCGCGCCCGCGCAGCAGACGCCGTACCTGCCGATGGCCGACGGGCACTCGCCGTTCACCCGCGACGAGCTGGAGAAGGCCGGCTTCGAGGTCATCGCGTTCGACGTCGATGACTCGGAAGCAGCGCGGCAGCTGGGCGTCGCGCTCGAGTGGCCCGCCGACCCGTTGTTCGCCACGTACACGCTCGCGCGGCGACGTTGAGCGTCAGACCCGGGCGCGCGGGGCGAACTCGTCGGTCATGTGCCTGAGCCGTTCGGCGAGCGACACGATGAGGCGCTGCGCCATCTCGCGGCTCGACTTGAGCGCCGTGCGGAAGTCGTAGCCCTCGAGCACCAGCACCACCGTGTCTTCCACCGCGCGCACCGTCGCCGTGCGCGGCGCCGGGTCGAGGATCGAGATCTCTCCGAAGAACTCGCCCGCCGCCAGCTCGCGGATGCGGTTGTTGTTGCGGCGCACTTCGCAGAGCCCGCTGACGATGAGAAACACCGACGAGCCGCTCGTGCCTTCCTTGATGATCTCGCTGCCCTTCGAGTGCCGCGCCTCGGTCACCTTCTTCGCGAGCTGCTCGAGATCGCTGTGCGGGAGGCCGGCCAACAGCGGGATCGTCTTCAGGGCGTTCACCCGGTCGTCGCTCATGCGCGGAACGCTACAGTGGCGGCCCCATGAGAGCCATCGCGCTGGTGTGCCTGTTGAGTGCTGTGACGTACGCGCAGAACGCGACGACCGCCGGCGCGCCAACGTCTCCGTGGCCGACGTTGCAGAGCCTGTCGATCGACTGGCCGATTGCGGGCGATGACGACCTCGATGGCGTGGTGACGGTGCGCTACCGCGTGCAGGGCGCGACGACGTGGCGTGAAGGGCTGCCGCTGCGACGCGTGCCCGCTGGCAGCAACGTCAACAACCACACGTGGGGCAACAAGCACGCGGGCAGCGTGTTCGACCTCGCGCCGGGCACCACGTACGAGGTCGAGCTGACGCTCATCGACCCTGACGGTGGCAACGCCACGCAGACGCTGACCGCCACCACGCGCCTCGAGCCGGTCGCCCCCGCCAACGGGCGACTGCGCACCGTCACGCCGTCGACCATCGCGTCGGTGCTCTCGACGTTGATGCCGGGCGACATCGTCGAGCTCGAAGACGGCACCTACGCCGCCATCAGCGTCACGCGCGACGGCACCGAGACCTCGCCCATCGTGCTGCGCGCGAAGAACCACGAAGGCGCGGTCATCAACGGAGAGCTGGGGTTGTTCTCGCGCAAGCACGTCATCGTGGAAGGTCTGCGGCTGACCGCGCGCGTGCGCTTGAACGACGCGGAGTTCATCACGCTGCGCCGGAACCACATCGTCACCACAGGCCACGGCATCAACGGCTACGGCGAGCCGAAGGGCATCATTGTCGTCGACAACGTCATCGAAGGCGTCACACCGTGGACCGACGCAGCCAGCGGCAACGACGGCGCCAACACCGGTGAAGGCATCGAGCTTTCGGGGCCAGGCCATGTCATCTGCTGGAACCGCGTCATCGGGTTTCGCGACGACATCTCGACGCTGGAGGGCGCCGACGCGCACAACCAGCAGTCCATCGACATCTGCAACAACGACCTCGAGATCGGCGCCGACGACGCCATCGAAGCGGACTTCACGATGGGCAACGTGCGCATCTTGCGGAACCGGATTCGCAACTCGTACGTCGGCATCAGCGCGCAGCCGACGCTGGGTGGGCCGCTCTATGCGGTGCGCAACGTCATGCAGAACGTCGTGTACTCGCCGTTCAAGTTGCACCGGAACACCGTGGGCGACGTGGCGCTGCACAACACGGTGCTCAAGACCGGCGACGGCTTCGCGGTGTTCACGACCGACCCGTGGGGGCGCGCGTACTTCCGCAACAACCTGTTCATCGGCGGCACCGGCGGCGGCATGTACGGCGGGTACTCGAACGGCACCGGCGACGTGGTGAACCTCACCGCGGCGCAGGCGACGTGCAGCTTCGACTACGACGGGTTTGGTTCCATCGGCACGGGTCAGTTCCGTGGGCGCATCGGCGGCGCGACGTTCACTGGGCTCACGCAGCTGCGCGCGATGACGACCGAAGCGCACGCCGTGCAGGTCGACCTGTCGACGTTCGCGAGCCCGCCGACGTTTCCGACGGCGCCGTACCCGCAGATGGCGCTGGTTGATCTCCGGCTGGCGGCGACCGGTGCGGCGGTGGACGTCGGCGTCGCGTTGCCGAACGTGAACGACGGCTTCACAGGCGCGGCGCCCGACCTGGGTGCCTACGAGTTCGGTGAGCCGGAGCCCATCTACGGTCCGCGCCCGCTCGGCGGTGGGGCGCCGGTCGGCGGAGGCGGCGGCTCAGCGACTGGCGGCGGCTCGGCGACTGGTGGCGGCTCGGCGACTGGCGGCGGCGCAGCGACTGGTGGCGGCTCGGCGACTGGTGGCGGAACAGCGACCGGCGGCGGCGCTGCGACCGGTGGCGGAACACCGACTGGCGGTGGAACAGCGACCGGCGGCGGCACGGCAACCGGCGGCGGCGACGGCGCTGGAGGCGGCGGTGACGTGGAGCCCGTCGCAGGCTGCAGCTGCGCGTCGATCGACGCGCTCACGTTCGGCCTCGCGATGCTCGTGTTGCGGCGTCGGAGGGAGTGACGGCGAGCACTGCCTCGATGAGAGCGTCGGCGTTGGTGTCGTGGATCGAGAGCATGTCGCCACCTGGCCCCGCTGCCTCGACCTCGCGGCATCCACGTCAGCGGGCAGCTCGTTCTGTCCGTGAGAATGACCGCCTGCGCTCCATCCCCACCGACAGTTGCGCTGACTTCGCGCGAGGTCGCGAGGCAAGACGGTGAGGCGCACGGCGAACGCGGCCGCGACGCCCGCGTCCTCAAGAGCCCGGTCTGTCGATGAGGCCCTCTTGCGAGCCACAGCAACGCGGCCACCGCCTCGCCGTCGCGACCCAAAGCGCGGCTCACCGGCCGCATCACCGCACACCTTCCGAGCACTTCGCCGCTGGCACGCCGCTCGCTTTGGAAGCCTTCCGGGAACCGCATCCCAGAAAGGCCACCACCCGCCATGTCGCCGAAGCAGAAGATCATCGCCGCCCTCGCCGCTCTCTCCATCACCGCCTGCACCGAGACCACGCAGCCCGTCTCGGTCATTCCCTCGAAGGTCGAGACGCCGAAGCCCGTCGTCGCCGTGCGCCCCGACGTGCGTGACGCCGGCGCGCCCGTCACCGTCATCGAGAAGGTCGAGCCCGTCGTCGACCCGCTCGTCCTCGCGCACGACACCAACGGCGTCGATCACCTCGGCCGCGCGAAGTCGCTCGCGTCCGAAGGCGACGTGAAGGGCGCGCTCATCGAGGCCCGCCGCGCGCTCTTCTCGACGCCGTCCGACGTCGAGACGCTCACCACCGTCGCCCGTCTGTCACGCCGCGCAGGCCAGCCTGAGTTCGCCGCCGACGCGTGGGGTCGGGTCGCCGCGCTGATGCCCGACGACGCCACGCCCGTCATTCAGCAGGCCCGCGCGCGCCTCGCGATGAAGGACACCGTCGGCGCCGTCACGTCGGGTCGCGAAGCCATCGCGCGCGACGCCGGCAACGCCGAGGCCTTCCAGGTCACCGGCATCGCGCAGCTCGCGCAGAGCGACCTCGCCGGCGCCATCGCCAGCTTCGAGAAGGCCGTCGAGCTCGAGCCCAACCACGGCTGGGCGCTCAACAACCTCGGCTTCGCGTGCCTGCGCGCCAACCAGAATGAGCGCGCCGTCACCGTGCTCGAGCGCGCCGCGGAGCAGCTGCCGCACGTCGCGTACGTGCAGAACAACCTCGGCATCGCGCTCGAACGCGTCGGCCGCGGCGACGAAGCGAAGGCCGCCTACCAGCACGCGATGGACCTCTCTCCGAAGTACGTGAAGGCCCGCGTCAACGCCGCGCGCGTGGCCCGAGCGCCGCAGCAGGGTGAGGTCGAAGGCGGTGAGCTGGAAGACCTCAACGTCGAAGCGCACCCGATGGCCGAGTGACACTTCACCGTCGGGCCGTGGGGAACGCGGCTTGCTCTACCCACCTGAATGAGCACCGCCTCGTGGTTGTTGAGCCGCAAAGTGCGTCCCCACGGCTACAGTCCCGCCCGGCCGATGAGTGCCCTCTGGCGTTGGTTCAAACGACTTCTGAAGCTTGCAGTGGTGGGCGCGTTGTTGGCGCTCACCGTCGGCGTCGGCGCGTACGTCTACTACTCGCGCGATCTCCCTGAGGTCGAAGAGCTGCGCACCTGGCGACCGCCACAGGTCACCAAGGTCAGCTGTCGCGACGGCAGCGTGTGCGCCGAGTTCTACGTCGAGCGGCGCACGTGGGTTGATGTACGCACGCTGCCACCGCACGTGCGCGACGCGTTCCTCGCCGCCGAAGACGCCGACTTCTATTCGCACGGCGGCCTCGACTACCTGGGCATCGCGCGCAGCGCCGTGAAGAACCTGCGGCCCGGCGGCATGAAGTCGGGCGCGTCGACCATCTCGCAGCAGACCTGCCGCGCGCTGTTGCTGACGCAGGAGCGCAAGCTCTCGCGAAAGATCCGCGAGTGGATCCTGACGCCGCGCATGGAGAAGGCGCTCTCGAAAGACGAGATCCTCAACCTCTACGTCAACACCATCTACTTCGGGCACAACCGCTACGGCGTCGAAGAGGCCGCGCTCTTCTATTTCGGCAAGCACGCGAAGGACCTCACCATCGGTGAAGCCGCCGTCGTCGCCGGCACCGTGCAGCTGCCTCACCGCATCAACCCGGTGACGAACATCGTGAAGGCCAAGAAGCGCCAGCGCTACGTGCTGGGCCAGCTCGCGCGCCACGGCTTCGTGAAGCAGTCCATCATCGACGCCGAGCTGGAGAAGCCCATCGTGCTCGGGCCACGCCCGCCGCAGTCGGTCGGCGCGTCGTACGCCGAGGAGGTGCGCAAGCAGCTCGTCGCCCGCTACACCGACAAGGCCGTGCTCGAAGGTGGCCTGCGCGTGCAGATCGCCATGGAGCCCGCGCTGCAAGCCGCCGCGGAGAAGTCCGTGCGCGCGGGGCTGGAGGCCGTCGACCGTCGCCAGGGCTACCGCGGCCCCGTGGGCGCCATCGAGCCCGAGCGCTTCGCGACGCTCAAACCGCTGTTGGAACAGCGCCTCGCCGAGGCCGGTAAGCGTCGCCCCGACGAGCGCTTCGTCGCCGACCTCACCGCGCTCAAAGACGCCAGGCCGCCTGAAGAAGAAGACAGCGACAAGTCAGTGTCAGAGCCCGACGAGCAGACGCTGCTGGAAGAGCCGCCGCTCACCGACGATCAAAAGCTCGCGCAGGCCATCGGCGTGAAGACGTTGAGCGACGGCACCGAGACTGTCGCGTGGGTGTCCGCCGTCGACGACAAGGCCGGCACCGCGACGCTGGACCTCGTGGGCGCGACCGCGCAGCTCGACTTCGCCGCGCACAAGTGGGCGCGCCGGCGCGACGGCAAGAAGGTGGGCAGCAACCCCGCGCGCATGTCCGACGTGGTGAAGCCCGGCGAGCTGGTGCGCGTGCGCCTCGGCGGCGCCCTGCCCGCTTCGCAGACGCTCGCCGCCACCATCGCCCAGCTGCCGGTGGTGCAAGGCGCCCTCGCCGTCATCGACCCGAAGGACCGCACTGTCGTCGCGCTCGTCGGCGGCTACGACTTCACGCTGTCGGCGTTCAACCGCGCCACGCAGGCGCACCGGCAACCAGGCTCGTCGTTCAAGCCGTTCCTCTACGCCGCCGCGATGGAGTCGACGAGGTTCACGCCCGTCTCCATCGTCAACGACGCGCCCGAGGCGATTCGCGACCCGTACACCGGGAAGATGTGGAAGCCGCAGAACTACGAGAAGGGCGGCTTCGAAGGGCCCATCACCATCCGCGCGGCGCTGACCAAGTCGAAGAACACCGTGTCGGTGCGTTTGATCGAAGCGCTCACGCCAGAGGCGGTCATCGAGTTCGCCAAGAAGGCCGGCATCTCGAGCGAGATGCCGAAGAACCTGACGTTGGCGCTGGGTACTGGAGAAGTGACGCCGCTGGAGATCGCCAACGCGTACACCACGCTGCAGAGCAACGGCCTCTACGCCGAGCCGGTGATGGTGGTGCGCGTCGCCGACGCGAAGGGCAAGGTGCTCGAAGAACGTCACGCCGCGCCCGAGCCGGTGTTGAATCCCGCCGTCGCGTTCCTCGCGACGTCATTGATGCGCAGCGTGGTGGAAGAAGGCACCGCCGTCGCCGTGCAGGAGCTCAACCGGCCCGCCGCCGGAAAGACCGGCACCGCGCAGGAGTTCCGCGACGCGTGGTTCAGCGGCTACACCGCCGACTACGTCGCGACCGCGTGGGTGGGCTTCGATGATCACGAGCCGCTCGGCGGCGGTGAGACCGGTGGCCGGGCCGCGCTGCCACTGTGGCTCGGCTTCATGCGGGAGGCGCACAAGAGCCTGCCGCCGCGCGAGTTCGTGGTGCCCGAAGGCGTGAAGCAGGTTCGCGTCGACCCGCGCACGTGGAAGCTCGCGGGCGCGTCGGTGCCGGGCCGCAACGAGTGGTTCCTCGAAGGCACCGAGCCAACCGAAGAGACGCGCGCCGTCGACCCCAACGACTTCCTGCTGCTCGACCAACAAGGCAAACCGTGATCCTCGCGTTGGTGCTGGCTGCCACGGCGTCGTCTTCGCTCGAGCGCGTCGCCGCAGACGTGTCGCGTGTCGTCGTGGCTGGCGACTTCGAGGCGCCCATCGGCGTCTACGTGGAAGGTGTCCCCGCGCCGGTGAGCCGCGCGGTGGGCTCGCTGGTGATGGCGCGCCTGGCTGAAGCGAAACGCGCGCCGGTGCCCGTCGACGCCCGTGACGCGACCACCGCCGAGAAGCTGGCCCGCGAGCTGCGCCTGTCGACGCTGGTGCGCCTGACGGTGACGCTCGAAGCGCCGAAGCTGGTGGTGCGGGGTGACGCGCTCAGCACGCACGTGAACTTCTGGTCGGGCAGCACGCCGACGCGCAGCGGCCCTGCGCTGGCCATCGCGACGTCGGTCGACGCAGACCTCGAAGCGCTGACGATGGCCGGCTCCACGCCCTCACCGCCGGTCGCCAGGCCGCTCGAGCTCTCGCCGGTGGTGCTCGCCAAGTCGACGCACGTGCCGGCGGCGGTGACCATCGCCGATGTCGATGGCGACCACCGCGGCGAGGTCATCGCGCTCATCGGCGACGTGGTGTTCACCTGGAGCGCCGACGGGAAGCTGCGCAACAAGACCGAGCTGAGCGCGCCGCTGTCGACGCGGCCCACGCGCGAGCCCTTTGGCTTTCTCGCGGTGAATGGCGGTCGGCTCACCGCGTGGACTTCGCGGCGAGACAAGCCGCAGGCCTTCACGTGGGTGAACGAGGGCTGGCGACCGAACGGCGTGGTGGAAGCGCTCGTCGCCGGCCCCATCACCGTCACGCCGCGACCCGGGTTCAGCAGCTTCCAGCCGGACTTCTCGTGGGCGGGCAAGCAGACGAAGTGGCCCGACGCGCTCTCGCAGCTCTCGCTGTCGGGGACGCTGGCGCTTGGCGTGACGCCGGGCGGCTCGGCGTCGGTGTCACGCGGCGTCAGCGTTGCCAACGCGGTCACCGGCGTCGGCAGCGGCAGCGCCATCGCGGATCTCGACGGCGACGGCACGCCGGAGGTCGTCGTCACCACGGCGCGCACCATCGGTGAGAGTGACGAGGTGCGGGTGTTGTCGCTTGGTGCTTTCGAGTCGGTGCAGACGCGCAGCGGGCCCGCGAGTGAAGCGACGGCGCTGTGGCAGCGGAAGCTCGATGGCCGCGCGGTGGTGGCGGCTGCGGGCGACGTCGACGGCGACGCGGTGGACGAGGTGGTGCTTGGGCTGTGGCGCGAAGACGGCAGCGGGGAGCTGCTGTTGCTCCGGAGGACGCCATGACGTCACCACGAGACTCCCTCTCCCTGCGCCAGCGGGGAGAGGGCCGGGGTGAGGGGCTGGCGCATCGTCGCCAACCTTCTGCGGCCCCTCTCCCCAACCCTCTCCCCGCTGGCGCAGGGAGAGGGAGCCTGCTCGCTCTCGCGCTGCTGCTCGGCGCGACCACTGCCCTCGCCGGCTCGCGCGCCAAGCCCGGCGGCTCGCTCCAGCTCGTCCTCGTCTCACCGTCGATGACGGTCGACCCCAACTCCGCCGACGCGCCCATCGACGCGTTCCGGCTCTCGCTCACCCACCAACCCATCTGCCGCCTCGTGGAGTTCTCGCGCACGCCAGGCTCGCTCCGCCTCACGGTGCCGCCGTCGGTCGACCTGAAGCTCGTCACCGAAGCCCTCGGCCGCGGCGGCGCGCTCCTCACGCACGTCGGCACGCCCACCGTCACGAACCGCGACATCGACCTGCCGCTCAAGACCGCGCGCGTCGATCTCGAGCGCACGCTGTGTCACCCGCGCTTCTCAATCCCCATCGGTCCCTTCCGCGTCAAAGGCACCAGGCTCGAGGCCTTCGACGAACAACCGCTCGGTCGCCCGCACCTCGACGCGCTCTCGCTGCAGTCCACCGACGCGCGCACCGCCGAACGCCTCTTCGCGCAGCGCCGCGCGCAGCTGGTCGTCGGCGCGCCCGTCGCCGCTGACGTGCCGCAGCTCTTCGTCACCGCGCTGACGCTGGGCCCCGGCCTGACGCCCGTGCGCGCCGCGATCGAGAGCAGCATCGATCGCAGCGATCTCGCCCGCTTCTTCGTCCCCGCGCCCTCCGCTGCGTTACCGGGTCTGCAGCCCGGCGCCAGCGACCTCATGCCCGTCGCCAGACCCACCGCTGTCACGCCGCCGCGAGAGCTGACCCTGCGCTTCGACGAGACCGCCGACCACGAGCGCGGCATCGCCCAGCGTCTGCAGGTCAAGCTGCAGCCCTTCGGCTACCGCGTGGCGCTCAAGCCGCTGCCCCACCACGACGTGAAGGCCACGCCGCCCGGCGCGAACGAGCTCGTGCTGCGCAGCTTCGCGCTGCCGCCCACCGCGACCGGCGCCTTGCTGCAGTGGCTTGAGATCTCCGGGCAGACCGCGCGCGCGCCCGCCGTGTTGCAGCAGCTCGCCGCCGCGCCCGACGCCGAGGCCCGCGCGAAAGAGCTCTCGCAGTCGCTCGCCGCGGAGCTGCCCGTCATTCCGCTCGTCACGCGCGGGCTGGGCGTGACCGCCGTCAGAGACCTGCAGCACCTCACCCGCGACGCGATGGGCCTCCCGCGCGTCGATGACGCCTTCTTCGCCGCGGAGTAGCCGCACCATGCGCCTGCGCTGGACGCTCGCCCTCGCCTTCGTCGCGCTCGCCGCGCTGCAGGTCGCCGTCGTCGTACCGCTCGCGCTGCGGAACCTCTCGACGCTGCTCGGCCAGCAGCAACAAGCGCGCGTCGATCAACTGATGGTGGCCGTCGACGCCGAAGCGCAGCGCCTGCAAGGCGACGTGCGCCGCGCGATGGACGAGCTCGCGCAGAGCCAGTCGCTCGAAGACGTCGCGCGTGACGCCGCCCGTGT
>CAYWON010000199.1:0-2467 GCA_964459885.1 uncultured Archangium sp.
TGAAGTCCGGGTGAAAGCCGGCGCCCAGCTCGAGCAACGCGCTGATGCGGCCGTGAACGTTGATGCTGCCCGTCGTCGGTGTGTAGATGCCGGTGAGCAGCTTGAGCAGCGTGCTCTTGCCCGAGCCGTTGCGGCCGATGATGCCGACGGTCGAGCCCTTCGGGACGCGCAGGTCGATGCCGCGCAGCGCGGTGATGTGCGTCGCCGGCTCGATGATCTTCCGCTGGAACGTGAGCAGCCTGACCAGCTCCGATTTCACCGTCGTGTGGTCGTTCTTCTTCGACGTCTTCTTGAACGACTTGGTGACGTTGGTGATGACGATGGAGTCCTGATTCGCGCTCATCACACCAGCTCCGCGAACTCTTCACGCCGACGCTCGAAGATGGCGGTGGCGATCAGCATCACCACGAAGGCCACACCGAGCACCACGCCGAGCGCGGCCCAGTCAGGCTGCTGCTGCGTGACGAAGATGTCGCGCCACGCGCTCATGATGGAGGCCATCGGGTTGAACGTCATGATCAGCTGCTGCGACTCTTCTTTGCTCAGTGAGCCGAGCGCCGGCACGCCGCGAATGTCCCACAGCACCGGCGTCAGGAAGAACGCCATCTGCAGCAGGTTACCGACGATGTGCTGCAGATCTCGGAACGCCACGTTGAAGGCCGCGAAGAAGTACGCGAGCGCCAGCGTGAAGAACGTCTGCACCAACAAGACCGGGATGATGAGCAGCGCGTGCCAGCTCGGCCACACGCCGAAGAAGCCGCCGAGCGCGATGAGCAGCGGCAGCGACAGGATGAGGTTGATGAGGTTGGTCAACACCACCGTCGCCGGCAGGACCTGCGCGGGGAACCGCACCTTGGTCAGCAAGTCACGGCGATCGCTCACCGACGTGGTGCCACCCATCACCGACGACGAGAAGTAGATCCACGGGAGCAGGCCGCAGAAGAGGTAGTACGGGTAGTTCGGGACGCCGCTCTTCATCATCACGCCGAACACCAGCACGTAGACGAGCATGTTCAGCGTGGGGTTGAGGAACGTCCACAAGAAGCCCAGCACCGACGCGCGGTAGCGGGCTTTCAGCTCACGCATCGAGAGCGCGATGAGCAACGAGCGGTACTGGTAGAGCTCGGTGAGATTGCGAATCATGACGGCCGGGCTGCACTTACCCACGCCCGGGCGGCCTGTCTCGCCTGAACCTCGTCACCAGGTCAGTTCGCGACCGTCGCTCTCGAGGAACCGGAGGGCCTGCTCGCGCGGCACGGCCAACTTCCAGAGCACCTCGTGGCCGTCAAACCTCGCGGCCTCTTCCGCCGGCAGGAAGCGCGCCGCGTCGACGCGCACCAGCACCTGCAACGGCGTGGCACCACCCATCGCCGCCGCCGCCGCGGGCAGCCCCATCGCCAACGCGAGGTCCTCACTCGTGTCGTTGGGGATGGTCAGGTCGTTGACGCCGAGCTGTTGCAGCACCGCACGGTCTGCCGGCAACGCCTCCGCAACGTTGACCGGGTCACCTTCCTCGAAGAACGGCTGCGCGATGACGCGGAACAACGGCAGCATCGCGTCGAACTCCGGAGACTCGAGCGGCACCGCGGTCTGCGCCGTCAGCAACAGGCCGAGGCGGTCTCTCAAGTAGTAGCTGGTGATGAGGTTCGACAGCCCGCCGCCAGGCACGTTCAGCACCGCGCTGCTGACACGCTTCGACACCGGCACGAAGTTCGCCCCGAGGATCGCGCCCAGCGAGTTGCCGAAGTAGCGCACCTGCGGCTGGAAATCGGGCGTGCCGTCACCGTCGACGTCGAGGCGCGCCGCGGCCTGCTCGACCTGCAGCAGGTCGAACGCCATCTCGCGGAAACGGTCGCGCAGCGCCGGCAGGTTCTCCATCGAGAAGAAGTGGATGAAGTTGCCGCGGCTGCCGTGGTTGGGCGCGTCGATGCCCAGACACGCGAGGCCGCGCGCGGCGAGCGCGTGACCCCACTCAAGGCAGTACGACTCGTTGCTGCCGACGCGTGGCGTGTTGCGGCCGCCGACGCCGTGCTGGCCGAGCACGAGGGGCCAACCGCCTGCGGGCTTCGCGCCGACCGGCACCGTCAAGACGAAGCGCAGGGGCTTGATGGGCGCGAGGTCCGGCTGCGCGAGCCAGTCAGCGCGCACCACGTCGTTCTCTCTCAGGTCTCGCGCGCCGAACGAGCCCAACACCACGGCGCCCACCGCCGTCGCGGGGCGACCGAAGCCCTGCCGCTCGAGATAGGGCTGCAACGTCGACCAATCTGAGTCCGTCATGCGCCACACACCGACAGGCCGCGCGCCATCGCCGTCGTCGACGGTGCCGTGCGCAGGCACGTCGATGACCGGTGGATTCAAGGCAGCCCAGTCGGCCAGCGACCGCAGCGTGGCCACCACGCGAGGCCCGCGCTCTGGCAAGACCAACAGCACGTCGGTGACCGCCACCTGCAGCGCCGCGGCGATGCCG
>CAYWON010000199.1:2567-10516 GCA_964459885.1 uncultured Archangium sp.
CGTCTTCACGACGCGCGCGAAGGTGCCCTGCACGCTCGCGGCGTCCAGCGGCTCCGACGGTCGCAGCAAGGTGCCGCCGAGCCCGCCGAAGCCGTGCAACTGCGTCGACGCGTCGGTGGTGAGGCGCTCGAAGTACGCGATGGCTTCCCGCGTGCGCGCAGGCTGCGGCAGGAACGCGCGGTACCACTTCGGCCGCAGCGTGGTGACGCCGTCCTCCACCAGGCGCGCGTCGGGGAACGGGTTGTCGAGGCTCTGCGCGTCGGCGCTGTAGAGGTAGTGCGGGCCGGCTTCGGTGGACAGCGGCTCACACGCGGCGAGCGCGAACAGACAGACGACGAAGAGACAGCGCATGGCGCTCGCGTAGGGCGCGCGGTCGCCGGAGACAAAGTGGTCGCGCGCACACCGACACGTAGGCGTGTCACCCACTGAACGCCTGTCTGTACCGTATTACTGCGGGCTGCTGCCGGTCAGAACGTGCCGGTCACCACGGCGCCGCCGGGCGTCGGCGAGAGCTGCATCACCACGCCGGTCTTGCCGCGGTACGCCTCGTACTTGCCCGGCGGGTCGCCCACGATGAACAGCACCGTCGCCGCGATGCCACCTGCCGCCGCGGTGCCCAGACCAATCCACGAGATGGTCTGCATCAGCTCGATCTCCGACTTGAGTCGGCCGGCTTCAGTGCGGTGATTCACGTCACCCGACTGCTCGATGCCGGCGGCCAGCTGCGCGCGGTGAAACGCGAACGAGTTGGGCGTGCCCACGTCGCCGTACGCGCCGTTGGCCAGCACGTTGCCGGTGACGAACGCGCCGACGCCCGCCACGCCGAGGCCCGTCGCCACCCACGCCAGCGCGCGCGTGCGACCGGCCTTCGCTTCATACGACTCGGCCATGTCGGGGCTCGGCACGAGGCGCACGAACTCGTCGCTCACCTGGTCGGCCGAGATGCGCACTTCCTTCTTCACCTGCGTGAAGCCGTCCTTCTCAACCGTCAAGAGGTGCGGGCCGGCAGCGATGGGCACGCGCGCCTGCAGCGGTGTGGTGCCGACCTGCGTGTCGTCCACCTTCACCGCGGCGCCGGTCTCCGAAGACGACACCACGAGCGCGCCCTGACGCCCTTCGAGCAGCTTGCCGACGAGCTTGAGCGTCGCCGACGGCACTTCCTGCAGCAGCTTCTCTTCACCCTTGGCGGCCACGGTGACCGACGACACGGGCGACGCCGAGCCGGTCTTCAGCAGCGTGAGCAACAGGCCGTAGTTGCCGTCCTTCGGGTTGCCGGTGCGCGTCAGCTTGCCGGTGACGAGGTACTCGAACGAGGTCAGCTCGCTGAGCGACGCGCCGGAGCAGCTCTCACACCCCAGCAGCGCGCGCTGACGGTCCACGCCGAGGATGACGCGCGTCGTCTCTGACGTGGTGATGCGGAAGAGCTGCAGTCGCTCGAGCTCGTGCGCGACGAGGCCCGACGTGGCGGTGCCGATCTCCGGCGGCGCGCCTTCCGTCGCGAAGTCCATCACGGCGAGACCCGGCAGAGGCTCTGCCGCGAGAACGATGGTCAAGAGTGCGCTGAACATGGCGAAGCCCCCCGGTAGGCACGTCGAAGAGCCCGCACTCGACCCTGAAGTGCGGACTGATTCAAGCGCGACGGGCGGTCACGGTGACCTCGTCGCGGTCGTGGTACAGCTGCTTCATCCGCACCTGCTTCCAGCCCGCGTCGATGAGCGTGTGGCGCACGCGCACCAGCGTGGGCAACTTGTCCTTCATCGGCAGCTTGATGTTGGCGACGAGCTGCGCGGCGTAGTTCTTCCGCGCCCACTTGCCGAGCAACTGCGCGACCTCCAGCGGTCGCCAGGCCATGTCGCAGAACAGGAAATCGACGGGCTCGTCGGGCGTGAACTCGAAAGCGCTCGCCTTGAAGTGCTTCACGCGCGGCAGCTTGAGCACGTCGGGCGAGAGGTTCGCGGGGTCGACGCTCCACACCTTCGAGCCGCGCTCGTGCAGCCGACGCGTCCACCCGCCGGGCGCGCTGCCGAGGTCGACACACAGGTCGCCCTTGCCGGGTGAGACGCCGTACCAGTCGAGCGCCTCGTCCAGCTTCATCGCGGCGCGCGACGGCGCTTCGCCGGTGCGCTTCATGCGGGCGCGGCCGCCGGCCGACAACGAGAGCGCTTCACGCGCGTGCACGCGGCCCACCACGCCCACACCGGGGCCGATGAGACAGACCTGACCCAACCACGCGCCGGCCTCGGCGGCCTTCCACGGCGTCTCGGGGTCGACGAGCGAGTCTTCGGTGCGGATGGCGCGAATCGTCTCTTCCCACGCAGCGGCTTCACCGGCGCGCGCGTTGCCGGCGTCGGTGTCGGGCACCCACGCCTGCACGCGCGTCGGCTCGTCAGGCAGCGCGGCGGCGGCGTCGGCCGGCGTGCGCACCACGTCAGAGATGAGGAAGCCCATGCGCGCGAACGCCGGCGGCTGCGGCAGCGGGTTCTCTCCGGTGAAGGGCTCCGACGCGATGAGCGCGGGCCCGAGCAGAATGGGGTTCTTCTTCCCCCATGCGAGCTCCTCGAAGAGCTGGGCTTCGAAGCCGGCGCGGCATGTCCACAACCAGCTGCCGGGCTCGGGCACCAGCGTCACCGGCGGCGTCGGGGGAATGCGCACGCGCTTGGGCGCCTCGACCTTCGGCGGAGGCGGTCGCTTCTGATCAGGCGCCGGGTGCCAGGTGGTGCGCTTCTTGTGGTGCTTCTGGTCGCCCTTCTTCATGCGCGCGCGTATGGCACGGCTGAGCGTGAAACCAAACCCGCGGTAGAGTCGACTTCGTGAGGCCACCAGCGACGTACGCAGCGTTGGAGGCGTTGCCACCACACACGCTCGGACAGATCGTCGACGGTGAACTGTTCGCGATTCGAAGCCAACCGTTCGGCCATGCGTACTGTCGCTCCGCGCTGCTCATCGAAGTGGGCAGCGCGGTTCGTGCTCGCGGCTCGACAGTCGCCGCGTGGCAAGTGCTGTCGCAGCC
Organism: uncultured Archangium sp.; assembly: GCA_964459885.1. GTDB lineage: Bacteria > Myxococcota > Myxococcia > Myxococcales > Myxococcaceae > Archangium_A. Next base: position 5,578 of record CAYWON010000199.1, read on the forward strand.
TGAGCTTCACTTCGGCGCCGACGTGCTCGTGCCAGACCTCGCTGGGTGGAAAGGAGAGAACCTCCCTCCCGGTGTGACGGCGTCGACCCCCTTCGTGACGCTCGCGCCCGACTGGGTGTGCGAGGTGCTTTCGCCTTCCACAGCATCGCTCGACCGCGTTCGGAAGAGCCGCCGCTACGCGAGCGAAGGCGTGTCGTGGAGTTGGCTCGTCGACCCCGTCGGCAAGACGCTCGAGGCGTACAAGCTCGACAACGGCCTGTGGGTGCAGCTCGGCACGTGGAGCGGAGATGAGACGCCGCGCGTGCCACCGTTCGATGCCATCGAGCTCGAGCTCGCGGCGCTCTGGTTGGACGACCCGACGCCGTGAATTGAACGTTGCGGCGCGTTTCGTGGGCGCTACTTCATCGCGCCATGACCGACACGTTCCGCATCGCAGGCACGCTGCAGGTTCACCGGCTGGGCTTCGGCGCCATGCGCATCACCGGCGACGGCATCTGGGGCCCGCCAAAAGACGAGGCCGAAGCGGTGCGCGTGCTCCAGCGCGCGGTCGAGCTGGGCGTCGACTTCATCGACACGGCTGACTCGTACGGCCCGCACATCAGCGAAGACCTCATCGCGAAGGCCCTGCACCCGTACAAGCCGGGCCTCGTCATCGCCACCAAGGCGGGCCTCACGCGCGCGGGCCCCAACCAGTGGTCGCCCAACGGCCGGCCCGAGTACCTGCGCAGCGCAGTGCACGCGAGCCTGAAGCGCCTCAAGCAAGACCAGCTTCAGCTCTGGCAATTGCACCGCATCGATTCAGCGGTGCCGCGCGACGAGCAGTTCGGCGCCATCGCCGCGATGCAGAAAGAAGGCCTCATCAAGCACGTCGGCCTCTCGGAGGTCTCGGTCGCAGAGCTCAAGGCCGCGCAGCGCCACTTCACTGTCGCCACGGTGCAGAACCTCTACAACCTGGTGAATCGCAAGAGCGAGGCGGTGCTCGAGCACTGCGCGAAGGAAGGCATCGGCTTCATTCCCTGGTACCCGCTGGCCGCTGGCGCGCTCTCACGGCCGGGCTCGCTGCTGGCGACGCTCGCCGAGAAATACGGCGTCACCACCTCGGCGCTGGCCCTCGCGTGGGTGCTGCAACGAAGCGACGTGATGCTGCCCATTCCCGGCACGGGCAAGGTGAAGCACCTCGAAGAGAACATGACGGCGGCGAAGGTGACGCTGACGCCCGACGACTTCGCGCACCTCGACGCGCTCGGGCGGGCAGAGTTCGCGAAAGGCTGATCAATCCGCTATGCGCCGAGGCCGATGAGCGTCATCGCGAAGCACAGCATGTTCGACGGCCTGTTCACCGTCGCGCTCCAGCCGACGGGCGCGTTTCGCGATGACCTCAAGGCCAGGGGCTTCGACCTCGCCGCGCCGCGCGCTGAGTACCCGCTCAAGGTCTGGCACGACTGCCTCGACGTCGCCGCGGCGCACGTGCACCCGACCGAGCCACGCGAGCGCGCGTGGGAGCTGCTGGGCCGCCGCTTCATCGAGGGCTACCTTGAGACGCTGGTGGGCAAGGTCATCGCCATCGCCCTGCCCTTCTTGTCGGTGAAGAGCTTCGTGCAGCGCTCGCCGCGCTTCATGAGCACCGGCCTCGTCGGCGCCGAGACCCACCTCGAGTGGCTCAGCGACAAGTCGGCGCGCCTCACCATGCCCAACGTGCCGCACCCGTCGGGCCATCTGCTGAAGGGCGTGGTCGGCGTGTGCCTCGAGCGCCTCGACGCGCACGACGCCAAGCTGGAGCCCGGAGTGTTCGGCGAAGGCGGGTCGCAGCTCGCGATGTTCTGGCGCTGACGCCGAGACGGTCGTCTCCGCGCAGAGATGACCCCGCGCAAGCAAGTCCGCGAAACACAAAGGGCCACGATGGGCACACGCGGCGCATGGCGCGACCGTCATGCCCACTCGAATTGCTTCCGGCACCGCCGAGAACGTCCAGACCGACCTGCCAGCGACCGACGACACGTCATCGCCCGCCCGCGCGCGGCCCGCGCCGTATCCCACACAGAAGAACGGCGTCTCCACCTTCGATGCATCAGAGCTGCAGCAGCTGCTCTCGACCGATGCCTCGTCGCTCGACTTCTTCGTGACGCACCAGGAAGCAACCACCGCGCTCAACAAGCTCGAGCAACTGGCGCCGGCAGATTTCTACAAAGCGATGAACTCGCTCGGCGAGGGCGGCCAGCTCGCGACGATGCTCGACAAGCTGGACTGGGGCGATCAGTGCCGCTTCCTTCGTATGGCGTCCGAGAAGGGCAGCGTCGAGACGCGGCCCGAAGAGAAGGCCAAAGGCCCGCTCAACCCGCCCGGTCAACCGAAGCTGTACGTGATGAACCGCGAGCTGCCGCGCTGCGTGAACGACCTCATCCACGAGCACTCGAAGGCCCAGTACGGCCAGTTCGTGCGCGACTATCGCGAGTACAGCGCGCGCTACGAAGACGCGGTCTCGCAGTGCAAGTCGCTGCGAGAGATCCAGCAATTGGGTCGCCCGGCGTCAGCGTACGTCGCGCGGGAATACACGGCGGTCGGTGATCGGCGCAGCGACGCCTATGATCGCGACTTCTCGCGGTTCAACAACGCGAGTGAGCTCAAGCCGTACCTCGCGGTGGCCAACCGCATGAGCGACCTCACCGGCGAAGTGCGCGACGGCGCGGCGTGGTTCGAGTTCAAGCTCGAGACGAAGAGCCAGGACGGTGTGGTTCACGAGCGGAACGGGCGCGCCGGCCCCAACGAACCCCGAACCATGACTGACGCCGTGGGCGTCGAGCTCGAATACGGAGAGGGCGAGGCCAAGTACAAGGAACTGAGTGACGGCTCGACGGAAGCAACCGCTGCAATCCCGTTGGGCGAGGTCAGCCTCACGATGAAGCGCGGTGCATTCGACGAGGCCGCGCTCGAGCTCGGCCCCGTCAAGCTGACTCAGGAAACCGGCGGCACCGCACTCGTCGAGCTCACGGCCCTGCGGCTGAAGGACGACGGGCTCGAGCTCGGCTCCTGGGCCGCGGGCGGCGTCATCACCCGGGAGATCCGCGGAGGTGTGCGAGGGAAGCTCGAGGCCGGCGACGTGGAGGTCGAAGGCCGGATCGGCGTTGGCGTTCGCGGCCTGCGCGAAGAGACCGTGCGTCGCGCGCTGTCATCGTCGAACGACGTGTTCGCACCACCGAAGGAGCTCGAAGCGCACACCGCCTGGCAGGCCCTGCCGCACCAGCGCCGCGATGAGCTGACGAAGTTCGGCTGGACGGAGACCGACTGGAAGACCGCGCTGGCCGGAGGTGCGTCATGAAGAAGCTGCTCGTCGCCGTTGCGGCGCTCGTGTCACTGGTCCTCATCGCCTTCGGCGTGTTCGCGCACCGCCTCGACGACGCGGTCGACGCTGAGTCGGCAGTGCTCGTCAAGCGCCTCGAAGAGCTCGACGTGGCAGCCCTCAAAGACGCGGCGCTCGAGCCGCTCGACTGCGCCGACATGGCCAACGCACGCCTCCGCCCGGAGCGCCGCTTGTTCGGCACCCCATCGGTCGTCGTTGCGGTTGACGGCGAAGATGGGCTGCGGCTCGTCAAGCCACTCCGGCTCAGCGCCGACTCGCTGCGGGCCACGGAAGAAGACGGCTTCGTCCACACGGCAAAGGACCTGCTGGAGGTCCCGCCGGGCGACTGGCTGTCCCTGCTCGAGCACCCGGCGATTCACGGCTTCAGCGTCGAGCAGACGGACCTGTTCGTCGGCGTCGCCGACGGCAGCGACGGGCTCCACGTCGAGGTGCGCGAATACGCCTCTGGCGCGGTGGTCTGCCGCGGCACGCTCGACGTGCCCACGGAGCGCTTCACCGACTTCCACAAGCTGGTTGAGGCGGCGCTGACTCGCCGAGAGTGACGGCACCGCGATTCCGGTCAGGTACTCCGTGACGTGGCGATTGCCTGTGGCATGGTGACCGCCGTGCGAGTCGTACTCCTCCTCACCGTCGGCCTCCCCGTGTTCGCGACCCAGCTGGTCGCGTTCGCGATGCCGCGCGTCGAGGTGGTGCGCTTCGTCCCGTGGCATGAGCTGCGCGAGGTCGAGTCGCTCGAGACGCACGACACCACGCGCGCTGAAGCGCCGTCGCGCGTGGCGTACGTGGTCGTGCCGCCGCAGGCGCCCGCTGGCCTCGGCTTCGTCGCCGCGGCCGCGCCCGAAGACGTGAGCGCCCGCGCGCTCCGCTTCGTGGTGCTGCGTCACCGCCAGGCCGTCTGAAGGTCGGCGCAGTTTCCGCCCGGCACCCTTCACGATTCTCGTCGGCGCCTGCGCCAACGGGAGCGCTTCACGTTCACCTCCACTCACAGAAGAGAAGCACCATGATCGAGTACGTCCTCAAGAAGATCATCGGCACCAAGAACGACCGCGAGCTCAAGCGCGCCATCCCCCGGGTGGCTCGCATCAACGAGCTCGAGACGAAGATGCGTGCCCTCAAAGACGAAGACTTCGCGCGCGAGACGGCGCGCCTCAAGCAGGAGGTCGCCAACGGCAAGTCGCTCGACGACGTGCTGTTTGACGCGTTCGCCATGACGCGCGAGGCGGGCCGCCGCGTGCTGGGCCAGCGTCACTACGACGTGCAGCTGATCGGCGGCATGTTCCTGCACCAGGGCTGCGTGGCCGAGATGCGCACCGGTGAAGGCAAGACGCTGACCGCCACCCTGCCGACGTACTTGAACGCGCTCTCGGGCCGCGGCGTGCACGTCGTCACCGTCAACGACTACCTCGCCCGGCGCGACGCCGAGTGGATGGGCCGCGTCTACAAGTTCCTCGGCATGACGACGGGCTGCATCCTCCACGACCTGTCCGACCGCCAGCGCCAGGAGTCCTACGGCGCCGACATCACCTACGGGCAGAACAACGAGTTCGGCTTCGACTACCTGCGCGACAACATGAAGTTCCG
>CAYWON010000200.1:0-10488 GCA_964459885.1 uncultured Archangium sp.
CGACCTGCTGACGCAGCGCCTGCAGGTTCACGAAAAGACGGCGTGGATGCTGCGCAGCCTCGTGCAGTAAGCGGCGCGGCGTGCAGAAACTGACCAACCGCATTCAGCCCTACGCGTGGGGCAGCACCACGGCCATCCCGGCGCTCCTCGGCGTACCACCCGACGGAGCGCCGCAGGCAGAGCTGTGGCTCGGCGCGCACCCCAGCGCGCCATCGCGCGTGCCCTCGGGCGAGACGCTCGACGCCGTCATCGCGAGCGACCCCGTGCGCTTGCTGGGGAACGCGGTGGCGGCGCACTTCGAAGGCCGACTGCCGTTCTTGTTGAAGGTGCTCGCGGCCGCCGAGCCGCTCTCGCTGCAGGCGCACCCGAGCCTCGAGGAGGCGCGCGCTGGCTTCGCAGCCGAGAACGCCGCGGGCGTGCCGTTGACGGCGTCGCACCGCAACTACAAGGACGCCAACCACAAGCCGGAGATCATCTGCGCGCTGACGCCGTTCCTCGCGCTCTGTGGTTTCCGCCGCGTCGCTGACACGCTGCGCCTGTTCCGTGGGCTGGACCTCGACGTCACCGTGCTCGAGCGTGACGGCCTGGGCGCGTACTTCAAGCTGGTGATGACGCTCCCCAAGACAGAACAGCAGGCGCTCGTCGACGCCGTGCTGCGCGCGCCGACCGTCGACGGCTTCGCCGACGAGTGCGCCCTCGCCCACCGCCTCGCCAAGAAGTACCCGGGTGACGTCGGCGTCATCGGCGCGCTGCTGCTGAACCTCGTGCTGCTGCAGCCGGGCGAAGCGCTGTACCTCGACGCCGGTAACCTGCACGCGTACCTCGACGGCACCGGCGTGGAGCTGATGGCGAACTCCGACAACGTGCTGCGCGGCGGCCTGACGCCCAAGCACGTCGACGTGCCGGAGCTGCTGCGCGTGCTCAACTTCACCGACGGCCCGCCCAACGTGCTGCGCGGGCCGTACCAGACGCCGGTGCCCGATTTCCGGCTCACGCGCGTGCAGCTCGACGGCACGCACCCGCTGTCTTCCGCCGCGCAGATTGTCCTCGTCACCGACGGCGCGCTGACCGCCAACGGCGAGCACCTGAAGCGTGGTGAGTCCGTCTTCATCGGCGCGGACGAGGCCGTGACGTTGTCAGGCCGCGCCACCGTGTTCATCGCCACCCCGGGGCTCTAAAGAATTGAAGCTCGCGCACTTCACCGACATCCACATCACGCATTTCCCGCTGAGCGGTGACTTCGCCGTCAAGCGCATGGCGGCCGTCGTCAGCTATTCGCTGTTCGGTCGCGGCAAGCACTTCGCCGGCAGCGACCAGCGCATCGCGAAGCTGCTCGCCGACGTCGATGGCCAGCACGTCGACCACGCGCTGTGTACGGGCGACCTCACCGGCGTGTCGACCGAGGCCGAGTTCGACACCGTCGCTTCGCTGTTCGGGCCGCGGCTGCAGCAGCCCGACCGCTTCACCGTCATCCCCGGCAATCACGATCGCTATGTGAACGGCGTCGACGGGCTCTTCGCGAAGCACTTCGCCGCGCTGAGTGAAGGCGCGCGCTTCCCGTTCGCCAAGAACGTGGGCGACCTCACCATCGTGGCCATCGACGTCACGCGGCCGACCAGCGTCGTCGACTCGTCGGGCCTGTGCGGCGAAAAGCAGCGCGGCCAGCTGCTGGAGATCCTCACCGACGCGTCGCTCAAGCACCGCTTCGTCACGCTCGCGCTGCACTACGGGCTGCTGCGCGCCGAAGGGCAGCGCGACAAGCGCAACCACGGCCTGCGCGACGACCTCGAGCTGATGGCGCTCATCGATCGCGAAGACGTGTCGCTCGACCTCGTGCTGCACGGCCACATGCACCGGCCGTACGTGGTGAAGACGAAGCGGCGCACCATCATCAACCCCGGCAGCGCCACCGACCTGCACGTGAAGGGCTTCGGCTACCACGTGTACGACATCGACCCCGCCGCCCACCGGGTTCGCATCACGCGCCGCGCGTGGAACGGCACGGACTACGCCGACGCGCCCGACTCACCGTTGAATCGCGAGATCGTCACGCGCTGACCTACAGTGCGCCGGTGCTCTCGCCCTGGCGCTGGGTCGTGCTCGCCGTCTTCGCAGGCATCAACCTCACCATTCAGCTGCTGTGGATCACCTATGCCCCGGTGACCCATCAGGCCGCGGAGTTCTACGGCGTGTCGGAGCTCGCGGTCGGCGCGTTCGCCATGAGCTACATGGCCGCGTTCATTCCGCTGTCCATCCCGGCGTCGTGGGTCATCGATTCGCGCGGCTTCAAGGTCGGCGTGGGCATCGGCGCGGTGTTGATGCTGATCTTCGCGCCGCTGCGCGGCCTCGCGGGCTCGAACTACGCGCTGGCGATGGCGTGCACCATCATGCTGGCCATCGCGCAGCCGTTCCTCCTCAACGCGTGGACCAAGTGCGGCGCGCTCTGGTTTCCGCAGCGAGAACGCGCGACCGCGGTCGGCGTCATCACGCTCGCCAACCTCATCGGCACCGGCATCGGCATGGCGGTGACACCACTGCTGCTCGAGTCGACGCGCCTCGACACGATTCAGCTGTGGTTCGGCCTCGCGGCGGCGGTCAGCTCGGTGCTCTTCCTCGCGCTGGCGCGTGAGAAGCCCGCGACGCCCCCGGAGCCCGGCGAGCCCGAGACGCGCGCGCTGATGCTCGACGGCCTCAAGCTGGCGCTGAAGAACCGCAGCTTCCTCAAGTTCCTCTTCATCGTGTTCGTCAGCATGGGCGTCTTCAACGGCGTGACCACGTGGATTGAGGGCATCGTGCGCCCGCGCGGATTCAACGCCGAAGACGCGGGCAACCTGGGCGCCGCCATTCTGGTGGGCGGGCTCGTCGGCGCCATCGTCATCGCCGCCTTGTCCGACAAGCAGCGCAAGCGGCGGAAGTTCATCGCGCTGGGCTTGCTGGTGGGCGCGCCCGGCGTCGCTGGCGTGGCGTTCGCGCCGTCGTTCACGCTGCTGGTCATCGCTGGCGTCTGGGCCGGCTTCTGGCTGACGTCCACCGTGCCCGTGGGCTTTCAGTACGCCGCCGAGGTGACGCGACCCACGCCCGAAGGCACGTCGAGCGGCCTCATTCAGCTGTGCGGCCAGGGCTCGGTGGTCTTCGTGTTCCTGATGGACGCCACGCGCACCGCCGACGGCGCCTTCACGCCCTCACTCGCGGCCGCGACCGTCTTGCTCGTCATCGCCGGGCTCCTCGCCACGCGACTCGACGAGGTCCAGCACGCGTGACTGCGGCGGTCGGGTGTTGGGCACGTAGGCGTGGAAAGGCGAGAGTTCCTCACACTCCACGAGCTCGACGGGCCCGGTGAGGCGCAGCGGCGCTTCGTCCGCCGAAAAGTCGTAGACGCACGCGCCGTCCGTCGTTCGCTCTTGCGCCTCGGGCACGCCGCCCAGCGCGCGCAGCGCGTCGCGCTCGACCTGCGAGAACGCCACCCAGCGGCGGTACACACGGCCCTGCTTCACGCCAAGCCGCACCACGATGCGCACCGCGGTGCTGAGCTCCGTGGGCGCGGTCTTTACGCGCAGCAGCCGGGCGAACCAGCCGGCGCGACGAACGAAGGCTTCGTCAGCGAACCAGTTCGAGTAGTCCCACGGCAGCACGCAGCGCGTCTCTTCCGGGCCCAGCAGCAGCGAGCCGGCGTCGAGCGGCACCGTCCACAACCCCGGCGCGTCGTCGAACTCGAAGGTGATCGCTGCTGCAGGCCTCGTCATTGCACTGCCTCCGCCAACAGAGGGAACACCTTCGTGACCTTCGACAAGAGGTACTCACCGTACGTGCCCGTCAAGGCGTGCACACTGGCACGGTCCCAGCGCTCGGCGGCGTCTTGTTCGGCGGGCCGCACCGAGAAGCCCGGCAACGGCTCGACGCGCGCCGAGAAGTTCGGGTCGAAAAAGTACGGCCACGAATACCGGCTGCGCCCCGAGACGTTGCGCACGCGGTGCGGCGTCGACCGGTAGCGACCGCCGGTCATGCGGTCGAGCATGTCGCCAAGGTTGCAGACGAACGTGCCCGGCAGCGGCGGCGCGTCGACCCACCCGCGCGGCGTCTTCACTTCCAGCCCGCCGCAGTCGTCTTGCTTCAACACCGTCAGCAACCCGTAGTCGGTGTGCTCGCCGACGCCCCACCCGCTCGATTCCTGCGCGTCGCGCGGCGAGGGGTAGTGAAAGATGCGGAACAGGCTGAGCGGCTCCGCCGTCAACCCGCGCTCAAAGTACGTCTCGTCGAGCCCGAGGCTGAGCGCCAGCGCGCGCATGATGCGGTGACCGGTGTGTCGCTGCGCGTCGATGAAGGCCAGCACCGCGTCGCGCAGCGCCGGCACTTCCGCGGGAAACACGTTGGGCCCGTGCATCGGCCGCGCGTCGCCGTCGGGCAGCTCGTCGCCGAAATAGAAGCCCTCTTTCAAGTCTGGCGCGCCGCTCGTCAGCTCTCCACCGAGCGGAAACCAGCCGCGCCACGCTCGGCCGCCGTGCGCCATCGACACCCGCTGCCTGGCGTCGAGCGGCAACGCGAAGAACGCGCGACTGGCTTCTTCAAGCCGACGTTCAAGCGCGGCGTCGACCCCGTGGTGCGACACGTAGAAGAAGCCATGCTCTTCGCACGCGCGCCGCAGCTGCGCGACGTCGGGCGCGCGCAGATCGATGACGGGCAGTGCGTTCACTTCTTCTTCTTGGCCGACTTCTTCTCGAACGTGCAGGTCACGTCGGTGCTGATGCCGCCGCGCACGAACCAGTGACCGAACACCGTCATCTTGCGGGGCGAGCACGCCGCCACCAGCGCGTCGAGGATCTCGTTGGTCGCGCGCTCGTGGAAGCAGCCCTCGTTGCGGAAGCTCCAGAGGAAGAGCTTGAGCGACTTCGACTCGATGCACTTCTTGTCGGGCGTGTAGCTGATCTTCAGGTGCGCGAAGTCGGGCTGGCCGGTCAGCGGGCACAGACAGGTGAACTCGGGGCAGTCGAAGACGATCTCGTAGTCGCGAACGGGCGCGGGGTTGTCGAAGGTCTCGAGCTTCTTGGAAGGCTGGGAAGGCATGGGGCGCGCGTCTACCGATGTGGCGCGATGGGCGCAATTCCGGCAGATCTCCCCGAAGTGGCTGAATCAATCGACCTTCCGCGCGCGCTGGAGGTCCTCCGCGCTGGAGGCCTCGTCGCGCTGCCCACCGAGACCGTGTACGGGCTCGCCGCCGACGCTTCCAACGAGCTCGCGGTGCGGCGCATCTTCGCGCTCAAGGGCCGCCCTTCGACGCACCCGCTCATCGTGCACGTGGCCAGCGTCGAAGCGGCGCGCGAGTGGTGCCAGACGCTGACGCCGGCGGGCGAACTGCTGGCCGCCGAGTTCTGGCCCGGGCCGCTGACGCTCGTGGTGCCGCGCAACGACAAGGCGTCCGACGCGGTCACCGGCGGGCAAGACACCGTGGGCCTGCGCGTGCCGTCACACCCGCTCGCGCACGCGTTGTTGACGCTCTTCGGCGGAGGCCTCGCCGCGCCCTCGGCCAACCGCTTCGGTCGCGTCAGCCCCACCACGTCGGCGCACGTGCGCGCTGAGTTTGGCGACGCGCTCGAGGCGGTGCTCGAAGGCGGCGCCAGCAACGTCGGCGTCGAGAGCACCATCATCGACGTGGCGCACGGCGCGCCGCGCCTGCTTCGCCCTGGCGGCATTCCCCGCGAGGCCATCGAGCAGGCGCTCGGGCAGCCGCTGCTCGACGCGGCCCACGCCACCGATGTGCGCGCGCCCGGCATGCTCGAGTCACACTACGCGCCGCGCGCCGGGCTGCTGCTCGTGAGCGCCGACGAGCTGCCGGACGCCGTGCGGCCGCACGCCGACAAGAAGCTGGTCGTCATCGCCGGCGCGTCGGTCAAGGTGCCGGCCGGCGCGACGCACCTCGCGGTGCCCGACGACGCCGCCGGCTTCGCCCGCGTGCTCTACGCGAGCCTTCGCGAAGCCGACACGCTCGGTGAGCTCATCTTCGCGGTGCCGCCGCCCGAGTCAGGGCTGGGGCTGGCGGTCAGGGATCGCCTGCGCCGCGCCGCCGCGCCCCGCCCCCGATAGCCCGCGTCGCTCGGTGCGCCATGAGGTGCGCAGCGCGAACGCCAACGCCGTGCCGCTGATGAGCCACAGCGCGACCTCACCCACGTACGGGTTCGCCAGCTTCGTCGCCGCCAGCACGCCGCCGTTGGCCGCGATGTGCACGCCCATCGCGACGAAGAGCCACTTCACGCCGCGACCGCGCGCGGACTCCAACACCAGCAGCGAACAGGCGACGTGCAACGCGAGCGCGCCGAGCCGCTCGACGCCGCCCATCAGCGCCAGCGCCGGCGTGACTTGCGCGAACTGCGCTTCAACCTTCGGCATCACCTCGGCGGGGATGCCGACGTTCGTGCCGTGGGTGATGAGCACGTAGACGACGAGGTTGCCCACCAACGAGAGCCCCACCAGCACGATGGACTCGATGCCGCCGTGGCCGACGCCGAACATCGCGCCGTCGATGGTGCGCCGCTGCAGGCTGACGCGACGAAACATGAGCCAACGCCCGGTCTCTTCGAACAACGCCGCCGTCAGCACTGACACCGCGAGCCAGCCGTTCATCACCAGCGCGTCTTGCGCGTAGTGCTTGAGCAGCCACGCGTTGAGCGGCAGCTGCCAGGGGAAGCGCAGGACGAACTGCGAGATGACGAACGTGAGCGCGCCCCACCCCGCCGGGGGCAACGCGGCGCCGAAGCGCCTGGCCAGCAACAGGAACAGCGCGATCGGCGCGCCGATGGCCACCGTCGCCGACACGCCGAGCCCGACTGCCACGCCGAGGTTGAACTCGAGCGCCATGTCGTCGCTCAGTTCAGCGCGTTGGGCTGCGTGAGCGAGAACTCGCCGATGCGCGCCTCGAACTTCGAGCCGTCGGCGCGCTCCATCACGTACTCGCCGCGCATGGTGCCGAACGGCGCGCGGAGCATCGCCCAGCTCTGGTACTCGAAGCGCTCGCCCGGCTCGAGGCGCGGCTGCTTGCCGACGACGCCCTCACCGCGCACCTCTTCCACGTGGCCGGTGCCATCGGTGATGACCCAGTGGCGCGCGCGCAGCGTCGCCACGCGCGTACCTTCGTTCACCAACGTGACGGCGTAGGTGAACGCCCAGCGGCCGCTCTCGGGCGCGCTCCGTTCGGGCCAGAACGTCGCCTTCACCGTGACCCGCAGACCTTCCGTGACGACGTTCGACATCTCAGCGCTCCACGACCCTGGGTGCGGCTTCGGTGGCTTCGACCTTCGGCTTGATGAGCGCCGAGGCGACAATCGACACCGTCAGGCTCAGCACGATGACGCTCAGCGAGGTCACGATGACCACCGTCTCGTGCGCGTGCGCCCACTCGTGGAACGCGGTCTCGAGGATCAGCTTGAGCCCCACGAACGCGAGGATCACGCCGAGGCCGATCTTCAGGTAGCGGAACTTGTCCATCAGCGAGCTGACGACGAAGAACAGCGAACGCAGCCCGAGGATGGCGCAGGCGTTCGAGCTGAACACGAGGAACGGGTCCTGGCTGATGCCCAGCACCGCGGGGATCGAGTCGACCGCGAACAGGAGGTCGGTGGTCTCGACGACTCCCAGCACCAGGAACAGCGGCGTCACCACCAGCTTGCCGCCCTCGCGGGCAAAGAACTTGAGGTCGTGATCGCCCGTCGACACCGGCAGCACGCGCCGCCCCCACTTGAGCAGCGGGTTCTCTTCGGGGTTCACCTCATCGTCGGCCTCGCCCGCGAAGAGCAGCTTGTACGCCGTGTAGAGCAAGAACGCGCCGAAGCCGTAGAGCAGCCACCCGGCCTTCGCGACGAGCGCCGTGCCGAGGCCGATGAGCAGGCCACGCAGCAGGAACGCGCCGATGATGCCCCAGTACAGCAACCGGTGCTGGGCGCGGTTCGAGATCTTGAACGCGCTGAAGATGACGAGGAAGACGAACAGGTTGTCGACCGAGAGCGCGTACTCGACGACGTAGGCGGTGATGAAGGGGACCGATGCGGTCGCACCAAACTGCCAATGCAGAAAGCCGGCGAACGACAGCGACAGCGTGACCCAGATGCCGGTCCAGATCGCGGCCTTCCTGGTCGTGATTTCCTTGCCGCCGGCGGCGAACAGGTCGATCGCCACGACGACGACCACACCGCACAGAAAAGCTGCCCAGAGCATCGGGGTACCCACGCGGAGGGCCGTCTAAGAGCGACCGCGGGCCGGGTCAATGCCGCAGCCGCAGCACCACCGTCGATCGTTCGGGAATCTGGAGGTGTTCCCCGGCGGCGCAGGTGAGCGCCCGGGGCAGCTCGCTCGCGGTCTCCAGCAGCAGCTCCCAGGCGCCGCCCCACGACGGCGCGGGCAGCACCACCGGCACCGGCGCAGGGCCCGCGTTCAAATAGATGAGGAGCGTGTCGCCGGTCAGCTTGCGGCCGCGATCGTCACGGGCCGTGATGGCGTCGCCGCCGAGGAAGAGCCCGAAGCAGCGCAGCTCGGCGTTGCGCCAGTCGTCGTGATCGAGCTCGCGCCCCGCCGGGTGGAACCACACGAGGTCGCGGAACCGCGAGTCATCGAGCGTCGCGCCGAGGAAGAAGTTGCGGCGCTGCAGCACGGGCGACGCCGCGCGCAGGGCCGACACGCGCCGGGTGAACTCGAGCAACCCGCGCTGCCGCGGCGAGAGGTTCCAGTCCACCCACGAGAGCTCGTTGTCCTGGCAGTACGCGTTGTTGTTGCCGCGCTGCGAGCGACCGAACTCATCGCCGGCCAGCAGCATCGGCGTACCCACCGAGAGGAAGACCGACGCCAGGAGGTTGCGGACCGTGCGGTCGCGCGCCGCGACGATGGCAGCGTCGTCGGTCTCGCCTTCCACGCCGTGGTTGAACGACTGGTTGTCGTCGCTGCCGTCGCGGTTCTCTTCCTTGTTGGCGAGGTTGTGCTTGCGGTTGAACGCGGTGACGTCAGCGAGCGTGAAGCCGTCGTGGCACGCGACGTAGTTGATCGACGCGCTCGGTCGCCGCCCCGACAGCTTGAAATAGTCGGAGCTGCCCGTGAGCCGAGAGCCCAGCTCGGCGAGCTGCCCCCCGTCGCCGCGCCAGAACCGCCGCAAGGTGTTGCGGTAGCGATCGTTCCACTCGGCAAACGGCATCGGGAAATTGCCCAGTCGGTAGCCGTGCGGGCCGACGTCCCACGGCTCGGCGATGAGCTTCACGCGCGAGAGGACAGGGTCTTGAAACACGGCCGCGAAGAACGGCGAGTGCGGGTCGAACTCGCCCGACGGCCCGCGCGCCAGCGTGGTGGCAAGATCGAAGCGGAAGCCGTCGACGTGGAACTCCTGCACCCAGTGCCGCAGGGAATCGAGCACCAGTTTCAGCACCTGCGGGCGGTACGCCGCGAGCGAGTTGCCACAGCCCGTGAAGTCGCGCGCGCGCGCACGATCGTTCCCGTCGAGCCAGTAGTACGTGGCGTTGTCGACGCCGCGGAAGCTGATCGTGGGCCCCAGCTCGCTGCCTTCGCAGGTGTGGTTGTAGACGACGTCGAGCAGCACCTCGATGCCCGCGGCGTGCAGCGCGCGCACCATTTCTTTGAACTCGGTGACCTGCTGACCGCGCGAGCCCGTCGACGCGTAGCCCTGCTCGGGCGCAAAGAAGCCGAGCGTGTTGTAGCCCCAGTAATTGGTGAGCCCGCGGTCGTGAAGGAAGCCCTCGGGCACGCACTCGTGCACCGGCAGCAGCTGCACGCTGGTGACGCCGATGGACTGCAAGTGCTCGATGACCTTCGGGTGCGCGAGCCCCGCGTAGGTGCCGCGCTGGTGTTCAGGCACGTCGGGGTGGCGCATCGTCAGCCCGCGCACGTGCGCTTCGTAGATGACGGCCTTGCGCCACAGCACTTCAGGGCGGCGATCACCGCGCCAGTCGAAGTCGTCAGCCACCACCACGCCGCGAGGCACGCCCGGCGCCGAGTCGCGGTCGTCGCGCACGTTGACCTGCCCCGGCAGGTGCCCGAGCAACGGCGCTGCCCAGCTCGGCTTCCCCGTCACCGCGCGCGCGTAGGGGTCGACGAGCAGCTTGTTGGCGTTGAAGCGGTGCCCGTCGTGCGGCGCCCACGGCCCGGTCACGCGGTAGCCGTACAGAGCGCCGGCGCGCAGCCCCGGCACGTAGCCGTGGAACACGTGGTTGGTCTGATCTCCCAGCTGCAGCCGCGCCAGCTCCCGCGTGGGCTCCTCGACGTCGAACAAGCAGAGCTCGACGTGCGTAGCGTGATGCGAAGCGAGCGCGAAGTTGACGCCGTGCGCATCCACCGTCGCGCCGAGCGGGTACGGCACTCCCGGCCAGACCTCGAAGGAAGACATCGTGGCGTCAGTCTAGCGGTGCTACCCAGCGTTGCGTGCGCGCCATTCTCGCTGCGGTGGTCCTCTTTGCGACGTGCGGCTGGGCCGACGACGTGTGGTCTGAGCCGGCCCCGGGC
>CAYWON010000201.1:0-10473 GCA_964459885.1 uncultured Archangium sp.
CCGAGAGTCGCTGCTTGTGCACCACGGCGACCTGCAGCCCCAGCGGGCGCGCGAACGCTTCGGCGCGCTTCACTGCGCCCAGGTCAGGCGAGAGCACGACAGCGGGCGAGGGCAGGTGCTTCTTCACGTGCTCAATCAACAGCGGCACGGCGTCGGCGTGCTCCACGGGCTTCGGGAAGCAGCCCTCGACGGCGCGCGAGTGGAGATCGAGGCAGACGAGGCGGTCGACGCGGCCGGCCGCCAACAGCTCAGCCACCACGCGCGCGCCCAGCGGCTCGCGGCCGGTGACGCGGCGGTCGTGGCGCGCATAGCCGAGGTACGGAATGACGGCGGTGACGCTGCGGGCGCCGGCGCGCTGGTTGGCGTCGGCCAGCAGCGCCAGCTCGAGCAGGTGTTCGCCTGCGGGCGCGTGCAGCGACTGCACGATGAACACGTCGGCGCCGCGCACATCGTCAGAGAGCTCGATGTCCAGCTCGCCGTCGGGGAAGCGCCGCGACGCGCACGCGCCCAGCGTCAGCGAGAGCTCGCTGGCCAGCTCGGCAGCGAGGGCAGGGTGAGACGAGCCGGAGAGAATGACGGGGCGCATGGGCTCAAGGGTACGCCGTGTCGTGCCACGCGACGGCAAAGAAGAGCGTCGCCGCCAGCAACACGCCCGCATAGACGAGCGCCAGCTTCCACAGCGGAATCCACGCGCCGCGCTGTGCTTTCCACCTGACGGAGAAGCCCAGCAGCACGACAAAGAACGGCAGGCCGATGAAGCGCAGCGCCGTCAGGAACGAGATGGCCAAGAGGGAGAGGAGCGCGCTCACGACGTGACGCAGCCTACAGGTCATGGCGGCGCGTGACGCCAGCTCGTGACGTCCGACGTCTGCACGACGGCGCAGCGCGCGCGTAGGTCGTCGCGCATGAACCTCTTCGCTCTGGTGGCAGTCTTGATGGCGACAGCGCCCGACGTGGCGCAGACGCCGGTGTTGGTGGACGACGTGGCGGGCTTCGGCGGCGCGTCGGTCGGCTTCGCGCAGGCCGGTGACGGCGTCGCGATGCTCGCGGGTGGGCGCGGCGGCGTGTTGCTCAACCGCCACCTCGCGCTCGGGGCGGCGCTCTTCGGCACGCCGCAGTTCATGGGTGCGGGCGCGGTGCCGGTCGGCGACCGGCTCCTCACGTTCTGGCAGGGCGGCTTCTTCGTGCAGGAACAGTTCGCGCCGCAGTGGGTGGTGCGGCCGCGCGTGGGCGTGTTGGTGGGCGGCGCGTGGCTGCAGCTCGACGGCGGTGACGCGTACCGCGCGCTGCACTTCATGGTCGAGCCGTCGGCCGGCGTGGAGGTCAGCGTCACGCGGTTCCTGCGCGTCGGTTTTGACGTCGGGTTTCGGATCGTTCCGGCCGTGCCGCGGCAACTCACGTTCATGCAGGTCAGCGGCCTCTCTGGCGCGCTGACGCTGCAGTTCGGGTGGTTCTGAAGAACCAGACGAAGTCCGCGCCGGGGCCGGCTGGGCGGAGGTGTCTTCAAAGAGGGGCAGCGGTCCACATGCAGCGAGTCGTCGTGGTGGTGTGTCTGGCGTTCGTGTTCACCCAGGCGTGTGGCGCGCCGTCGTCACCGCCGGGCTCGGCGGACGATGCGGGCGCGACGCCGCAGGAAGACGCGGGCGTCACCGTCGAGGTCGATGCCGGGCGCCCGGCCGTCGAGTTCTGCCGTGAAGTCGTGCAGCTCAAGGCGCAGCTCGACCGGCGCTGTGGCGCGATGACTGACGCCGGCGTCGACGACCACCTCACGCTTGAGCTCGCCGCGTGTGAGGGCTTCCCCGGTGAGGCGCGTCGCTTCGACGCGATGGCGACCGCGCCGTGCCTCGCGGCCTGGCGAGACGCCGCGTGCGAGACCGTCGTCGACGCCGCGGTCTGTGACGACGCCGCGCCCGGAGTCGTCGCCGCAGGCAGCGGTTGTCACGCCGACGTCGACTGTGAAGGCGACCTGTTCTGCGACCGTTCATCGACGTGCCCCGGCGTGTGCGCGGCGCGCGTGGCGCTCGACGCGGCGGTGAAGGAAGGCCAGCAGTGTGTGCGCGAAGGCTACGCGCGCGACGGCACGTGCCAGGCGCGCGTGGCGATCGGCGCGTCGTGCGCAGCGCTCACGCCCGACGCGCAGCCGCGCGCGTGCGCCCTCGGCGCGTTCTGCAACGGTGAGTCGTTGTGTCAGGCCGACGTGCGCGGCGCGGTGGGCGACGACTGCCGCGAAGGGCTCCCGCCGTGCGCGCGCGGGCTCGCGTGTGGGCTCGAGTGCCTGCCGGCGCGCGGCCTCGGCGCGGCGTGCGACCGGTGGGACTCACCGTGTCAGGAAGACCTCTCGTGCGTGGAAGGCACCTGTGTCGCGCCCGGTCTCACCGGCGCGAAGTGTGACCCGTTCGACGCGAAGTGCGCCGACACGCACTTCTGCAAGCAAGCGCCCGGCTCTTTCGACGGAGCGTGTCAGCCGCGCGCGGCGCTCGGGGGCGCGTGCAGTTGGCGCGACTTCTTCGGGTGCCGCGACGGGCTGTACTGCGAAGACCCCGACGACGGCGGCGTGTGCGTGCCGAAGAAGGTTGAAGGCGCCAGCTGCGTCAACGAAAGCGAGTGCCCGCAGTTCACGACGTGCACCAACAGCGTGTGTACCCGCCTCGGCGCTGGCGGCGCGGCGTGTGAGAGCGGGCACCAGTGTCTGAGCGGCAACTGCCTCGGCGACCGCTGCACCGTCACCGACGCGTGCCCCGCCTGGTGACGCGCGCGGCCGAGGTCATGCCTCGCCATGACCTGTGGTCGTGACCTCTCACCTCTGCTGCGCGCATGGCTGCGCCCCTATTCCACCGGCAGTCGCGGCGAGGTCGGGCGCCGCGCTGACAGGAGCAGGAAAAATGAATCGGGTCGTCGTGTTGAGTCTGGTGGTGCCGGTGTTGTGCGCGTGCGGGAGCCCTGCGTCGCGCGACGCCGGAGTGGGGAACGACGCGGGCGCGGAGGTCGACGCCGGCTCGACCGTCGATGCCGGCTCGACCGTCGACGCAGGCGCGGCGGTCGACGCGGGCGTCGGTGCGCTGGTGCTCTGTCGCGAGCTGGCCGAGGCGTACGTCGCGTTCCCGTTGCGCTGCGGCACCATCGACGCCGTGGGCGCGGCACACCGCGTCGCCA
This sequence comes from uncultured Archangium sp., assembly GCA_964459885.1. Classification (GTDB taxonomy): domain Bacteria; phylum Myxococcota; class Myxococcia; order Myxococcales; family Myxococcaceae; genus Archangium_A. The sequence goes on from CAYWON010000201.1 coordinate 3,154, forward strand.
GCCTCGCCGCGCAGTGTGACGTGCAGCGGCAGCCCCAGGTGCGCATCGACGAGACGCTGGCGCGTCGGTGCATCGCCGTCATGAACGCCACGCCATGCGACCAGCTGCCGGATCTCGCGCAGTGTGGAGCGGCGTCGGTCGGGCTCGTGTCGTTGGGCGGCGCGTGCGCGGCAGACCGCGAGTGCAACGGTGGCTTCTGTGACCGCCTGACGTGCCCTGGCACGTGTCGCGCGCGCATCGCGGTCGGGCAGCCTGTGGCGGCGCACGAGGCGTGCGTGCCTGAGGCGTTCAACCGGCAGGGCGTGTGCGCGCCACGCGTGGGCCCCGGCGAAGTGTGTGACCCGGCGGTCGGCTTCGACCAGTGCCTGGGCGGTGGCTATTGCCTCTGGGGCGTGTGCGCCGGCATCGAGCGGGTCGCCGACGGGGCGTCCTGTCTGGGGTTCCAGCTGTGCTTCGAGGGCTCGGCCTGCGTGTCGGGCACGTGCGCAAAGAAGGTCGACGCCGGTGAGGCGTGCAGCACCGACGACGCGTGTCGCGACCACCTGCGCTGCGCGGCAGGCGTGTGCGTGGCGAAGCCGCGCCTCGGTCAGCCGTGTGATGACTTCAACGACCGCTGCGACGAAGGCCTGTTCTGCGCGAGCGGCGCGGCGCGCGTCTGTCAGGCGCAGGGCGGTGTCGACGCCGCGTGCACCAACGACGCCGAGTGTGTGAACACGTTCTCGTGTGTCGAAGGGCGCTGCCGCAGTGAAGGCTGGGTCGGCGACGTGTGCACCGAGTTCAGCTGCGAGCTGCCGCTGCGCTGTGAAGCGGCGACGTCGAGCGGCGTGCCGCGCTGCGTGGCGAACCTCCCCGCCGGCGCTGCCTGCACGAACCCGCGCGAGTGCATGAGCGGCGACTGCGTCAACGGTCAGTGCAGTCTGCCCGACCAGTGCCCCAGCTTCTGACGCGTCAGCCCAGCGGCTCGCGCGCGGCGAGCCACTCGGCGGGCACCGGCTGCTGAATGCCGACCAGCCCGCCGACGATGGCGCAGGTGGTGTCGCGGTCGCCCTTGCCATTCACCGTGGCCCACAGCGCTTCGGTGAAGTCGTCGTGGTGCTTGAGCGCGCACCAGATGGCGAAGGGCACCGTGTCTTCGCTCAGCACGCGCTGGCCGCTGCCGAGCACCTCGGCGGCGTGCGTCGACGGTTGATCGAAGCCCACGCGCGACGCGGCCTCCAACCCGTCGCGCGTGGCGCCGCGCGGCGTGCGCGCCAGCAGGTGCGTCCAGATGAGCCCGCGTTGCTCTCGTTTGGCGAGGCACGCCGCAGCCACGGCGACCGCCACCGCGCCGGCCTGGCCCTCGGCGTGCGCGTGCGTCACCGCGGCGCTGCGAAACGCTTCTTCCACCACGCGCGACAGCGGCTCGCGCGCGAAGTACGCGCCCAGCGGCGCCACCCGCATCGCCGCGCCGTTGCCCTTGGAGCCCGCGCCGTCGAACAGCAGCTTCGCGGCCTGGTCCCACGGCACGCCGGTCGACAGCGAGGCCAGCACCTCGTGGGCGCCGGCGCCGTAGCCACGTGAAGGCTGCGCCACGTAGCGCGCGCCGAGCCGCTTCGCGAAGTCGTCGGCGTCGAGCGTGCCGTGCGCCGTCAGCGTCTCGACCAACGCGAGCGCCATCGCCGTGTCATCCGTCCACGCCCAGGGCGCGCTGGCCGGCACGCGGCGCGTCTTCAGCGCCGTCGCCAGCACGTCTTCCCGCACGAAGAAGCGCTCGCCGAACGCGTCGCCCACCGACAGGCCTTCCAGCGACCGCTGCATCTGCTCGTTCGGGGTCATAGAGTCACACTGACTCTATTGACAGGGGAAGGCAAGCGAATCAAAGGGGGCTTCCATGTCTCTCGTGCCCGACGCCTTGAAGGCCCGGTTGCTGGCCGCGCGCCAGCAGCACCACCTGCCCGCGCAGCTCAGGCCGCTCGCGCTGCACTTCGCCCAGCAGGTGCTGGGGTTGCTGTACCCGCACTTCGCCAGCACGTCGGTCAGCAGCGCGGCGGCGGTGGAAGAAGAAGTGGCGGCGTTGGCGCAGACGTTGGAAGGCCTGCAGCGCGCCATCGGCACGTTGCACGACGCGTTGCCGGCCGACCTCGTGGCGCGGTTCCTCGGCGGCTTGCCGGCGGTGCACGAGACGTTGGAAGCCGACGCGCGCGCCATTCTCGAAGGCGACCCCGCGGCGCGCAGCTACGACGAGGTCATCCTCACGTACCCGGGCTTCTTCGCCATCGCGACGTACCGCGTGGCGAACCTCTTGTGGACGCTGGGCATGCCGTTGTTGCCGCGCCTGCTGACCGAGTACGCGCACGAGAAGACGGGCATCGACATCCACCCCGGCGCGACGATTGGCCGACGCTTCTGCATCGACCACGGCACCGGCGTGGTGGTCGGTGAGACCACGCGCATCGGCGACGGCGTGAAGCTGTACCAGGGCGTGACGCTGGGCGCGCTCACCGTCGAGAAGTCGCTCGCCGACAAGAAGCGTCACCCGACCATCGAAGACGACGTCGTCATCTACGCGGGCGCCACCATCCTCGGCGGCAACACGGTGGTGGGGCGCAACTCCATCGTGGCGGGCAACGCGTGGCTGACGCAGTCGGTGCCGCCCAACTCGGTGGTGAGCCGCAAGTCGGAGGTGCGCTCGCGCACGCCGGGCGTGCCCACCACGTTCGATGACTACGACTGGGTGATCTAGTTGCTGCGTTGACGCGCCTCCATTACAACGGACGCCTATCCACTCTAACGGAGCAAGGGCGTCATGCGCGCGAACAGCATCCTCGAGACCATCGGCAACACCCCGCACGTCAAACTCAACCGGCTCTTCGGCGACACGCACGAGGTGTGGGTCAAGCTGGAGCGCGCGAACCCCGGCGCCAGCATCAAGGACCGCATCGCGCTGGCGATGATTGAAGACGCCGAAGCGAAGGGCCTGCTCAAGAAGGGCAGCGTCATCATCGAGCCCACGAGCGGCAACACCGGCATCGGGCTGGCGATGGTGGCGGCGGTGAAGGGCTACGAGCTCATCCTCGTGATGCCCGACTCGATGTCCATCGAGCGGCGCCGCGTGATGGCGGCGTACGGCGCGAAGTTCGACCTCACGCCGCGTGAGAAGGGCATGAAGGGCGCCATCGCGCGCGCGCAGGAGCTCGCCGCGTCGACGCCCGGCGCGTGGATTCCCCAGCAGTTCGAGAACGAAGCGAACATCGACGCGCACCGCCGCACCACGGCGCAGGAGGTCTTGCGCGATTTCCCCGAAGGGCTCGACGTCATCATCACCGGCGTCGGCACCGGCGGTCACATCACCGCGCTCGCGGAGGTGCTGAAGGCCCAGTGGCCGAAGCTGAAGGTCTTCGCCGTGGAGCCCAGCAAGTCGCCCGTCATCAGCGGCGGCGCGCCGTCACCGCACCCCATTCAGGGCATCGGCGCGGGCTTCATTCCCAAGAACCTGAAGGTCGAGCTGCTCGACGGCACCATTCAGGTCGAGCACCCCGACGCCTTCGAGATGGCGCGGCGCGCGGCGCGGGAAGAAGGCCTCTTCATCGGCGCGTCGTCGGGCGCGTCGCTGCAGGCGGTGAAGCAGAAGCTGCCGGAGCTCCCCGCTGGCAGCCGCGTGTTGACGGTCAGCTACGACACGGGCGAGCGCTACCTGTCGGTTGACGGCTTCCTGCCGTAATTCGCGACACGAAAATTTTTAGCGAGCGTGGGGCGTCTGGAGCGGCAATCTTTGACTCCATGCGACGACTCCTGATTGCCATCGCGGCCTGCAGCCTGCTTTCGGGCTGCGCGTACCTGAGCCAGTTCCTGAGCGCGGCGTTCAAGCAGCCGACCTTCGCGTTCAAGAACCTGGGTTTGAGTGACGCGTCGCTCAGCGGCATCACGCTCGACACGGTGTGGCGGCTCGACAACCCCAACCCCGTCGGGCTGTCGCTCGCGTCCATCGACTACGCGCTCGAGGTCGAAGACAAGCAGGTCGTCTCGGGCGGGCCGCGGCAGGGGCTGCAGATCAACGCGCAGGGCAGCTCCGACCTGCACTTCCCGGCGAACCTGAAGTTCCAGGACCTGGTCGGCGTGGTGCAGACCTTCCTCAACAAGGACAACGCGAAGTACCGCGCGTCGGGCGCGCTCGGCGTGCAGACGCCCATCGGCGTGCTCAAGTTTCCGCTCGCGGCCGAAGGCCTCTTCGAGGTGCCGAAGGTGCCGAACATCGTGTTCGGCAACCCGCGCGTGTCGAACGTGAACTTCCAGGGCGCGACCGTGGAGTTCCCGATGACGGTGACGAACAAGAACTCGTACGCGCTGCCGGTGGCGGCGCTCGTGGGTAACGTGGCGTTGGCCGGCGCGAACATCGGCACCATCACCACCGGCAACCTCGGCGCGCTGCAGGGCAAGGGCAACAAGCAGGTCGCCATTCCGCTGACCGTCAACTTCCTTCAGGCGGCGGGCGCGGCGACGAAGATCGCGCAGGGCGGTCAGGCGCAGGTGACGTTCAACGCGCAGCTCGAGTCGGGCGGGCAGAAGATGCCCATCAACCTGAACCAGCTCGTCAACATCCAGCGGTAGCTACTTGAGCTCGCCCGTCAGCGTGCGGGTGATGACGCAGCCTTCGACGCCCAGCATGTTGGGCGACGCGTTCTTCAAGTCGGTCTCGACCTCGGCGCACGACGTGGCGTCGTCGACGAGGCTCAGCACGCTCACCAACGACAGCGTCATGTTGGTGCTCTCGCGCGTGAAGGTCTCGCCGACGATCTGCTGCAGCGCGCACGTGCTGTTCTGAATCGGGTTCTTGAAGGTCTCGCTGCGCGTCAGCTCGTCGCCGATGACGTCGTAGATGAGCGCGTCTTCGGGGTCGGTGCAGGTCGACGCGTCGAGCCGTGCGCACTTCACCGTCGAGGCCGTCTTGCCGTCGGCGGCGATGCGGTAGCTGAAGTACGTGTTGGTGCCGATGGCGACAGGGCCGATGCCCGAGCGGAACGACGGGTCGTCGCTGCAGCCGCTGAAGGCGACGTCGCTGGTCAGCAGCTTCCAGAAATAGACGCCGCTCGGCGTCTGCCCACCGGCGGGGCCGCAGCTCCACGTGGCGAAGACGACGGGAAGGAGGAACGCGAGGCGCCGCATGTGCACCTGTTTGCGACGGTCGCGGGCCTCTGTGCAAGGGCTTGCACAGCCGGGCGTCGCATCACGCTGAAATCACGCGTGGCACGGGCGCTGCTGCGTCACCGCGGCATGAATGAACTCGTGACGACGCTGCGGTGCGCTGCACGGTTTCACCCGGAGCGCGTGGTGTGGCGCGCGGGGCATGAATCGCTCTCATCGGCCGAGCTGGACCGCGTGAGCGACGAGCGCGCGGCGGCGCTGCGACGTGAAGGCGTGAAGGGCGGCGACCGTGTGCTGGTTCACATCGACGACGACCTCGAGCGCGTGGCGTCATTGTTGGCGGTGCTGAAGGTGGGCGCGGTGCCGGTGGTGCTGTGGACGCGCGAGGTGCTGGGCGCGTGTCTGCGACACGTGCAGCCGCGCTTCGCGCTCGTAGAGTGGACGTCGGTGTGGTGGCGCTGGCAGCTGCGCGGTCACGTGGAGCGCGTGTTGCTCGCGGGCGAAGTGGCGTTCGACGACGACGAGGTTCCGTCGGGCGACGGCGACGACGCGGAGGATGAAGGGTGGCTGCGGAGCGCGCTGAGCGCGTTGTGAGCGCGGCTCGCAGTCAGGCCTTGAGGTACGCAGTCGCGAGAGACGTCGGCCGATCCCGCGGACCCGCCATCGAAGGCGACGCGGCGCCCGGCTTCCGCAAAATTGGGGACAGATTCCCCACGGTGCGGAAACCTGTTCGCGTCGTGGCCTACGGCGCGCCCTCGAGGCCCAGCGCTTCGAGCTTGTTGTACAGCGTGCGTCGGCTCACCCCGAGCAGCCGCGCGGCGACGCTGCGGTTGCCCTTCGCTTTCTGCAGCGCCTCTTCCACCGCCTGCTTCTCGGCGTCGCGGCGGCGGTCCGTCAGCGAGTCGCCCGACGCTTCGGCCGGCTTCGCGTCGAGGCCCGCGCGCGAGAGCTCCTTCTCGACCGCCGCGCGCTCGATGATGTCGCCCGGCGGCGCCAGCACCAACAGCCGCTCGATGAAGTTCTGCAGCTGCCGCACGTTGCCCGGCCACGCCTGCGACGAGAGCAGCTCGAGCGCGTCGGCCGCGAGCGTCACCTTCGGTCGCCCGTTCTGCGGACCCAGCGTCGACACGAAGTGCTTCGTCAACGCCGGCACGTCTTCCCGGCGCGCGCGCAGCGGCGGCAGGGCAATGGGCACGACGTTGAGTCGATAGAAGAGGTCTTCGCGGAACTCGCCCGACTGCACGCGCTCCTGCAGGTTGCGGTGCGTCGCCGCGATGACGCGCACGTCGGCCTTCAGCGTCTGCGTGCCACCGAGGCGCTCGTATTCCTTCTCCTGCAGCAGCCGCAGCAGCTTCACCTGCGACGCGGCCGAGAGCTCGCCCACCTCGTCGAGGAAGAGCGTGCCGCCCTCCGCGAGCTCCACGCGGCCGGGCTTGCGCGCGACGGCGCCGGTGAACGCGCCCTTCTCGTAGCCGAACAGCTCTGACTCGAAGAGCGTCTCGGGCAACGCGCCGCAGTTGAGCCTGACGAACGGGCCCTTGCCGCGCGGCGAAAGCGCGTGCAGCGCGCGCGCGACGAGCTCCTTGCCGGTGCCGGTCTCGCCCAGCACCAACACCGTCGCGTTGCTGGGCGCCGCCTGGCGAATGAGGCCGCGCGCTTCGTCGAGCGACGCCGAGCTGCCCACCATGCCGTCGGCGCTCTCGGTCGTCTGCCGCGCCTGCTTCGGCGGCGCGGCGCGCTCGGCGGCGCTGCCCGTCAGCACCTTCTTCACGGTGAAGAGCACCTCGTCGCGGTTGAAGGGCTTCAACATGAAGTCAGCCGCGCCATCGCGCATCGCTTCGACCGCCATCTGCACAGTGCCGTGCGCGGTGAGGATGATGACGGGCAGCTCCGGTGACTTGGCGCGGAGCACCTTGAGCAGCTCCAGGCCCGAGAGCCCCGGCATGCGCACGTCGCTCAACACGAGGTCGAAAGCGCGCTTGTCCAGCGTGGCCAGCGCGGCCTCGGCGGAGTTGACCCACGTGGCCTTGTGCCCGTCTTGCGTCAGCAGGGCGGCCAGCACGCGGCCCACGGCTTCATCGTCGTCGACGACCAGGATGTTGTTCGCGTCGCTCATGTGCGCGCACCGTAGCGCAAGGCGTCTGTCCGGCACGCGGCGTCGGAAAACGTCGGTCAGCGACGTTTTTCGACCTCGCGTGC
>CAYWON010000202.1:0-10254 GCA_964459885.1 uncultured Archangium sp.
CTTGGCACCATGCTTCATCCCTCGGGGTCGGCGCAGCCGATGAACATCTACTGAGTCCCGCGCTACAACGAGCGCCATGCTCGCGCTCCTCGTCGCGGTGGCCGTGTCGCAGAACCCCGTCACGCTGCAGGCCCTGGTGCCGACGTCAGGCGCCAACGTCGAGGCGCTGCTCGACAACAACGCCAAGACCGGCTGGCGCCCTGAAGGCGACTCCGAAGGCGAAGGCGTGCTGCTGCGCTTCGAGGCCGACGTGCCGCTCAACGAAGTGCGCGTCGTCAGCTGCAACAAGAAGCCGGTGGCGCTGACGCCGTTCATCAACGGCTCCGACTACGCGCACGTCACCGTGGAAGGCGACGGCGCGCCGGTCGCGCGGTGGAAGACGGCCAAGAAGGTGCGCTCCCTCTTCCTGCGCTTCGACGCCTCGTCGCCCGACGCGTGCATCGCGGAGGTCAGCTTCATGTCGGGCAAAGACGGCCTCGTCGTCACCGCGCCCCGCCGCCTCGCCGCCACCGCGAAGGCTTCTTCCGTGCTGACGCCGGCCGACGCGTACCACCCCGGCTACCTCTTCGACGGCCGCCTCGACTTCGGCTGGGTCGAAGGCGTGAAAGGCCCGGGCCTCGGCGAGTCGATGACGCTGACCTTCGAGCAGCCGGTGACGCTGACCGCGCTCGAGCTGTGGAACGGGTACCAACGCAGCGCCGACCACTTCAAGAAGAACGCCCGCGCGAAGAAGGTGACGGTGTCGCTCGACGGCGCCGCGCCCATCGAGTTCGCCGTGCGTGACGTGCAAGGCGCGCAGACGCTGTCGCTGCCCAAGCCGACGTCGGTCACCACGCTGACGCTCACCATCAAGGACGCGTTCAAGGGCAGCAAGTACGACGACCTCGTGCTCTCAGAGCTGCGCGTGTGGGACGAGCGCGGCCCCCGCGCCATCGCCACGCCCGACCTCGCCGAGCGCGCCGTGGCGTTGAAGGCCGAAGCCGCGAAGACGCCGATGGGCGCGTTGCTCGACGTGAACCTGCGCAGCGTGTGTGAGGTCGACGGCTACGAGTTCGAGGCCAAGTACCGCAGCAACCACACGTTCGTGGTGTACCGCACCGCTGATGATGAAGACGGTCAGCTCAAGGAGATCCTCGACGGCACGTGGATCCTCAAAGACGCGAAGACCATCGAGCTCTTCGGCCGCAGCCACCGCACTGAAGAGAGCTACGACCCGTACGCGAGCCCCGGCGGAAAAGAGACCACGGGCATCATCGGCGGCGCCGTCAGCGTCACGCGCCTCAAGGACATGAAGCAGGCGGAGTTCGAGGCCGTGGTGAAGCGCTTCGACGCGAGCCCCGTGCGCTGGAGCTTCGATTGCGCCGAGGCGCGCGACTACGACGGGCTGCAGAAGCGCGACGCGTGGGTGCTGCAGGGCCGCGCGGTCACCGCAATTCTGGCGCGGTGATCAACAGCCGCCGACTTCGTCGGTGGTCTTGCCCTCGACGCACTTGCCGCACGCCGACTCGACGAAGACGCCTGCGTCGGCCGAGCTCGAGAAGAAGCAGCTGACCTGCCGACCGTTGAACGGGCACCAGCCGTCGCCCGCGCTGGAGGCCGGGCACGCGTCACCCGACTTCGCGTTCTTCCAGTTGCAGGTGGTACCGGTGCAGCTCGGGCACGCGTAGCCGCGCCAGGTGCCGCCTTCACACGAGAGCAGCGACGTGGCGCTGCCGCAGGCGGTCTCGGCTTCGGTGCTGCAAGCCGAGCCTTCGGTGGGACCACACGCGAACAGCGAGAGCGCCGCGACGACGACGAGGCGGCGCATCAGGCCTGCTGGGTCTGCGCGGTGGCGGTCTCAGCGGCGGCGACGGCGCCCTGCGCCTGCAGCTCGTTGAGCGCCTTGTACGGGTTGAAGATGCCGGGGCGGTCGTGGTGCAGCGCGTGCGCGTAGATGCCGGCGAACAGCTTGTTGCCGAGCTCGTACTGCCAGCCGGTCAAGTTGGTCGGGCGCATGTCGGCTTCGGTCGTCGCCGCTTCACCGTTGTGCGTCGACCAGTTGAAGTGGATGACGAACAGGCCCGCCAGCAGGTTGGCCGGCGCGAAGACGAGCAGCGTAAACGCCGGGCCCAGCAGCCACAGCCACGTCGCCACGAGCACGATGTTGGTGCCGTAGCTCATCCACGCGCGGCGACGTTCCTTCGCGTGGTTCTCGGGCGTGTCGCCCCACACGTCGTAGTACTGCTGGAAGAGCTGCTTCTCGACGTTGACGACGGTGTGGAACACCGTCTTCCAGAACGACGGGAAGTTGGGGTGCGGGTCTTTCACGCGGTCATCGGAGTACTTGTGATGACGCATGTGGATGATGTCCCAGCTGGCGAAGCGGACCACCACCATGATGCCCAGCAGCTCACCGACGATGCGGTTGATGCTCTTGGGCAGGTTGCCGTGCGTACAGTTGTGGATCAGCAGGTGCGCCCAGATGAACGAGAAGAGCAGCACCGGGAACGCCGCCGCGAACCACCACTGAGGACCACCGATGAGGGGCTCGAAACCCGTGAGCGCAAAGACCGTCAGGATCGCCGCGCAGACCAGAAACCAGAACCCGTCGTACATGAAATAGAAGTTCGGGTTCTTCCGGAATTGCGCAATGGGATGCGAGGTCAGCAAAGGGTCCCCTCCGTTGGTGTGGCCGCGCCTTGTAAACGGAAGTGACGGGGCAAGTCCATCGAGGCCCCGGGGGTGTCGCGCGCGCGTTTTGGTGTAGAGAGGCCGCGCCCATGCGACTCAAGCGCGCAGCCGACTGGCGTCAGCTCTTCATCGTGGCCGTGTACCTGGCGCTGCTGGCGTCGATGTACTTCGTGCCGCAGTGCCGCAACGTGTTCTTCCTCATCGCGGCGTGCCAGTTCAGCTTCTTCGTGCAGACCGTCACGCACAACGTGCTGCACAGCACGCTCTTCGAGAGCCCGGCGGCCAACCGCGCGTTCCGCTTCATCCTGAGCTTCTGCGGCTTGTTCCCGGTGTCGTCGGTCATCCCGTCGCACAACATGGTGCACCACCACTTCGACGACGACGGGCAGCCTGACTGGGCCTCGCCGCACCACGCGCGCTTCAAGTGGAACCTGCTGAACCTGCTGCACTTCCCCAACATCATCGGGCCCATCACGTTCGCCGGCATTCAGCGCTGGTCGCAGGTGAAGGGCCGCGCCGACTACCGCCGCCAGTCGATGCTCGAGAGCGTGTTCGCCTTCGGGCTGACCGGCGTCTTGCTGGTGTGGGACTTCTGGCCGGCGCTGTTCTTCGTGGTGGTGCCGCAGCTGTGGGGCGCGCGCTGGTTCCTGCGGGTGAACATCATCCAGCACGACGGCTGCGACATCGCTTCTGACTACGACCACTCGCGCAACTTCGGCGGTGGGCTGACCAACTGGTTCTCGGTGAACGCCGGGTACCACACGGCGCACCACAACAACCCCGGGCTCCACTGGACGGAGCTGGCCGACAACCACGCGGCCAAGGTGGCGCCGCACATGAAGCCCGAGCTGCTGCAGCCGAGCCTCGTCGGCTACCTCGCGAAGACGTACCTGTTCCGGTTCGCGCGCCCGAAGGAATGGACGTCGACCGACGTCGACGGCGCGCTGGCGCCCAAGCCTGAAGTGGCGAGTGAGCCATGCTGACCAACGAGCTGATGGGCCTGGCGCTGCTGGGCATCGCGTGGGTCACGTGCTTCATGATCATGCTCGACGCCTTCATCGACGTGCGCGCGATGGCGGCGCGGCTCTCGCGGTGGAAGACGTCGCTGGTGCAGGGCACGGTGAGCGCGCCTGAGCTGGCCACGCACGAGGTCGAGCAGCGCATCAAGCAGCTCGACAGCGACACGCCCGGGCTCCTCTTCTTTGACCGCAAGCACACCAGCACGGTGCACGGCGGCGCGGTGCAGGTCGGCGGCGAGACGCTCGAGGTGACGGGCGCACGCGACGCCGAGGTGTGGCCCGCGATGGCCGCGCAGCAGGCCGCCGCGGCGTGTGAATCGACGGGCGCTTTCGATGCGCTGCAGAAAGCAGCGCAGGGCGCGGGCGGTGGCATTCGCCACGTGCGCACGGTGCTGCGCGCGGGCCAGCCGGTGTGGCTCGACGGCACGAAGTCGGGCGCGAAGTTCGAAGCCACCCTCGTCGCCGGTGAAGACCCGCGGCCGTGGGCGCGCAGCCGCTTGCAGACGAGCCTCGGCGTCATGGCGCTGAGCCTCGTGTGGTCGGTGGCCGGCACGTGGCTCGCGCTGTACCCGCCGGTGTTCGGGCTCATCAGCATCGGCGGCGCGGTGGCGCTGCTGGCGCACTTCCTGTTGATGACGCCGCTGGCGATGGGCGCGCGAGAGAAGATGCGCACGCCGGCGGTCGCGTACCTGCGCGGCACGTGGAAGCGCGACGCCGTCGAAGCGACGGTGTCCAACGCGGCGCCCGTCACGCGCGCCTGAATATTCCGAAGCACCGTGCGTCGGTGCGCGCCGCGGAAATCAACCGAGGGGACAACTGAATGCGTCGAGTGGTGACTGCGGTAGCGGTGGTGTTGTGCGCGTGCGGCGCGCCGATCGAGTCGATCTGCGAGGCCTTCGTCACCTCGACGTGTGACGCGCAGAAGGCCTGCGGCGTGGCGGCGAGCGACGCCCCCTGCGCCGACGTGACCACCAACTCGCGGATGTCTTCCACGCCGTGCGACGGGGCGCTGCTGGAAGCCGTGAAGACCGGCGCCGTGCGCTACGACGGCGTCGCCGCGCAGAAGTGCCTCGAGACGCTCGGTACGCAGTGCCGCGCGGTCGGGGCGTGCGACGGCGTGTTCACTGGCACCGTGGCGCTGGGCGGCGCGTGTACGGTGACCGAGGCCTGCGGCGACGACGCGTGGTGCGACGACAGCGCGACGTGCCCCGGCGTGTGCACCGCGCGCGTGGGCCACGGCGAGAACGTGGGCAACGTCGAGGCGTGCAACACCGGCGGCTTCGAGTTCTTCAGCGACGGAGGCATCCGCTGCAAACAGTCGGGCGAGCTCGGCGCAGCGTGCAGTTACCAAACAGACTGTGGCCGCGACCTGGCTTGTGATCTCGGAACGTGCGTGCGCGCGCCGTCGGAGGGCGAGCCCTGCATCGGACAGAAGTGTGCGTCAGGTTTGCGCTGCGACTCAACCCACTGCCGGGCCTGGGCGCATGTCGGCGAAGCGTGTGGAAACGAGTTCACCATGGGCGGGCAATGCCAGCTGGGCCTGGCGTGCCGCGACGGTGTGTGCGGCGACGCCCTGCGCGAAGGCGAGCGCTGCGCCAACAACCCCAACCGCTGCGGCGCCGGGCTCGACTGCAACAACGACAGCTGCGTGAAGCGCGGCGTCGACGGCGCGAGCTGCCAGTCGTTGTTCGACTGTGACGTCGGCTTTTTCTGCGATGCCGACACGTGCCGCGCGCAGCAGCCCGAAGGCGGTGCGTGCACCACGCGGCAGGGTTGTCAGCTGAACCTGGCGTGCGAAGCGGGCGCGTGCCGCGTGCCGCAGTGCACGCCGTGAGGCGCTGTCAGAACATGAAGCCCGCGCCGACGTAGAGGCCGACGTTGTTGAGGATGGCGGAGCTCGACGTCGCCAGCAGGTTCTGCGCGAGGCGCCCGTCGGTGCCATCGGTGAAGCCGCACGCGCCGGGCTGACCCAGCTCCGCCGACGTGCAGCCGTTCACCGTCGACATGTGGCCGCTGTAGATGACGTCGCGCACGTCGAGGCGCGCGGTGAAGCGCTCGCCCACCTGCACCCGGAAGCCCGCCGACAGGTTGCCCATGAAGCGCACGCCGGTGTCGCCGTAGCGCGCAGGAGTGGTCGACGCGGCCTTGATCTGATGCCGCGTGCCGCCCGCACCCGCCGCGCCGCCGACGGTGAGGCCGGCGTGCACCAGCGTGCCGTCGAAGATGGCGAACTTGATGGACAGCGGCTCGACCTCGACGCCGGCGAACACGCCCCACGTCCACAAGAGTGACTCCGCGGCCTGCGCTTCGACGCGGAACTTCTCGACCAGCTCGCCGTTGAAGGCGGACTCTTCGTTGTACCAATTGCCGCCGCCGAGCAGCTGCACCGCGAAGCGCTCGCGCAGGTGCCACGTCACCGCGCCGAACGTGCCGACGTGCTGCGTGTAGCGACCGTTCAGCTGCGCCGCCGCGGGGAACAATGAGACCTCGACGCGGCCTTGCTTGGCGATGCGCTCTTCGATGACGTGCAGGTTCACCGTCTCTGCCTGCTGCGCCCACGCCAGACCGCTCACCACCACCGACAGGAAGAGAGTTCGCATGGCGCCAAGCATCGACGCAGTGCACCATCACGCGCAAGGTGGGGTCGGAAACGCGCGGTGGCGACGGTGCGGCGAGCCTGTCACCGTTCACCGCATGGAACGCGACTGCCCCGACTGTCTGACGCACATGCAGCTCTTCTGGGTGCCGGGGCGCGCGGCGGGCTCAGAGGTGGAGCTCGACCGCTGCAGCGACTGCGGCGGCGTGTGGTTCGACGCGGGCGAGCTGTTTGAGGCGTCAGGCCGCAAGGTGCAGGCGAGCGAGCACAAGACCGACCGTCAGTGCCCCGAGTGTCACCTGCCGCTGATGGAAGGCGAGCTGCGCGGCGGCGTGGAGGTCGAGACCTGCCTCGAGTGCGCGGGCACGTTCCTCGAAGCGCGAGACCTCGACGCCATCGTGAACAAGTCACCGACGACGCGCGCGCCGGGAGGCACCGGCTTTGTCTGCGATGCGTGTCACCAACGGCGGCCGTTCTCAGAAGCGCAGGCCACCCTGACCGGCCTCGAGTGCCAGGCCTGCGTCAGCGCGCGCGCCACGCCCGCGAGCGAAGAGAAGAAGAAGTCGGCCGGCGCGTTCGGCGCGTTCCTCGGGTGGCTGCGCGGCGAGTAGCGCTTCAGCCGCGCGGCTGCGCCCAGCGACCCACCGCGATGGTGCCGCCGGCCTTCATCTCCATCAGCAGCGTGCGCGCCGAGTAGCGACCGGCGACCAGCCACGAGGGTTCCGAGCTCCACGTGACTTCCGACTTCGTGACGTGGCCGCGCGCGTCGAGGTCCACCGTCACTTCCTCGGTGTAGTTGTTCACCTCGCCGAGGTGGTTCGGAGCCGTCGCGCCGTTGGCGTCCTTCATGTCGTCGTAGCTGCCGGTGGCCAGCACCAGGCGCGTCACCACGCCCTGCGCATCGCGCTCGACCTTCACCACGTTCGCCATGTGGTCCACGCGGCCGTCACCGGTGTGGTCCATGAAGATGACGTCGCCCGGCGTCAGCTGCTGCACCGGAATCTCGGGCTTCGTCTGGTCACCCGCGTTGTCAGCGGTCGCCACGTAGGGCGACGACACCTTGAGCGAGCGCGAGGCCATGTTGGCGTCGACGCCCGCGTAGCGGAGGTTGGTGCCGGCCTGCAGCGAGGCCTTCGGGTCGAGCCGCTGCAGCACCTGCGCGTGCTCGTAGCCGGGGCGCACTGACGGGAGGTTCTCGAAGCGGCTGAAGTACCCCGCCGCGTTGTTCGCCGCCGTCGACGCCGACCAGTCCTTCGCGGGCAGGTTCGCCGGGCGCGGCAGCTCGACGCCCCAGTCCGCCTTCGCCTTCGTGCGGAACTGATTCATGAAGAACAGCGACAGCGTCTTGCAGTCGGTCTCGACGCGGTTCGACTTCAGCTGTTCCCAGTGCCCGGCGACGAACTCACCGTAGGCCTTCTGCACCTCGGGGTGGTTCCAGTCGGCTTGCTTGCTGCGGTCCTGAATCGGCGCGAGGCGCGGCAACGAGACGGCCTGCTCCGCGAGGTAGCGCAGCGGGTTGCCGCTCACTTCTGCGGGCGTGCGCAGCTCGGTGCCCGCCAGCTTCGAATCAAGCGCGTGCAGCGTCGCGAGGTCGACCTCACCCGTCTGGGGCAGCCCGGCCGACATCTGGAACGCCTTGACCGCGCGCTGCGTACCGGGGCCAAACTTGCCGTCGACAGTGCCCACCGCCACGCCCAGCCGCGCGAGCGCGTACTGCACGGCGTAGGTGCGGTCGTCGTGGGTGCCACGCACCAACGGCACCGAGGTCTCACCCTTGAACGCATTGCGCAGCGCCGCGTCACCGAAGTTCGCCAGCGGCGCCGGCTCGGCCACGTCGAAGACCGCGCGCGAGACGAGCGCCGTCGCCACCGCTGCAGCCCGCGTCTGCGCACCGTACGCGTCGGTCGTCGCGATGCTGCCCGCGTCGCCGTTGCGGTCGTACGCGTCGACCACCTTGAAGAGCGCCGTCGTCTCCGCCTCGCCAGCGATCTTCCCGTCGCGGTTGAGGTCGGCCTTCGCCACGTCGACACCAGCCAGCGCCGGCTCGGAGGCCGCGTCGGCGACCTTCAGGTGCTTGCCCTGCAGCGACTGATTGAACTCGTTCCGGGTGAGCTTGGAGACCATGTGGGTGTTCCTTCTACATGTTGTCGGCGCCACCGCCTCATCTGTTGCCGCCAAAGTGTAATGGCCTGATTTGTTTCGGAAAATTGACCAACCGCAAAGACTCATGTGGGGCGGGCAGTAGGGTCCGCCACCATGAATCGACTGCTCGCCCTGGTGCCGCTGTTGTCGCTGTCAGCCTGCCCGCCGACGCTGACGCCAGACGGCGGCGAGGTGTTCGACGGTGGGGCCGGCGTCGACGGCGGCGTCACCTTCGTCAACCCGCTGCCCGATGGGCGCTTCGACGGCGCGGCGGGCTATGCCATCGCGGCGCACGGCGGGAAGGTCTACGTCGCGGGCGGCGCGCTGCGCGGCGACGCGGGCACCGACTCCGATTTCTTCATCTCGCGCTTCAACGCCGACGGCACGCGCGACGGCACGTTCGGCGACGACGGCGTGGCGCTGGCGGTCTTCGACGGCGGCGTGCTGGTGACGCTGCCTGCGCGCATCGACGCGGCGCTGGCGCTGGGCTTCGACGGAGACAAGCCGGTGGCGGTGGGGGCGGTGCGCGGGCCGGTGCTGGGCGGCGGCGACCTCGGCCTGGCGCGCTTCACGGCCGACGGGCAGCTCGACCCCACCTTCGACACCGGCGGTTTGCGCGCCGACAGCTTCGGGCGACCGGCGATGCTGACGCAGGCGGCGGGGCTCGCCGACGGCCGCCTGCTGGTGGCGGGCACCGTCGAGAACGGGCTCCGCAACCGGGACTTCGTGGCGCTGCGCTACACGGCGGCGGGCGCGCCAGACCCCACGTTCTCCATCGGCAGCTCGGGCGCCGGCGCCGTCATCGACTGCGGCAGCAACGGCAGCGAGACGGCGACCGGGCTGGTGCTGCAAGGCGAGAAGCTCGTGCTGGGCGGCGGCTCGCACTTCTGCGTCACGCGCGTCGACAGCAACGGGCAGCTCGACACCTCGTTCGGCACCGGCGGCTTCGCGACGCGCAGCGGCGGCACCGGCGATCGGCTGGTGCAGCGCGCCGACGGCACGCTGTGGATGGTGGGCCGCATCGAGCGCAACCGCGACGGCGGCAGCGGCACCGAGGCGGTGTGGCTCAAGCAGACGCTGCTGACGGCCGACGGCGCGCCGGTGCCCGGCTTCGGCACCGACGGCGAGCGCCGAGACCTGCTGCCGACGTTCGGGCCCATTCGCGGCGCGGCGCTGCAGGCCGACGGCAAGCTGCTCGTCTATTTCCACCAGCTGCTGCGCGGCCACCTGCTGCGGCTCAACGTCGACGGCTCGCTCGACACCTCGTTTGGCACCGACGGCCTCATGCCGCTCGAGGTGCGGCTCCCGCTCTTCGTCACCGACGCCAGCAACAACCACCTCATCATCGTGGGGAACACAGCGTGGGTGACAGACCTTCACCTCGTCGACGTGTCACCCTCGCAACTGCGCCAATTCATGCAGCTTCTTCGCGTTGAGCTGTGAGGGAGATCCACCCTTCGGGTCGCGCGTTGAAGGCGCTCATGCCCACCTCTCCCAACCGACGCCTCCCCGCAGTCCTGGCCGCCGTCTTCGCGATGGCCGCTTCGCTCGCCGCCATCGGCGCGGTCGTGGTCTCAGACCTCGCGTACGCGGAAGAAGCGCCGGTGCGACAGGAAGCCGACGACGTGCTCGTCGCGCCGCCGGTCAAGCTCGCCAAGGTCGAGGTGAAAGAAGCGGTGCAGCGCCCCGAGCCCATCGAGATTCCCGAGCCGACCCGGCTGCCGAAGCTCAAGCGCAGCAAGCGCGCGAAGGTCGATTTCGGGAGCTTCGAGGGCTACTAAGAAGCTCGTTCCGAAGTCGGCTCGTTGCGCGCGGTTACGCTGCGCG
>CAYWON010000203.1:0-10121 GCA_964459885.1 uncultured Archangium sp.
ATTCCCCTCGCAGATCATGCCGCAGGGATCGCATCAAGCGACTTCAGGGGTACGCTGCGTCGCTGGTGGTGCGGCTCGTACTGGGACGTTCCCGGTGCACGAGGGCTACTCGCCAAAGACCTGAAATACCTGTGTCGTCTCGCGGCGTTGCGGCCCGATCTCTCAATTGTGCAGCAGCTGCTGCACAACCCATCGAGCCGCTGCAGAAGCATGTGTTTCGACGCGACGTGTCGGGTGGATTTGCTGGCGGCGCGCGGGGAATGGCACCACTCTTCTGCGCAATGCGTCGTCTGCTGTGCGTCGGGGCTCTCGTCGTCATCGGCTGTCCCACACCGGCGGCGAACCCGTCGCCTGACGACGTGTTCGAGCCGAAGCCCAACCACGACTTCGAAGCCGCCGGCGGCGACGTGAAGGTCGTCGGCCTCGACGGTCAGACGGTCTGCTTCACCACCGACGGCACCGAGCCCAAGGAAGAGAACGGTGAGTGCGTGACAGGCACGCGCCTGCCCGAGAGCGGCGTCATCACGCTGTCGTGCGGCGAGAGCACCGAGGCCGACTCGCTGCACGGCATCAAGATCTCGTTCTCGTGGAACGGCGCGCACGACCTCAAGGCCGCGGGCAACTACACGCTCGACTGCACGCCGGCGCCGCTCGATCGCGACATGGACGGCGTGCCCGACGCGACGGACAACTGCCCGGTGACGGCGAACGCTGATCAGCTCGACAGCAACGGCAACGGCATCGGCGACGCGTGCGAGAACAGCGGCGAGCCCGACGCCGACTGTGACGGCCGCCCTGACAGCACCGACAACTGCGTCAACGTGTGGAACGTGAACCAGGCCGACGACGACCGCGACGGCCTCGGCAACGTGTGCGACCCGGAGCCGCGCGGCATGCCGACGCCTCCGTACATGAACGGCACGCTGGCCAAAGCGCTGCCCGGCTGGCTCGACGCGAACCGCTGCTCGCTCAACAACTGCAACGACCCGTCAGGCGTCGGCAGCTGGAACGGCCCGTGCCCCAACGGCGGCACCGTGTCGTGGAACGTCTCGCTCATGGGCCTCACCACCGCCGTCAGCGCCATCACCTACGCGGGCTGCTCGCGCGACGTGACGGTCGAGGTGCACGACTACGCGCGTGACCCGATGCTGCTCGACCCGACGGCCACCACGATGACCACCTTCGCCATCGTCGCCGACGGCACGATGACGCAGACCACCAACTTCAGCGGCACCGGCAACGAGAGCGGCTCGCTCACCATCAGCGGGCCGTTCACCGGCGGCGTGACTTCGGCAGTGGTCATCACCAACCGGCAGCGCTCTGCGGGCTCACGCTTCAACGTGGCGTGCAGCGCGGGGCCCATCACCGGCGAGCGCTGCGCGCCCAACAACGCGGCCATCGCCTACGTCTTCCCAGATTGGGACTGTGCGCCCGGCGCGTGCCCGCCGCCGCCCACGCCGCTCGTCGACACCGACGGTGACGGCGTGTTCGACCCGTACGACAACTGCCCCATGACGGCGAACGCTGATCAATCCGACGTCGACTTCGACGGCGTGGGTGGCGCGTGTGACGCGACGCCGGGCGTGTGCGCGGGCATTCCCGACGGCGGCCTGCCGGACCTCGACGCGGGCGTGGAGATCGATGCTGGCGTGCCCGACGCGGGCTCGTTCTCGTTGCTCAAGGTGAAGAACGGCCGCTGCCTGTACGACAACGGCAACGGCGGCTTGAGCTCTGCGAGCACGTGCGACGCGAGCCGTGATGATCAACGCTGGGAAGTCATCGAGCAGTCGGGCGGCAAGCGCAGCTTCAAGAACCGCGAGACCGAGCTGTGCATCACCGCCAAGACCTGGGCCGGCAGCATCGGCAGCGGGCCGTGCAACGACGGCGCCGCGCTGTGGAACACCGAGCGCTACGACCAGGGCGGCTTCGACATGAACTACCCGATGCGCCTCAAGGCCGACGCGTACAACTACTGCCTGTACACCGATGGCACCGGGCTCGTGTACGCGACGCAGGGCAACTGCGGCCTGCTCGGCACGCAAGACAGCCGCAAGGTGGGCATCTACGCGAACGGCGACTTCACGATGGCGCCGCTGCAGCCGTAGCCCTCGCGAAGGACCTCCAGCGCTGGCATGGTTCGCGCGCCGTCGAGAAGCGCTGCACGTCGTGCCGTCTTTCGCCGTCCCTCACACCCCCTGGAGTTTCGAGAATGATCTCCCGCCTGGCGTCCCTCGTCGTCGTCTCGCTGTGTCTCGTCTCGTGCAGCAAGCCGAAGGAAGGCGGCAGCTGCGAAGCCAACAAAGGCACCTGCCTCGACAAGGAGAACGCCCTGGTCTGCATCGGCGGCAAGTTCGCCAAGGTGCAGTGCCGCAAGAGCGCCACCGGCTGCATGGAGGTGATGGGCAACGTCACGTGCGACGTGGTGCGCGACGTCGGCGTGCCCTGCAGCGGCGAGAAGTCGGCCGACTGCTCGACCGACGGCAAGAAGATGCTCGCGTGTGAGAACGGCGCGTGGGCGCTGACCATGAACTGCAGCAAGCTGTGCGTGTCGAACGTGAAGGGTGTGCGCTGCGAGAACGCCGAGGGCTCCGCCGGAGACCCGTGCACCAAGGCGCAGTTCGACCAGGCCGTGTGCAGCGCTGACAAGCAGACGCTGCTGGTGTGCGACGGCGAGAAGTTCTTCGCCGCCAGCTCGTGCCGCGGTCAGAACCACTGCCGCGCCGTCGGCAAGCAGATCGACTGCGACACCTCGATGGCTGAGCTCGGCGACCCGTGTGAAGAGAACGGCGCGCCCTCGTGCGACACCGCCAAGAAGACGCTGCTCAAGTGCGTCGACAAGAAGTTCGTGAAGGACCAGGACTGCAAGAAGCGCTGCAACAACGCCTTCAAGAAGTTCAGCTGCGATTGAAGGCGTCGTCCCACCACGCGCGCACGTCTTCGAAGCGCGCGACGCGGCGCACCGGCGGCAGGCTCGACAAGAACTTCGCGCCGTAGCGCTTCTTCACCACGCGCGAATCACCCAGCGCCACGACGCCGCGGTCTCGCGCGGTGCGAATGAGTCGACCAAAGCCCTGCCGCAGCGCCAGCGCCGCCTGCGGCACCTGGTACTCGTCAAACGGGCTCCCGCCCCGCTCTTTCACGGCGTCCATGCGCGCGGCCTGCAGCGGCTCGTTGGGCGGCGCGAAGGGCAAGCGGTCGATGATGACCATCGACAGCGCGTCGCCCGGCACGTCGACGCCTTCCCAGAAGCTCTGCGACGCGAACAACACCGAAGGCGCTGCGACGAACTGCTCCAACAGCGCGCGGCGCGGCGCGTCGCCCTGCTTCAAGACCGGCACTTTCAGGTGCGGCGCCACCAACGCGTGTACGCCGTCCATGTGCTTGAGCGACGTGAAGAGCACGAACGCCCGCCCACCCGAGAGCCGCAACAACTGGAAGACCTCGCGCGCGAACGAGAGCGTCCAGTCGGGTGACGACGGCTCCGGCAGGTAGCCCGGCACGTAGAGCAACGCCTGGCGTGAGTAGTCGAACGGAGATTCCACCTGCAGCGTGTCGGTCGCGCGCGCCTTGAGGCCCAGCCGCTGCGCCACGTACTCGAAGCCGCCAGAGCCCGACGCCTGCAGCGTGGCCGACGTGAAGATGACGGAGTCGACGGTGTCGTAGAGGAACGACGACAACGACTCGCCCACGTCGATGGGCGCGGCGCGCAGCGCGATGGTGCGACCGCGCGAAGAGACCCAGTACACCTGCGCCGGGTCGTCAGCGCGCAGCGTGGCGTCGAGCGCGAGGGCCGACTCCATCGCGCGCCGGTGAATGGGCCCAAGGTCTTCGTCTTCTTCCGGGCACAGCGCCGCCATCGCACCCAGCGTCTCGAGCACCAGCGCGCCTTCACCGCGGACTGGTGAGAGGGATTCAGGCAACAGACGCGTGTCGTGAAAGGTTGGCCCCTCACCCTGACCCTCTCCCCGATGGGGAGAGGGGACGTCGCCGGTCAGCACCACCGCCAGCTTCGTGAAGAGCTGCTCGCTGCGCGACCGCAGCTCCAGCGCCATCGCCGTCAGCGTCGCCGAGTGCGCGTGCGTCTTGGGCACGTTCTCGAGCACGTCGGTGGCCAGCACCGCGAGCCGCCCTGAAGAGGCCGTCAGCCCGAAGTACTCCGTCGCCACTTCTTCCAGCGCGTGCGCTTCGTCGAAGACCACCGCGTCGTACGAGGGCAGCACGCCCAGCTCGAGCTCTTCACCGCGCTGCTTGAGCGAGAGGTCGGCGAAGAAGAGCGCGTGGTTGACGACGATGAGCTGACATTCCGCCGCGGCCCTGCGCGCGCGCGTCACGAAGCAGTTCTCGTAGAACGGACACTGCGTGCCGGTGCACGACTCCGACGTCGTCGACACCTGCTGCCACGTCGCCCAGTTGTCGGGCACCGTCGTCTCGCTGCGGTCGCCTGACTCGGTCGACATCGCCCACTCACGAAACGCGTCCCAGTGCTCCGCTTCGCCCGGCGCCGAGAACAAGGGGAACGACTCGAAGCGCTCGAACTTCGCCGCGCACAGGTAGTTGTTGCGGCCCTTCAGCAGCGCGGCTTTCACCGGCAGCCCCACCTCGTCGCGCAGCAGCGGCAGGTCTTTGGTGAAGATCTGCTCTTGCAGCGTGCGCGTGGCCGTCGACACCACGACGCGCTTGCCTGAGAGCAACGCCGGCACGAGGTACGCCAACGTCTTCCCGGTGCCGGTGCCCGCTTCCGCCAACAGGTAACGGCCCTCGCGCAGCGCCTTGTCCACCGCGTGCGCCATTTCCAGCTGAGGTGGGCGGTGCTCGTACCCTTCGAGCGCCGACGACAGCGCGCCGTCAGGGCCCAGCACGCCGTCGACGGTCAACCCGTCGGGCACTTCCCAGCGTTGCTCATCGCGCGAACGGCTCACGGCAGTGACTGCGCCTTCTATGTCAGCGGCGCGCGGCGTGCCCCACGGCTATATGGGCGGCACATGTCTGCCGAGCGGTACGTCTTTCCTTCTTCCGTCGATGGGCTGCTGAAGGGGCTCGGCCCCCGCGCCACGCCGGAGCTCAAGCAACACCTCAAGGCCCGCGGCCTCGACGTCGACAAGCTGCCCCCCGCCATTCCCGTCGCCACCTGGTCGCCGCACCTCATCGCCATCGCCGTCTTCACCTGGCCCGACGTCGCCCAAGACGAAGCGATGCGGCTGCTGGGGCTCAACTTCATTCGCGGGTGGAAAGACACGCTGATGGGCTCGGCCGTCGCTGCGCTGCTGCGCGTGGTGGGCCCCGCCCGCACGCTGGCCCGGTTGGACCGCGCGTTCCGCACCTCCGACAACTTCACGCGCGCCGAGACCACGCTGCTCGACGCCAACACCGCCCTCATCACCGTCAACGAAGTGCAGGGCGTCCCCACGTATTGGATTGGCATTCTCCAGGGCGGCCTCGAGGTGCTGGGCCGCGAAGGCGAAGTCACCATCGAGCGCGTCACCCTGCCGAGCGCGACACTGCGCGTCACGTGGCGCTGATGTGACGAAGAATTGACGATGTGCGCGGTGCGCTGGTCTTCTGCGGGGGCCGCTTCACTCCCCCACACCGGCGAACCCACAACATGCGCTCAAACACCGCGTTGCTCGCGATGGCCCTGGCCCTCGCGACGCTGACCTCTGCATGCAACTGCCAGCGTCGCACTGCGGTTGAAACGCCCATCCCCGAAGGGGAGCCCTGCGAGAGTGATGACCGGTGTGAAACGTCGCTGTGCGATTCCGTACAGGGCGCGCCGAAGGTCTGCCTGCGCGCGTGCACCGCGGGCTGTCGCGGCTCCGACGTCTGCACCACGCTGACGGGCAACCGCTACGCGTGCGTGCCGGAGCGCGCAGGCCTCTGCAAGGCGTGCACGCAAGACAGCGACTGCCCGCAGCCAGCGGACAAGTGCATCGTGCTGGGTGAGACGTCGTTCTGCGGCCGCGACTGCAGCTTCGACGAGACGTGCCCGTCGACGTTCCGCTGCGCGGACTCCACGTCGGTGTCAGGCGCGCCGGCGCCGAAGCAGTGCCAGCCGTCATCGGGCACCTGCGAGTGCATCGCCGCCACGTCGGGCCAACAGAAGCCCTGCGACATCACCAACAACTTCGGCACCTGCACCGGCGTCAGCGTGTGCCGCCCGCCCGAGGGCTATTCCGCGTGCAACGCGCGCACGCCGACGGCCGAGGTGTGCAACGGCGTCGACGACGACTGCAACGGCCAGACTGACGAGGGCCTGGGCGACATCACCTGCGGCGAGGGCGAGTGTCTGCGCGCGGTGGCCGCGTGCATCAGCGGCGCTGCGCAGGTCTGCACGCCCGGCACGCCCGGCGTCGAGCTCTGCAACGGCCGCGACGACGACTGCGACGGCCAGGTGGACAACGGCTTCTCGACGCAGACCGACGTCATGCACTGCGGCGCGTGCAACATGCCGTGCGTGCTGACCAACGCGGTGCCGGCGTGCGTCGCGGGCCTGTGCGCAGTGCAGCAGTGCCAGCCGGGCTGGTCGAACCTCGACGGCGTGGCGGCCAACGGCTGCGAGTACCCGTGCACGCCCAGCGACGGCGGCGTGGAGGTGTGCGACGGCGTCGACAACGACTGCGATGGCGTCGTCGACGACGGCTTCAACCTGGTCAGCGACCCCAACAACTGCGGCATGTGCAACCTGGTGTGCAGCGTGGCCGGCAACACCGTCGAGACCTACGCGTGCAACGCGCGCCAGTGCGCCATCGGCAACTGCGTCACCGGCCGCGGCAACTGCGACCAGAGCTACAGCAACGGCTGTGAGGTCGACCTGCAGGCCGACGTCGCGCACTGCGGCGTGTGCGGCAACGCCTGCCTCACGCCCAACGCCACCGCCGCCTGCGTCAACGGCACGTGCGGCGTGGGCACCTGCAACGCCAACTTCGCCAACTGCAACGGCACCGTGGCCGACGGCTGCGAAGTGAACACCAACTCGTCGGTGGCCAACTGCGGCGCGTGCGGCAACGCGTGCAACACCGCGAACGCCAACTCGACGTGCAGCAACGGCAGCTGCGCGTACACGTGCCAGAGCAACTGGTGGGACGTCGACGGCGATTCAGCCAACGGGTGTGAGTACAACTGCATCCGCACGGCGGGCGGCGTCGAGCAGTGCGACGGCATCGACAACGACTGCGACAACCGCGTCGACGAAGACTTCGACCTCACCAGCAACGCCTCGCACTGCGGCCAGTGCAACCGCGCCTGCAGCGCGCCGTTCTCGACCACGGCGTGCAGCGCGTCGAGCTGCGGCATCACCGCGTGCGACCCCGGCCGCGCCAACTGCAACAGCGTCTACGTCGACGGCTGCGAGGTGAACACCAACCAGGACCTCGCGAACTGCGGCGCGTGCGGCGCGAGCTGCGCCACGGCCAACGCCACGCCGGCCTGCACCGGAGGCGCGTGCGGCATCCAGAGCTGCAACCCGGGCTTCAACAACTGCAACACGCTCATCACCGACGGCTGCGAGGTGAACACGCAGAACGACGTGAACAACTGCGGCGCGTGCAACAACGGCTGCAGCGCGGCCAACGGCACCGCGGGCTGCGCGAGCGGCGCGTGCACGGTGACGGCGTGCAACCCGGGCTTCCGCAACTGCAACAACGTGGCGAGCGACGGCTGCGAGGTCGCCATCAACACCGACCTCAACAACTGCGGCGCGTGCAACGTGGCGTGCCTGACGCCCAACGCCTCGCCGGTGTGCAGCAGCGGCACCTGCGCCATCGGCAGCTGCAACCCGGGCTACCGCAACTGCGACGGCCAGACGGCCAACGGCTGCGAGACCTTCACCGCCGGTGACATCAACAACTGCGGCGCCTGCGGCAACGTGTGCAGCGCGGCCAACGGCGCGCCGGCCTGCAACAACGGCATCTGCGGCATCGCGTGCGGCACCGGCTTCGCCGACTGCAACGGGCAGATTGGCGACGGCTGCG
Source organism: uncultured Archangium sp. (assembly GCA_964459885.1). GTDB lineage: Bacteria > Myxococcota > Myxococcia > Myxococcales > Myxococcaceae > Archangium_A. The sequence goes on from CAYWON010000203.1 coordinate 7,968, forward strand.
AGGTGAACCTCAACACCACGCTCAACCACTGCGGCGCGTGCGGCGTCAGCTGCAACCTGCCCAACGCGGTGCCGCGCTGCCAGGGCGGCGCGTGCCAGATTCTCTCGTGCAACCCGGGCTTCGCTGACTGCAACGGCGTGGCGTCGGACGGCTGCGAGGTGAACCTCACGACGTCGCCGCAGCACTGCGGCGCGTGCAACGCGGCCTGCAACGCCACCAACGGCGTGCCCACGTGCAGCAACAGCGCGTGCGGCATCACCTGCAACGCGGGCTTCGCCAACTGCGACACCAACGCGGCCAACGGCTGTGAAGTGAACACCAACGCGTCGACCGCCAACTGCGGCGCGTGCGGCAACGTGTGCAACGCCAGCAACGGCACGCCGTCGTGCAACACGGGCAGCTGCGCCATCGCGTGCAACGGCGGCTTCGCCAACTGCAACGGCAGCCTCACCGACGGCTGCGAGGTGAACACCAACAGCTCCGTCAGCCACTGCGGCGCCTGCGGCAACGCGTGCAGCGCGGCCAACGCGACGGCGGCCTGCAGCAACGGCGACTGCGTCATCGGCACGTGCAGCGGCGCCTTCCGCGACTGCAACGGCCAGCTGGCCGACGGCTGCGAAATCAACTCGGGCAACAACGTCAACAACTGCGGCGCGTGCGGCAACGTGTGCGCGGTGGCCAACGCCACGCCGGCCTGCGTGGGCAGCGCGTGCGCGGTGGGCGCGTGCAACAGCGGCTTCCGCGACTGCAACGGCCAGGTGGTGGACGGCTGTGAAATCAACAGCAACACCAACGTGAGCCACTGCGGCGCGTGCAACAACGCGTGCAGCGTGGCCAACGGCACGCCGGGCTGCAGCAGCGGCGCGTGCACGGTGGCGTCGTGCACCGGCAACTTCCGCGACTGCAACGGGCAGGTCAGCGACGGCTGCGAGGTGAACTCGAGCAACAACGTGAGCCACTGCGGCGCGTGTGGGAACGCGTGTGTGCTGGCGCACGCGGCGCCGGTCTGCGTCGGCGGCAGCTGTGGCATCGGCGCGTGTCAGGCGGGCTGGGTCAACGCCAACGGCGCGACGGCCGACGGCTGCGAGTACTTCTGCACGCCGAGCAACGGCGGCGTGGAGATCTGCGACGGCATCGACAACGACTGCGACACCGGCGTCGACGAGGGCTTCGTGCTGGCCACCGACGTCAACAACTGCGGCGCGTGCGGCAACGTGTGTACGGCGGCCAACGTGGTGGCGAGCCAGTGCACGGCGGGCAGCTGCGGCGTGCTGGCGTGCAGCGGCGGCTTCGCCAACTGCAACGGCGTGTACGGCGACGGCTGCGAGGTGAACACCAACACCAACGTCAACAGCTGCGGCGCGTGCGGCAACGTCTGCAACCTCGCCAACGCGAACGAGGCGTGCGTCAGCGGCAGCTGCCAGGTGGCCACGTGTGTCGGCAGCAACCGCAACTGCAACGGGCTGCACCCCGACGGGTGTGAGGTGGACATCAACACCAACGTGAACAACTGCGGTGGCTGCGGCGCGGCGTGCACCGCGTTGCCGGGCGCGTCGGCCAGCTGCAGCGCCGGTGGCTGCACGTATGCGTGTCAGCCCAACCGTTGGGACATCAACGAGAACATGGCGGACGGCTGCGAATACACCTGCACGTTCCAGTCGGCGACGGACTTCCCTGACCTCGCCTTCGTCGACGCGAACTGCGACGGCATCGACGGCGAAGTGAACAACTCCATCTTCGTCACCAACACCGGCAACGACGGCAACGCGGGCACGCGCCTCGCGCCCAAGCTGACCCTCGCGGGCGCGATGTCGGCGGCCATCGCCACCAACAAGCGCGACGTGCTCGTGGCGGGCGGTGGTTACCTCGGGCAGGTCAGCCTCGCGGCCAACAAAGGCCTCTACGGTGGCTACACCGCGCCGTCGTGGTCGCGCTCGCTCGTCACTGCCGTCACGGTGACCGGCGTCAACACGCCACTCTCCATCGTCAACGCCAACAACGCGGTGGTGCAGCTCATGACCTTCAACGGCGCCAACCCGGGCGGTACGTCGGCGACGGCGTACGGCGCGCTCATCGTCAACTCGGCGTCGGTGCGCCTGGAGCGCGTCGTCATCAGCGCGGGCGCGGGCACCGCAGGTTCGTCCGGTGGCACAG
>CAYWON010000204.1:0-10060 GCA_964459885.1 uncultured Archangium sp.
CCGTCGGACTGGAGCGAGCCGCTGCCGTCAAAGATGCCGACGAGGAAGTGCGCGAACTCGCCGACCGGCGCCACCTCGATGTCGGCGGTCCTCTCCCCGCGGCTCACGCTCAGGACGCGCACGTTGAGGTAGTTGGTGAGGCTGCGCATGTTGCGGTCGAGCCAGCCGATGCCGCGCTCAGGCCCGACGACGCGCAGCATGCCCGCGAGCGCCCGGCCCAGCACGGTGTCGAAGTAGCCCACCACGGTCAGCACCCCGAGTCGGTGGAGCTGCTGTTCCCACGTGCCGTTCGGCAACACCACGGGCCCGACGACGCGCAGCGCGGCCAGCACCGTTGCTTCTGAGTACGCCGGCTGCAGCTGGTCGACGCGCAGGCCGACCCTCGCGAGCGCGGCCTTCTCTGCTGGGCCCAGCAGCTTGCCGAGCCCTCGCACGTAGAGCCCTTCGATGGAGTTCTGGAACCAGAAGCGCTCGGTCATTGCCGACCGGCATCAGACCTCATTGCGGCGCCGCGTGCAGCCCTACCTGATTACCTTCGCTGTCCCGAATCATCGCCACGAAGCCCTGCGGCCCGATGGACGACTTCGGCGCAACGACTGCGCCGCCCGCAGCGGGCACGCGGCGCAGCACCTCGTCGAGCTTCCCGGCGCAGTTGAGGTACACCACGACGCCCGCTTCGCTCGGGGCGCGGCCTTCGCGCTTCACGAGCGCGCCGCCGCCCAGCAGCGCGTGCGGCTCGCCCATGAAGTCCTTCTGTTCCAGCGTGGTGCCCAGCGCCGCTTCGTAGAACTTCACGGCGCGCGGCATGTCGGTGACGAACAACTCGAACCAGGTGATGGCGCTCTGCATGGGTGCTCCTTCGTTGACGCGCGGTGAAGTCCGTCGCGTGAGAAGCACCGTAGAGACCTGCGTTGACAGCGGGCTGTCAGGAGCCGCGTCAGCGGACCTTCGCCATCCAGTCGTCGAGGTAGCGCGCGATGGCCAGCTCGCTGCGCACGTCGAGCTCGGTGAAGCGCAGGTGGAAATCGATGCCCACGCCCGCGGCCTTCACGCGCAGAATCTCGCCGCGCGCGCGCACTTCCTTCGGCACCATCGGCAAGCGGAAGCGCACGTCGACCTCGGTGCCGTGCGGCGCGGTCTTGCCCTTCCACGAAATGCCGCCGAGCGAGAGGTCGCCTTCGCGCTCTTCCCACTCGCCGTCGCGCAGCCCGATGTCGCGCACGAGGAACTTCATCGGCACGCGCGGGCTGTCGCGGCGCTCGTCATCAACCTTCCGCTTCTTGTCTGCCATGTGCTGCCGAAGAAATCAGACAGTCTTCGCCACGTCGTCGAGAAAGCGCCCGAGCAGCTTCGTGAAGGTGTCCTTCACCTTGTTGGCCACCTCAGACACTTCATCGTGCGAGAGCTTCTGGTCGCTGATGCCTGCCGCGAGGTTGGTGATGCACGAGATGCCGGTGACCTTGACGCCCATGTGCTGCGCCACGATGACCTCCGGCACCGTCGACATGCCCACCGCGTCGCCGCCCAGCGTGCGCAGCATGCGGATCTCCGCGGGCGTCTCGTAGCTCGGGCCCGACAGGCTCACGTACACGCCCTGCTGCAGCGACGTGCCCACGGCTTTGGCCGACGCGAGCAGCACCTCGCGCGCCGCAGGGTCATACGCGTGCGACATGTCGGGGAAGCGCGGGCCCAGCGCGTCTTCGTTGGGGCCCACCAGCGGGTTGAAGCCCGCGAGGTTGAGGTGATCCGTGATGGCCATCAGGTCGCCGACCTTGAAGCCGGTGTTGATGCCGCCCGCCGCGTTGGTGACGGTGAGGTGCTTGACGCCCAGCCGGCACAGCACGCGCGCGGGGAACGCCACCTGCCACGGCGCGTAGCCCTCGTAGAAATGCACGCGGCCCTGCATGGCGACGACCGGCACGTTGCCCCGGTAGCCCAGCACCAGCCGGCCCGCGTGACCGTGCACCGACGACGTGGGGAAGTCAGGCAGCTCGCGGTACTCGATGCTGACTGCCTTCTCGAGCGAGTCGGCGAACGCGCCGAGGCCGCTGCCGAGGATGACGCCGAGTTTCGGGGTGAAGCCGGGCGCCTTCTTGCGGATGACGTCAGCGCAGGCATCGATGCGGGGAAGCAGGGGTTGCGACATGGCGCGGGACCTGAACACAGCGCCGCCTCAAAGCTCCAGTTTTCCCTCGGTGGGGCACCGCGCCGTGACGACGCAATGCGGCGCGGTTGATGGTCAAACGGTTGCGCGCCGTGCTTTGTTTCTGACGCTCCGGCCGGGGTGAAACGTGAGGTGGGGATGGTTCGATTGATCAGCGCGCTGGGCGCCCTGGGCCTGTTGGCCGCGTGTGAGCCCGCGCCCGTCGCCCCGCCCACGTCGCCGCCTTCCGCCGGCGGTCCCCGCGGGCAGCTGCTGCTGATCTTCGACGGCGACTTCGGAGAGGTCGAGCGACTGCAGACGGCCACGAAGCAGGCCCGCTTCGTCAACGTCGGCGACGCCCCTGCTTCGCTCGCGCGACTCTCCATCACGGGTGAAGGTTTCACGCTGGGCGAGGTGACCTCGGTCGACGTGCCCGTGGGCGCGAGCCGCGAGGTCGCGGTGCACTTCACGCCGCGCCGCAACGGGCTGCACAAGGCCACCATCTCGTTTCAGAGCACCACGCTGCCGGTGCTGGCGCGCTTCAGCATGCGCGGCACCGGCGCCGGCGCGATTCCGGTGCTGGGCGACACCGCCATCGACCTCGGCGTGGTGGAAGCCGGCACCGTCGCGCGCGCCACCGTGCGGCTCGAGAACGCTGGCGACCGCTGGCTCTATTTCGCTGACGACGGCGTGCCGTGGGCGGTCGACCCGCCGGTCGACCTCTGCGTGGGCACCTGGAGCTTCACCGGCTCGTGCGTGGCCGCCGTCGAGGGCTTCAACCACGAGCGCGGGCTGGCGCCGGGTCGCGCCGTCGACCTCCCCATCACGCTGCGCACGTACGACCCTGGCGCGCGCCGCTGGAACGTGACGCTGCGCACGCGCCTGGCCGATGCGCCGCCGCTGGAAATTGTGGTCTCGGCCACCGTGCCGTCGGGCAACGCGTGCACGCTGGAAGCGCCCGGCGTCATCGAGTTCGGCAGCGTGGACTTCGCCCGCGCCGCGACCGCGCCGTGGACGGTGAAGAACATCGGCACGGTGCCGTGCGAGCTGCGGCCTTCAGCGTTCACCACGCTCGGCAACTTCAGCCTCTCGCCGCCGCCGGCGTGGCCGGTGCACCTCGCGGTGGGTGACAGCGCCACGTTCGAGGTGCGCGCGTGGCTCGACACGCCCGGCCTGCAGCACACCGGCAGCCTCTCGCTCAGCAGTCAGCCCGGCGGGCAGAGCCTCACCGCGGTGCTCCGCGCGAAGGGCGAGCGCCCGTGCCTGCTGAGCGACACGCCGGAGGTGGACTTCGGCGCCGAGCCCTCGTCGTGCGCGCCGCGGCGGCGCACGGTGACGTTCACCAACGTGTGCGACGCGACGGTGACGGCCGAGCGGCTGCTGGCGCCCGGCTTCGTGGCGTTGGCGCAGGGCGTGTTTCCACGCACGCTGACGCCCGGGTCGACGTTGTCGGTGTCGCTCGAGCCGCCTTCGCTGATTCGCGGCACTGTCCATGGTCGGCTCGCGCTCGACGTGGCCACCACGTCGGGTCGTCAGACGCTCTACACGCCGCTGCGCGCGGCGTTGGTCGACGGCCCCCACGTCGAGCGCTTCGCGGCCGCGCCGAGGCAGGCCGACGTGCTGGTGGTGGTGGACGGCACGCTGTCGACCGCCGACTTCACGCGCGCGCAGACCAACCTGCGCGAGCTGCAGGAAGGCCTCGCGGCGTCAGACCTCGATTGGAGACTGGGTGTGCTGCGCGCCGATGCCGACGCGACGGCGCTCCTGCGTGATGCAGAAGGTCGTTGGGTCTCACCCGGCGCGACGGCCGCGGCGCGCTTCGACGCGTTGCTGACGGCGACGCGCGGGCCGACGTTCGAGGTCAGCTGCGTGAAGGCCGTGCAGAAGGCGCTCTCGGGCGCTGCGTTGGTGGACGCCAACGTCAACGGAGGCTTCCTGCGGGAGCGCGCGTCGCTGACTGTGCTGTGCGTGTCGAAGGTCGGCGAGACGACGACGTCGGCGGTGCTGCGCGAAGTGTCGACGGTGAAGCGCGGCATGCGCGTGCACGTCGCCGGCCCGCTCGGAGGCTGCGGCGTGACCGGCGGTGACGCCCAGCTGCAGTGGGCGACGGCGACGAACGGGTCCATCTGGTCGATGTGCATCGGCAACTGGTGGCCGTACCTCTCGCGCGCGTTGGAAGGCGCTGGCACGCAGCAGACCTTCACGTTGGCGTCGACGCCGGAGTCGGGGACCGTGGTGGTGACGGTGGACGGCCAGCGGCTGTTGCAGGGCCAGTGGTTCCTCGACGAGGGCGCGGTGACGCTGGTGACGCCGACGCGCGGAGCGGTCGAGGTGTCGATGATTCCGAGGTGTGGTCCGTAAACGACGGTTGAACAAGGAGGCAGTGATGCGTGCAGCTCTGGTGGGAATGGTGATGGTGGCGGTGTCCGCGTGTCAGCAGCCGGCCGATGTCGACCCGGTGTACTCGGTGCAGACGGTGAGCGCGTACGACGCGTCGGGCGTCGGCGGCGTGGGGTGCCCTGACGGCAGCCGCGTCGTCGGAGGTGGCTGCACCTGCAAGGGGTTTCAGTCGGCGCTCTACTCGAGCGCGCCCGCGGGCAACGGCTTCGCGTGCGGGTGCTACCTCACGGCCGGCGCGTCGCCGGGCGTCGACATGTACGCGCTGTGCCTGGCCAGCAACACGGCGGGCTCGCTGACGCAGGGGCTCACGCGCGTCGACGCGGAGCTGCAGCGCACCGTGGAAGAGCTGCGCACGCAGCAGCGGCGCTGACGCCACCGTTCGCGAGCGCGGCACGCTGTAGTAGACGAGCAGGTCCGTGTTCCGCTTTCTCTTCGTCTTGCTCCTCGTGCCGACGCTGGCGCACGCGCAGGCCCTCGTGGCCGCGGTGTTGGACGCCAGCGGCGTGCCCGACACCAACGTGCGCCGCGTGCAGCGCGCCACCGAAGCCGCGCTCAAGCAGGTCTCCTCGCTGTCCATCGGCGAAGGCCCGGCTTTCAAGAAGGGCGCGCCGCGCCGCTGCGGTGACGACTGCGCGCAGCAGCTCGCCACGTCGCTCAACGCTGCCGCCGTGGTCTTGCTCGACCTCAAGGCCACCGACAAGACGGGCGACAAGCTGTCCATCGAGCTGCAGCTCTGGCTCGACGGCGAGAAGGTCGCCAGCAAGCGCGGCGAAGGCACCGTCGATGGCTTCGACGTCGGCGTGCGCCCCGCGTTGGAAGTGCTGTTGCCCGGTTGGGCGCGCAAGGGCTTCGGCGGCCTCAGCCTGCAGGTCGAGCCCGGCACCGTGGTGAAGGTCGACGGTCGCTTGAGCACCGCCAAGCCCGGCGAGGTGCTGGCCGTGCCCGCGGGCGTGCACGCCGTCGACGTCGTCTTTCCTGAAGGCCACGCTGTCTTGCAGCGCCTCGAGGTCGCCGAAGGCAGCCGCGTGAAGGTCGAAGCGCAGGCCCCCACCGAAGCCGTCAGCGGCAAGGCGCCGAAGTCGATGAGCGCGCTGCGCGGCGTCAGCTACGGCACCTTCATGGCGGGCGCGGCGGTGCTGGCGGCGGGGCTCGTCGTCGGCGCGGCCGGCCGTGGCACCGCGGAAGGGCTCTCGTCGTGCAGCGGCGACGTGCGCAACTGCGCGACGCTCGTCGAGGTGCAGCGCCTGCAGGCGGAGTCAGACGCCTACGCCAACACCGGCAACGTCTTGATGGGCGTCGGCGGCGGCCTCGCGGCCACGGGCGTCGTCCTCTTCATCATCGACGCGGTCACGGACTGAGCGATGCGTCGTCTCTGTCTCCTCACGTTCGTCGTCGCGACGAGCGGCTGCTTCAAGGGCTGGGACCTCGGCGGCCCCTGGGCCTGCAGCGCCGGCGAGGTGTGCCCCGAGGGCTACGCGTGTGACGAGGGCATCTGCTGCGTGCCCGGCGGCTCGCCGTCGTGCCCCACGCGGCCCTTCAACAACCAGTGCCCGAGTGGTGAGCCGCTGGTCTTCTTCCGCGATGAAGACGGCGACGGCGAAGGCAACGAGAAGGTGCGCGACCGCTTCTGTCGCCAGCCGTCGTCAGGCAAGTGGGTCCTGACGGCCAGCGACTGTGACGACACGCGCGTCGACGTGAACAGCGGCGCGATGGAGCTGTGCAACGGCCTCGACGACAACTGCGACGGCGTCATCGACGACGGCCTGCCCGGCAACCCCACGTTCTACCGCGACGAAGACGGCGACCTCTTCGGCAACGCCGCGCTGCAGGCCTGCGTCGCGCCGGAAGGCTACGTGGCGCTCGGCGGCGACTGTGACGACCTCTCGCCGGGCCGCAAGCCCAACGCGCCGGAGCTCTGCAACAACTTCGACGACAACTGCAACAACGTGTCGGACGTCGCCGAGACCGTCTTCATCGACGCCGACGACGACACGAGCCGCAACTTCCCGTGCGACGACGACACGAAGCTGGGTGAGTGCCGCGCGGGCACCATTCGCTGCGAGTCGAACGGGCAGCTCGTCGGCCGCGTGTGTCGCGGCATCGCGCGGCCGCAGCGGGAAATCTGCGACGGCCTCGACAACGACTGCGACGGCACGCCTGACAACGGGCCTGACTGCGGCGGCCCACGCGACGTGTTCACCACGCCGGGCCTCGTCTTCCAGGCCAAGCACATGGCCAGCACCTCGCAGCTCAACACCAGCTGCCAGATGCCGCTGGCCGGTACGCCAGAGACCGTCAGCGCCAACAACCGCACGTGGACGGGCACGGCCGGCAGCAACTACCACGTGTACAGCTTCTCGAAGGCCGACGCCGGCACCTGGGACCTCAGCAACCTCGGCGCGCAGCTGAAGCTGTCGATGTCGACGTCGACGACGGGGTGGAACCCCGAAGGCAGCGTGCACGACCCGGTGGTGTACCTCTGCGGCACCGACCCTTCGCAGTTCATCCGCATTCGTACGGCCAATGGCGCCGATGGCGTCTTCGACGGCGTCACCACGTTCACGCGCACGCTGACGCTCAACGACCCGGGCGCGAACGGCTGGCTCATCGGTGTTGGCTCGGGCTTCGACACGTCAAACGTGAGCCGCGTTGAGGTGCTGGTGTTCAACACCGGCGGCTTCACCGTCACCTTCAACGAGCTGGGGTTCGGCCCGTGAGGCGCGCGTGGTTGATGAGCTTCGTCCTGCTCTCTGGTTGCTTCAGCGGCTGGAAGTCCGACGGGCCGTGGGCCTGTGAAGGCGGCGCGAAGTGCCCCGACGGTTTCACGTGCGACGACGGCGTGTGCTGCAAGCCTGGCGGCACGCCGGCGTGCCCGACGTTGCCCGTCGACGGCGCGTGCCCCGGCGGTGGGCCGACGACGACCTATTACAACGACGCCGACGGTGACGGCGTGGGCTGGGACGACAGCGGGCGCCCGTTCTGTCGCGGGCCGCAGCAGGGCGGCTGGGTGACGAAGGCGGGCGACTGCAACGACGCCGACGACACCGTCAGCCCCGATGTCGGCGAGCGCTGCAACGGCCTCGACGACGACTGCGACGGCGTCATCGACAACGGCCTGCCCGGCATTCGCTGGTACCGCGACGCTGACGGCGACACCTACGGCAGCGACTGCGCGACGTGCGTGCTGCAGGCTTGCGCGCAACCTGCCGGCTACGTCGACCGCGCTGGCGACTGTGACGACAGCACGCCCGACGTGCGGCCGGGCGCGCCGGAGTACTGCAACCAGCGCGACGACAACTGCAACCAGCTGCCCGACGACGGCCCGTTCGCCGACACCGTCAACCCCGGCGAGGCCTACGACCCGGCGAAGGCCTGCACCGTGGCCAACACCAGCGGCGCGTGCGTCGCCGGCAGCTTCCAGTGCCTCTTCACCGGCGTCGCCTTCGAGCGCCGTTGCGTGTCGGACCTCCCGCGCACCACCGACGTGTGCCGCGACGGCGTCGACAACGACTGCGACGGAGCCAGCGACAACGAGCCCGGCTGTGGCGGGCCGGCCGACATGTTGACGTCGGAAGGCGTCACCATGGGCGCGTTCGTGCTGCGCGACGCGCTGGCGGCGCCGCCGGCCGGTTGCTCGCGCGACGGCGGCACCGAGGCCATGAGCTGGCTGCGCCCGCTGTGGAACGGCACCGGCGAAGGCCTGCACGTGCTGTACGCCAACGCGGCGCCCGGGCAGTGGTGGGACCTCCGCGAGGCCGGCACGTTGAACCTCGACTTCTCGTACTCGTGGGTCGGCAACGATGACGGCGGCACGGGGTGGAACATCGGCAGCTCGGTGCGCAGCGTGTCGGTGGTGCTGTGCGGCCCCAACGGTTGGCAGCGCTTCACGCCCGCAGGCGCGGCGTTGTTGAGTCGAGGCACCGGCACCCGCGCGCTCCGCGTGCCGCTGCAGACGAGCGACCCGCAGTGGCCGTCGCCCTCCGGCAGCGTCGACCTCTCGCGCGTTGACCGCGTAGAGCTCTACCTGGGCGCGACCGGTGACGTGACGTTCACCACGCGCTTCGCGCTCAACGACGGCGGCGGCACGTTCTCGTTCGCCCCCTGACGCGGGGCCCACAGCGCTGACGCGTGGTTTCCGGGGCTCTGCAGTTTTCCAACGCGCATGCGGCACGCTTCGGCCATGCCGGCGGTGCACGCGGTCTTGAAGAAGGGCGCGGCGTCGTGCGCCAGCTTCTTCTGCGTGGCCTCGGGCTGGCCCAGCGCGTCGGCCAGCACGCACGTGCCCGCGAAATAGCACGCGTCGAAGTTGTCGTTGAGGCACCCGTCGGCGTACTCGAGGCGCTTGCTGCACTGCGGGTTGGTGCTGGGCTTTGGGAACGCGCTTGAGTGCGCTCGTCTTCCTGGGGCTTCTCGGCTGGCTTGGTAGTGACGCAGGAAGCGAAGACGAGAGCGACGGACAACAGGACGACGCGCATGAAACCCCCGAGTGCAGCGAGTGTGCGCGCAGCGAAACTGCGACGCGCGCCGCGCCTCGGGGGAATTCAGGGGCCTACATCGTCACTTGGGGTCGGCGGGCTTCGGCGCGGGCGCGTCGGTGCTCTCGGCAGCCGGCTTCTCCTTCTTGGTGCCGGAGCCCTTCTTGGTGGCGGTTGACGCGCCTTCGGTGGGCGGGGCTTCACCGTTACCGGGCGCGGGGGCGGGCGCCGGTTGGGCGAGGGCGGTCATCGAGAGCAGGGCGAGCAGGGTGAGGGTCGTTTTCATGGTGGCTCCTTGCTGGTGAACGTTACCGCCAGCGACGGACGGGGCGCGCGGCGATTCACAGCGGCCGGTGGGTGGGCGACGCTGGGCGCATGCGATGGCTCACGCGGCTCGCGGTGGTGCTGGTGGCGGTCGGCCTGGGGTTCGGCCTCGCGACGGTGTGGCGCGACGGGTTGACGCCGCGGCCACCAGACCCGCCGGCGTTGGTGGAGCGCATTCGGGAGGTCGCGCGCCTCGAGACGCTGGAGGTGCGGCTCTACAAGCGCGTGTCCTTCGCGCCGGAGCCGACGCCCGCGGCGACGGTGTGGGGCGACGTGTTCAATTTCATCAAGCAGACGGTGGCGGCGAAGGAAGGCCGCGCGCTGGTGTTCGCTGACGTGTCGCTGGGGTTGGACCTCGGGAAGCTGACGGCGGAGCAGCTGCGTGTGCAGGGGCGGCGCGTTGAAGTGGCGCTGCCGCCGCTGAAGGCGCAGGTCTCGTTGCGACCCGAAGAGACGGAGATCATCGATTCGAACCTCGACTCGGCGCAGACGGCGAAGTTGTTCGAGTTGGCGAAGGACGCGTTCGAGCGTGAGGTGGAAGCGGACGCGCGGCTGAGAGAGCGGGCGCGCGAGTCGGCCGAGCGGCAGGTGCGCGCGTTGTTGATCACCGCGGGGTTCAACGAGGTCGTGTTCGTGCCGTACCCGATGAAGACGCCGCCTGCGGGCTAGTACGGCAGATCAGAAGTTCGTTCGCTCTCGGTAGGAATGCGGGCCGCCG
>CAYWON010000205.1:0-9903 GCA_964459885.1 uncultured Archangium sp.
TGCGCAGGCCCTGCAGCTCCGGCGAGAGGTCCGGCTGCGCGCCCTGCCCGAGGTTTCGCAGCGCGCCCGACAGCCCTTCAGCGGTGTGCGCGATGCGACGGGAGCGAATCGCAGCCTGTTCCACCGCGGGCAAGGCTCGCAGCCCGGCGAAGAGCGGCAGGTTCTCCCAATAGGCGACGAACGATTCCACGCCGCGCTCGAGCACGAGATCAGCGAGCGCCTCGTCGGCCCGGCGACGCAGCAGCCTGTCGTGACGACGGCGGAAGCCGGGCGCGCAGGACTCGAGCACGAGGCGACCGACCAACTGGGGGAATCGCGCCGCCACGCCCAGCGCGATGCGCGCGCCCTGCGAGTAGCCGAGCAAGACGGTGCCCGGCGTCAGCAGGCCGCCCACTGCGTCGATGGTCTCTTCCCACGTGGCGACCGGCGTGCCCGAGTGCCCGGGCAGCTCGACGCTGGTGGCGCTGAAGACGTCGCCCAACAGCGGCTCGAGGTGTGAGAACGCGCCCGCCGTGCCAGCAAAGCCGTGAACGAAGAGCGCCTTCGTCTCGCCGTGGCCCCAGCTGATGGTCTTCAACGTCATGACGTTGCCTCCGAGAGTCGTGCGAACAGCGCGCGGTGCGCGTCCACGTTGGCGCGGCGATCGGTCTTCACCTCGATCAGGTGCAGCCCACCGCCGAGGCCGTCGCGCAGCGCAGTCCGAAGAGCCGCCATGTCCGCCGGACGATGCAACTTTGCGCCCGCGAGCGACGCCACGTGCGACAGGTCGACGCCGTGCGGCGTGCCAAAGAGCGCTTCGAAGTGCGGCGTGCGCTCAGCGACGGGCAGGAAATGAAAGATGCCGCCGCCGTCGTTGTTCACCACCAACACCGTCAACGAGAGGCCGTGCACGCGGGCCGTCAGCCACGCAGTGAGGTCGTGCAGCAGCGCCACGTCGCCGATCAACAGCGCGGTCGGTTTGCCAGAGCCCGCGGCGACGCCCAGCGCTGTCGACGTCACGCCATCGATGCCGTTGACGCCGCGGTTGGTGAACACACGCAGCGCGCGGCCACTCGACGCGAAGGCGTCGACGTCGCGAATGGGCATCGAGCTCGACAAGACGACGTTGGCGCCTTCGGGCAACGCGGCGATGAACTCGCGCGCCACCAGCGGCTCGTTCAGCTCGGCGGGCTCCCGCGCCAGCGCGTCGACCACCTTGCGCTGCGCGGCCAGCCATTGATCCCGGTACTCGCGCTGCTCGACGGTCGGCTGGCCTTCGAAGCGCAGCGCCTTGGTGAACGGCAACACCATCGTCGCGCGGTGCAGCGGGTCGAACTGCGCGCCGTCGTCGCAGAAATGGAACTGCTTCGCGCCTGATCCGTCGAGCCAGGTCTGCGGGCCTTTCGGCGTCAGGCCGCCGCCGAAGCGCAGCACCACGTCGGGGCGCATGACGTCGGCGAACCTCGCGTTGCGCAGCAGCGCGTCGCTGAAGGTCACCGCGTCGGCGAACCCGAAGCGCGCGTTCGACGACGCCTCCGCGAGCACCGGAAAGCCGGTCTGGCGTGACAGCGCGTGCACCCAGGCGCCGAAGTCGTCGTCGCGATCGCGCGGCCCACACACGATGACGCCACGCCGCGCGCCGGCGATCGCCCAGAGCACCGCCGACAGATCGACCGACGGAGCGGCGACGGCGTACTGCGCGACGTACGGATCGATCGTCGGTCCCGCCGCGCCATCGGGCGACGCGAGCGGCTCGCGGAACGGCACGTTCACGTGCACAGGCCCGCGGCCCTTCGCGAGCAACCGCGCGACGACGGCGACCACGTGCTCGAGCGCGGCCTCGTCAGGCGTCGGCAGCGCTTCGTCGCCCAGCACGTACCGACCGAACATGCCGACCTGCGCGATGGTCTGCGGGGCGCCAAAGCCGTGAAGTTCCCACGGGCGATCGGCGGTCAGCATCACGATCGGCGTCGCGCCAGCCCAGGCCTCCATCACCGCAGGCAGGAAGTGCGCGCCCGCCGTGCCGGAGGTGCACAACACCGCGACGCGCGACTGCGTGGCCTTCGCCAGCCCCAGCGCAAAGAAGGCCGCCGAGCGTTCGTCGATAACCGACCAGATCTTCACGTCGGCGCGATCAGCGAACGCCAACGCGAGCGGCGTCGAGCGGCTGCCCGGCGCGATGACGGCGTGACGGAGCCCGCTGCCGACGAGCGTGCCGACGATCGTCGCCGCCCACCGCTGATTGAGCGTCGCGCTCATGCCGCACCTCCAGTGATCGCCCACGACTTGCGCTCGGTCTCGAGCCACTCGGCATCGGCCGTGCTGCCGGCGACGAGCCCCGCGCCGACGAACACGCGACCGCGCTCGCCGTGCAGCAACGCCGACCGCAGCGCGACCGCCAGCGTGACGCCGTCGGGCCCGATCGCGCCGACCGCGCCGGCGTACCAACCGCGCGAGAAGCCCTCGTGCTCGCGCAGCCAGCGCACCGCCGACTCGCGCGGCGTGCCGGCGACCGCAGGCGTCGGGTGGAGCGCGCGCGCCACCTCGAGCGCCTGAACACCCGGCTTCAAGACGGCGCGCACGGGCGTGAACAGGTGTTCCACGTTGGCGAGCCGCTTCACGACCGGCGCGTCGGGCACGTGGAGCTGCGTCACGAACGGCGCGAGCGACGCGCGGATGCCCTCGACCACGGCGCGGTGCTCGCGGAGATCCTTGTCGCTTCGCAGCAACTCATCGCCGCGGCCGACCGCCGTCGTCCCCGCCAGCGCGTCGACCGCCAGCTCGGCGCCGTGCGATTCCAACAACGTCTCGGGTGAGGCGCCCACGAACGCCGCGCCATCGCGACCGCGCACGAGGAACGTCCAACACGTCGGGTGACGTGCCTCGAGCGACTTCAGCAGCGCGCGCTCCGATGCCACGCCGTCGATCTCGATCTCCCGGGCCAGCACGATCTTCGTACACGCGCCGCTGGAGATCGTTTCCAGCACGCCCTGCACCCGGCGGTCCCACGCCGCGCGATCGCCAGCGGTGACCCGCATGGAAGCGGTCTGCGCCGGCTCGACCTCTTCCACGCGATCGAGCCGGGCGAGCAACGTCGCTTCGGAAGTTCCTTCGACACCGAACGCGGCCAGCCAGGTCTGCGCGCCGTCCCACCAGGCGAGCACTTCCGGCAGCACCCAGCGCTCGGCGCCAAAGCCTGCCCACGACCGCGCTGAATCGAACGCCCAACCGCCGAACCACAGCGCCGGAGGCCTCGCGCTCGCTGACGCGCCGAGCCAACGCACCTCGCCCATCGCTTCGCCCGCGACGCCGAGGCCGACGACGTGGATCTTTCGTGATGGGTTCGACCAGCAGACCGAAAGTGGCTCGGGCCCAAGCCGCAGCAACGCGCCGGTTTTCGCGGCCCGCGCGACCGCGACGTACGTCAGGCTGTCGAACGCATTCCCCACGGCGGTGTTGTCTTCTAAAGCAAGGCCGCTATAGATGCATCACCAAGTTCAAAACAGCTTGAACTGGTTGAACAGGAGCACTTCATGGCGGGCCACGAGGCGAGAAAGGTGCTGCGGAAGGCGGGCGACGAGACGGTTCGCGTCTCGCTCGGCTACGGCCTCACCATCGGCGACGGGAGCTTCACCGTCTGCGCCGGACCGTGTGCGCTGGAGAACGCGGCGCAGGTCGACGCGGCCTCGTCCGCGGTGAAAGCGGAAGGCGCCCACGTGCTGCGTGGCGGCGCGTTCAAGCCGCGCACCTCGCCCTACTCGTTTCAGGGGCTCGGCGAGGTCGGGCTCAAGCTGCTGGCCGAGCAAGGCAAGAAGCTGCGCATGCCGGTGGTGAGCGAGGTGATGGACGTCACGCAGCTCGAGCTGATGGCCGAGTACGTCGACGTGCTGCAGATCGGCGCGCGCAACATGCACAACTTCTCGCTGCTGCGCGAAGTCGCCAGGACGAAGCGCCCGGTGGTCCTCAAGCGCGGCTTCGGCGCGACGCTGGAAGAGTGGTTGCTGGCTGCTGAGTACATCGTCGACGGCGGCAACGATCAGGTCGTGCTCTGCGAGCGCGGCATCCGCAGCTTCGACAACACGCTGCGCAACACGCTCGACCTCGCGGGCATGGCCTGGGTGCGCGAGCGTTCCCGCTTGCCGGTGCTCGTCGACCCGTCGCACTCCACCGGCGTGCGCTCGCTGGTGGTGCCGATGTCGCTGGCCGCCGCGGCCGCTGGCGCTGACGGCTTGCTCGTCGAGGTGCACCCCACGCCCGAGACCGCGCTGTGTGACGGGCCGCAGGCGCTGACGCCCGAGATGTTCGGTGGCCTGATGAAGACGCTGCCCGCAGTGCTGCAGGCCGTCGGCCGCAGCTTGAGCCACTCGGAGCCCCTCGCCGTCGTCGGAGGTTCGCGATGAGCCAGCAAGTGCACCAGATGTTCTCGCAGATCGCCCCTCGCTACGACGCGCTCAACGACGTGCTGTCGATGGGCATTCATCGGCGCTGGCGCAAGGTGGCGGTGAAGCGCTCGGGCGCCCAGCACGGCGACTCGGTGCTCGACTGCGCGACCGGTACGGGCGATCTCGCCATCGCGTTCAAGAAGGCCGTCGGCCCGGGCGAGGTCGTCGGCACGGACTTCAACGCCGACATGTTGTCGACGGCGCCACAGAAGGCGAAGCAGCTGGGCCTCGACATCACGTTCGAGGTCGCCGACGCGATGAAGCTGCCCTACGCCGACGATCGCTTCACGGTGGCGTCGATCTCGTTCGGCATCCGCAACGTCGATGACCCGAAGGTCTGCTGCGGCGAGCTGGCGCGCGTGGTGAAGCCCGGCGGCCGCGTGGTGGTGCTGGAGTTCGGTCAGCCCACCGGCCTCTTCGGCGCGTTCTACCGGGCGTGGGCCAGGACGGCGATGCCGCTGCTCGGCCGCATCGTCACCGGCAGCGACGCGCCCGGCGACTACCTGCCGCGCACCATGGCGGCCTTCCCCGCGGGCGATCGCTTCACCGCGATGATGATGGACACCGGCCGCTTCTCGAAGGCCGAGGCGCACCCGCTGATGAACGGCCTCGCGTTCGTCTACGTCGGCACCGTCAAGTAGCCGTCAGCGCCTTCTTGGCGATGCCGTAGCCGAAGCCCGCCCGCATCAGCACCGCGAGGTCCTTCTGCTTGCGCTCGGGGTCGCGGCCCAGCTTCTTCTTTTTCACCAGCGTCAGCGCGGCCTCGAGCTCGTGCTCCGGGCCTGACGTCGACTGGGTCACCTGCGCGATGACGTCGGGCTCGATGCCCTTCTGCCGCAGCTTGAGCCGCACCACGCGCACGCTCTTGCCCGCGCGATGCAGCGAGCCCGCTTTCGATTCGGCCAGTCGCGCGTCGTCGACGTAGCCGGCGCTCACCATGCGCGTCACCACGGCGTCGATCATCGGCCCCGCCGCGACGAGATCGCCGCCCTTCTCGCGCACGTGGCGTTTCACGCGACGTTCCAACACCTGCCTCAGCCCCTTGCGACTCGCCGAGTAGCGCCGCAGGTAGTGCAGCGCGACGTTGGCCAGCGACTGTTCCGACACCCGTCTCATTCCGACTGTGTACCTGACGACACCGACATGTCGTCTCGCGGCTGGAACTTGCGCTGCAGCCACCGGAAAAAGAGGCCGACGACGAAGATGCCCGCGCCCGAGAGCAGCGCGCGGATGGCCGCCTGTTCCTTCGCGCCTTGCACGCCGTCGGCGATGGCGGCGGCGAGCTGCGTGTAGATGATGCAGTTGGGCACGAGGCCCAGCGCGTTGCCGACGACCCAGTGACGCCACGAGAGCGCCGTCGCACCCGCCGTCATGTTCACGCCGATGAAGGGCAACGGCACCTGACGCACCAGGATCGTGGCGATCACCCCGCCGTTCTTCAGCTCGCGGGTCACGAAGCCGCCGCCTTTGTTGGCGAGCCACCTCTCCAGTTGGTGGGCGCCGAGCCAGCGGCCGACGGCGAACTGCACATGCGCCCACACGTTGGCGGCGCCCCAGACGATGACCCAGCCCGGGAAGAAGCCCCACGTCACGCCCGCCGCGGCCATCATCGCCACCGCCGGCGTCAGCAAAGTCGTTGAAACTCCAAAGAGTAGGAAAAACAACGGAATCGCGGCGCCACCAGCCCCGAAGGCGCGCAGCGAATCGACGAGCGAGCCCGCCTCAAACCGCTCTCCCAGAATGGTTCGCCCGAGGAGCGCGCCACCGACGAGCACCATCAGCAGCACTGCGATCTTCCATCGGCCCGACACGGGCAGGACTTCTATCTTTTTCGTTGAATCTGACGAAGGCCGATGAGAATTCACTGCACCATGGCCAAGGACACCCTGAGCGTTACCGACAACCGCACCGGCAAGCAGTACGAGATGCCGATCGAGAATGGCTGCATCAAGGCCATCGACCTCCGCAAGATCAAGACGGACGACAAGGACTTCGGTCTCATGTCGTACGACCCGGCGTTCCTGAACACGGCCAACACCAAGTCGTCGATCACCTTCATCGACGGCGACGTGGGCATCCTCGAGTACCGCGGCTACCCCATCGATCAGCTCGCCGAGAAGTCGAGCCACCTCGAGGTCAGCTACCTGCTGATGAACGGTGAGCTGCCGACCAAGGCGCAGCTCGAAGAGTTCACGGCCAAGATCACCATCCACACGTACGTCCACGAGAACATCAAGTCGTTCATGGACGGCTTCCGCTACGACGCGCACCCGATGTCGATGCTGGCGTCGACGGTCGCGGCGCTCTCGTCGTTCTACCCGGAAGCGAAGAACGTGAAGAACAAGGAGGTCCGCCGCCTCCAGATGATGCGTCTCATCGCCAAGATGCCGACGCTCGCGGCGTTCTCGTACCGCCACAGCCAGGGGCTGCCGTACGTCTACCCGAACAACGATCTGTCCTACACCGAGAACTTCCTCACGATGGTGAAGAGCATCGGCTCGCCGAACTGGCGCCCGCACAAGGCGCTCGTGAAGGCGCTCGACCTGCTCTTCATCCTCCACGCGGACCACGAGCAGAACTGCTCGACCACGGCCACCCGCGTCGTCGGTTCGTCGGAAGTCGACCCGTACTCGGCGGTCGCGGCCGGCATCACCGCGCTCTACGGCCCGCTGCACGGCGGCGCCAACGAGGCGGTGCTCCGCATGCTGCGTGAGATCGGCGACGTGAAGAACGTCCCCGAGTTCATCGCCCGCGTGAAGGGCGGCGACGGCACCAAGCTCATGGGCTTCGGTCACCGCGTGTACAAGAACTACGACCCGCGCGCGAAGGTCATCAAGAAGGCGTGCGACGAGGTCTTCGAGGTCACGGGCAAGAACCCGCTCCTCGAGATCGCCGTCGAGCTCGAGCGCATCGCCCTGCAGGACGAGTACTTCGTCAAGCGCAAGCTGTACCCGAACGTCGACTTCTACTCGGGCCTTATCTACGAGGCGATGGGCTTCCCGGCCGACTTCTTCACCAACCTCTTCGCCATCCCGCGCACTGTGGGTTGGGTGAGCCAGTGGGAAGAGATGATCACCGACGACGAGCAGAAGATCGCCCGCCCGCGCCAGGTGTTCACCGGCAAGCGCCAGCGCGACTACGTCGCCGTCGACAAGCGCTGAAGCCTCACGCGTCGTGAAGTGCCCGATGCCACGGCGCCCACCAGGCCCCGTGGCATCGTCGTTTCAGCGGTACAGCGCGGCGATCTGACCGGCGTACTTCTCTTCGGTCACCTTGCGGCGCAGCTTGAGCGTCGACGTCAGCTCACCCGTCTCGATGCTGAAGTCCTTCGCCAGCACGTCGAACTTCTTGATGGTCTCGAAGCGCGCCACGCGCGGGTTCACGTCGCGCTCGATGGCGTCGCTCAGGTACCGCCGGAAGCCCTCGTGCGCGGCGAGCGCGACCGGGTCGGCAGGGAAGCCGTGCTTGCTCGAGAACGCAGGCACGCGCTCTGCGTCCAACGTCAGCAGCGCCACGAGGTAGTTGCGGCGATCGCCCACAACCAGCGCCGACGCGACAGGCTCGATGGCCTTGAGCAGTCCTTCGATGTTGGCCGGTGACGTCTTCTTGCCGCCGGAGGTGACGATGATCTCCTTCTTGCGGCCGGTGATCTCGAGGAAGCCGTCTTCGTCGAGCCGCCCCACGTCACCCGAGTGCAGCCAGCCGTCGTGCAGCAATTCGGCCGTCGCCTCGGGGTTCTTGAAGTAGCCGACGCAGACGTTGCCGCCGCGCACGAGGATCTCGCCGTCCTCGGCGATGCGCACCTCGACGCCCGGCATCGGCCGGCCCAGCTTGCCTAGCTTCATCGCGCTGGCCGTGCTGACCGAGGTCGGGCCCGTCACCTCCGACTGGCCGTAGATCTCGGCGATGGGCAGGTCGAGCGACGCAAAGAACTCCAGCACCTCTTTGCTGATGGGCGCCGCGCTCGTGGCCAGCAGGTGCGCGCGCTCGAGGCCGATGCGCGCCTTCAACGGGCCAAAGACGGTGCGCTTCGCGAGCGCGTACTGGCCCTGCAGGGTGATCGACGACTGCCGGTGCGACATCACGTCGTCGTGAAAGCGCGACGCCGCGCTGCGGGCCCACGACACCACGCGCTGGCGGGTGCGGGGCTGCGAGGCCAGGCCGGCCTCCGCCTTCGCCTTGAACTTCTCCCAGACGCGCGGCACGCCGAAGAACAGCGTCGGCCGCACGTCGCGCAGATCTTCGGCCAGCAGCTCGAAGCTGCGCGCGAAATAGACCTGCAGGCCCGTCACCATCGGACCGTAGATGGTGCAGACCTGCTCGGCGATGTGCGACAGCGGCAGGTACGAGAGCAACACGTCGTCAGGCGTGACCGGGTGACACTGCGCGAGGTGCACCGCCGTCCAACAGAGGTTGTGGTGCGAGAGCATCACGCCCTTGGGGTTCCCGGTGGTGCCCGAGGTGTAGATGAGCTGCGCGAGCTGATCGGGCTCCAGCGCGTCGACCCGCGCGTAGTAGTCGCTGTCGTTGGCGCGAGCGCCCCGCTCCAGTACTTCGGCGAACGTGAGCACGCCTTCGCGGGGTGTCTCGGGCGCGTCCATGACGACCACGTGCTTGAGGTGCGGCAGCTGGCTGCGCACGGCCTCGAGCCGAAGCAGCCCGGCCTCGTTCTCGACGATGGCGACGGGCGCTTCGCAGTGGTGCGTCACGTACGCGAGCTGTTCTGGCGACGACGTCGTGTAGAGGCCGACCGACGTGCCGCCCGCGGCCATGGCGCCCAGCGCGGCGACCACCCACTCTTCGCGGTTGAAGCTCATCACCGTCAGCGCCTGCCGCGGCGCGAAGCCCAGCGACTGCAGCCCGAGGGAAAAGTCGCGAACCCGCTGCGCGTACTGCCGCCACGAGGTCGCCACCCAACCCTCCCCCCGCTTCGTCCACAGCGCCGGCGCGTCTTTCAGCCGTTCAGCCTGCTCGTGGAGCTGATGCACCATCGTCTTCGGAACCTTGAGTGACATCGGACCCGAGAGCGTTCTTGAACGTCGTTGACAGGTCAACGATCACGCCGCTATCTCCCGCGCGGCCATGGCGACCATCGACTTCACCTGTCAGAAGTGTGAGGGGAACTTCGAGCTCGACTCGCAGGACCTCATCGACGGCACCGAATCACTCGAGTGCCCCCACTGCGAGAACAAGCTCACCAAGTCGGCGAACGAAGACTTCACCGCCGCGCTGGGTGATCTCGTCGCCGCTCTCTCAGCCATCTCGAAGAAGTTCAGCGCGACGCTCGAACTCGACTCCGAGGACCTCGGCGCCGCTGACGCGGACGATGAGGACGAGGATGACGACGACGAGGACGAAGATGACGACGATGATGATGACGACGACGACGACGATGATGACGACGATGACGTCGAAGAAGACGGCGACGACGACTGATCGTTGAATGAACGCCGATCCAAGCGTCGTCCGAGTGACTGTCGGC
>CAYWON010000206.1:0-9817 GCA_964459885.1 uncultured Archangium sp.
TTGGAGACACTGGTCTGAAACCGTGTGTCCCCTCCCGACCCTGTTGCGACCTGAGCGGAACGCGTGGCGTGCAGCGAGGCCAGCGCGTCTTCAAGCCGGGCCCACATGACCTGCCGACCGCACCCCTCGAGGCTCAGCGGTCGATCTTCGTCTCCACCTTCGGTGACTCCGCTTCCGCCTTCGTCTCTGGCGCGGGCTTCGTCTCCGCGGGCGCGACGGCTGGCTGAGTCACCGGCTCGGGCGGCGGCAGCTTGACGCTGACTGGCGGCATCGACGCACCACTCACGCGCGGGAGCTCCTGCGCCGCGTAGGTCAGCAACGTCGCCACCAGCGTCAGCACCAGCGGACCCATGAAGATGCCCGCGAAGCCGAACACGCCGACACCGCCGAGCAACCCGACGAAGACCAACAGCGTCGACGCCTTCGAGCTGCCCGAGATGATGAGCGGTCGCACCACGTTGTCGCTGCCGGCGACGAGCACCACGCTCCAGATGATGAGGAAGATGGCCCAGCCCGTCTGACCCTGCGCCAGCAACGAGATGGCCGCCGGCACCCAGACGATGGCCGTGCCGACGATGGGGATGAGTGAGGCCACGGCTCCGAGCGCGCCGAAGACCAGGGGCGACGGCAGCCCCGCGATGGCGAAGCCGATGCCGACCAGCGTGCCCTGCACCACCGCCGTGACGAGCGTGCCCAACACCACCGCGCGCGTGACACCGCCCAGCGTCTGCCCGAGGTCTTCTTTCCGGGCCGGCGTCATGGGGATGAGGCTCACCCCGAGCGCCAACATGCGCTTGCCATCGCGGATGAAGAAGAAGAGCAGGAAGAGCGTGAAGGCGAAGGCCGCGATGGTGTTGAGCGTGCCGACGACGACCGAGCCGCCCACCGTCGCCACCTGCTGAAGGATGCTCTGCGCCGCGTTCTCAGCCGCAGACACGACCTCCGCCTTCGTCAGCGACGTGAACTCGCCCGCCTTCTCGAGCAGCAGGTTCACCGGGCCGAACTGAAGAATCAGCTCGAGCGCCGGGAGCTTCTTGTCGTGCGCTTCGGCCTGGAAGCGCGCGAGCAGATCAGACGCCTGCCGCACGAACGCGAACGCGAACAGCGTGATGGGGCCCGCAACGACGAGGAAGGTCGCGCTCGTCAGCAGCCCCGCGGCGAGGCCCGGAGAGCGCTTCTTTGCCAGCAGCTTGTTGTTGAGCGGCTGCAGCATGAACGCCAGCAGGAACGCCCACATCAACGAAGACGCGAAGGGCCGCAGAATCAACGCGAGCAGCCAGGCCAACACGGCAGCTGTCACCAACGCGAAGACACGGGCGTAGTAGCGCGAGGGGTTCACGCCGCCCGTCGTAATCACCTTCACGTCGCCGCCAAAGAAAAAGCCCCCGCTCTGCAATCAGAGCGAGGGCTCGTTCGAACTCAAGCAGCGAGGCTTAGTTGCAGTAGCCCAGCGAGTCGCAGACGTTCGGCGACGGGCAGAGCTGCGCGACGTCGTTGTTGCAGTTCAGGAAGCACACACCGTACGGCGCGGGGTTGCCGCCAGACGTGATGCCGACGCACACGTAGCCCGTGCGGCAGTCGCTGCGGCCCGTGCCCGGCGCGGCACAGCTGCCCGCGCAACGCAGGTTCGGCTGCGCCTGCGTGCCGAAGTTCAAGCAGACGCCGTTGAAGCAGTCGTTGTT
This sequence comes from uncultured Archangium sp., assembly GCA_964459885.1. Taxonomy (GTDB): domain Bacteria; phylum Myxococcota; class Myxococcia; order Myxococcales; family Myxococcaceae; genus Archangium_A. The sequence continues at coordinate 1,683 of CAYWON010000206.1, forward strand.
GGCACCGCACGGCGGCAGACACATGCCGCCGGGCCAGATGGTGCTGGGCAGCTGACACGTCGCAGCCGGCGCGTTGTTGACGCCGTCTGACGCCTTGCACGACGAGTCAGCCGTACAAGCCGCGCCCGGCGCGCCCGACGCGATGGTGCACGCCTGCGAGCGGCAGTTCGAGTTGATGCCGCACGCCTGACACGTCGAGCCACCCCAGCCGCAGGTGTCTTCAGAGTTGCCGGCCTGGCAGCCGAGCTGCGCATCGCAGCAGCCGGCGCAGTTGCTGGCGTTGCACGCCTGGCAGGTGCCGTTCACGCACGTCGTGCCGGTCTGGCACACCGAGCACGTCGAGCCGCCCGCGCCGCACGCGATGACGCTGGTGTTCTGGATGCAGCTGCCGTTGGCCTGGCAGCAGCCCGCGCAGTTCGTCGAGTTGCAGGTGACACCCGTGCCGCCGCCCGTGCCCGAGCCGCCGCCCGTCGCTGAGCCGCCACCCGTCGCGGAGCCGCCACCCGTCGCCGAGCCTCCGCCCGTCGCCGAGCCGCCGCCCGTCGCCGAACCGCCGCCCGTCGCCGAGCCACCGCCCGTCGCTGAGCCGCCACCCGTCGCCGAGCCGCCACCGGTCGCCGAGCCGCCGCCCGTCGCCGTGCCGCCGCCCGTCGCCGTGCCGCCACCCGTCGCCGTGCCGCCGCCCGTCGCCGTGCCGCCACCCGTCGTGCCGTCACCGCCACCAGTGGCCGTGCCGCCGCCGGTCGCGGTGCCGCCACCCGACGCCGTGCCGCCGCCGGTGTTGCCGTTGCCACCGCCCTGCTGGTTGCTCATGCAGACGCCGAGGTTGCACACCTGGCCGAGCTGACACACCGCGCACATCTGGCCGAACTGGCCGCACGTCGTCTGCGACGGCGTCTGGCAGGTGCCCTGGCTGTCACAACAGCCAGCCGCGCAGGTCGACGGGCTACACGTGGGGTTGGTGCCGCAGCTGGAAAGTGACGAGACGCTGGCCAAGCCGAGCGCCGCCACGAGGACGAAGGATTTAGAGGTCATGTGAGGGGCTGACACCGTACCAGCGCCCCCAGCGCACTCAACGTTTGCGCTTGATGGGCGGCGCCACGTCGTCGCGCACGAAGAAGCGCACGTCCCACAGGCAGTCAGTCTGCGGCGCCTCGACCACCGTGTACTCGCCGATCCACTCAGCGTCCGCGAGGTCAGCCTTCAATGATTCCAGACCCTTCTTGGCCTTCTCGGGGTCGCGGCCGCAGACCTCGATGCGCGACTTCGCGGTGTCGGTGTCGGTGCGCTGGCCGATCCACACCACCGTGGTGTTCCGGCCGACGTTGTGGCCGATGAGATGATCTTCCACCGCGTGCAGCGCCTTGAGGTTCGCGCCCTTCGACAGAATCTCCACGCCGATGCGCGGCTCGCAGCCGAGGTAGTGGCAGTAGTACGCGCCCGACTGGAACAGCGGCTTCGGCGCCGTCGAGTTCACCGTCATCGCGCGGCCCGCCACCACGGCCACCTTCGCGGTCCAGTCCTTCTTCTGCTCCTTGCACAGCGGGCCTTTGCAGCCCGTCACCTTCACCTCAAGCGTGTCGTCTTTGATCACCCACTTGCCAGTCGTGACCGTGTTGCCCTTCGCCTTGTCGATGGCCGTGCCTTCGTAGACGCGGTGGCTGCGCAGCTGCGTCGACTGCAGCGCGTCTCCGCTCTCGGAGTTGTCGAGGAAATCGAGGGGCGTCGGGAGCTGCGTGAGGGTCAGCGTCAGGAGCGCGGTCAGCATGGGTGCCGGGACTCTAACCGACGCTCGGGTTTGTGAATGACCGCCGCGATGTGGGCTACCAAGCGACTTCCCCGTGCGCGCGTCGGCCGTCCTCTTCTTCTGTCTCTTGAGCGGCTGCGCGTCGGTGGGCGGAGCTCGCCGCCGAGGTCTCGTCACAGGCGCAGGCCAGCCACGACTCGCTGAGCCTCTACCCGGACCGCGTGGTGCTGACGATGCACTACGGCTTGCCTGCTTCAGGTGGCTTTCAGGCTGATCAGACGAGCGTGCTGCTGCGCACGCAGATCGACCCGGTGACGCCGCTACGACTCGAAGCTGACGGTGGTCGACCGCCGCACCGGCGAGGTGGTGAAAGAAGAGACGCTCAAGTCGGGCCCGCCGACGTGCCCCAGCCTGTCCATCGGCTTTCGCGGCGGTGTCACCGAGGTGCCGGTGAAGCGCATCAACGCGTGGATTGATGCACTCCAGTGAACGTGAAGGTAGAGGCGCGCGCGAATGAGCGCTCCCATCGAAGTGCGGCAGTGCCCGAAGTGCAGCGCCCCCGCTGTCGTGTTGGTGACCGAGTGGCAGCACACCACCTCGGGCGTCGCGACCGGCGCGGTGACGAAGGAATACCGGTGTCAGGCCTGCGGCGCGTGGCAGGTGCAGCGGCCGACGTTGAGCTCCATCAGCTTGTGGGTGGCGGGCGTCTTGTTGCTGCCGGCGTGCGGCCTCGGGCTGCCGTTCATCTGGGTCGCCTGGCAGAACGGCCGCTTTGACGAACGCGTCAAGCGCGTCGACGCGCCGGCGCCGGTGATGAAGTTCCCGGGCGGGCCTCCGAAGCGGCAGTGCACGTGTGGCGGCGTGGCGTCGGCCGTGGAGATTACGCGCCACACGCACCGCGGCATCCCCACGGGCACGGAGTTCGTCTACGCGTGCGCGAGCTGCAAGAAGCAGTTCGAGACGGAGAACGTGCTGGGGCACTTCACGTCGTCGTTCCTCACGCTCGCGTGTCTCGGCGTGGCGCTCGCGTTCCTCGCGGGCGCGACGTCGCCGATGTGGCGCTGGGGCGGCGGCGGCGTGATGGCGCTCATCACTGGGCTCGTCGGCTGGGCCGGCGTGAGCAAGCTCGTCAACCGCTTCAAGTACAAGGAAGTCGAGGCGCCGGTCGTCGCGGGCGAGCTGCGCTGATCAGCGACGGGCGGCGGCAGTGTTGGGTCAACGCCGTGCCTTTCGCCGACGCGCTCCACGACCTCGAGACGAATTCCGGCCAACTGTCGGTGGAAATGGAGCGAAGGCGGTCATCGTCACAAACAGAAGCGCGTGGCATCACCTCGGCGCGAGGTCGCGGTGCCAGTCGGCGATTCGCACCACGCGTGCGACCCGGTCGTCGGCCCTCGTCGAGGCGCTGTGAGCCCGCTCTACAGCTTCGGTGACACCACCAGCGTCGCGGACACCGCGTGGGTGAACCGGTCGGTCGCGCGGTCGAGGTACACGAACATGTACCCGGCCTCGATGCGCGCCCACGGCGCGAGCTGGAAGAACGGCCCGACGAAGAAGCGGTTTTGATCAACCCCCGACGGCTGCCCCCACGGCGTCGCGTTGAACGCCACGAACAGCTCGTCTGACACGAGCGCGCCGACGGGCACCTCGGCCGACGGTCGCCACGACACGCGCACGAACTGTCGCAGCCGGTGGCCGACCTCCGGGCCGTTCTCGTGAAAGCGCTGCTCGAGCCGCGTGCGCGACTGCAGGTTCAACCGAAACGACGTCTCGTACTGCAGCAGCACCTGTTCCCACGCGCGGTGCTCGTTCACCACGTCGGGGTTGCCGTCGAGGAACGTGGGCGTCCACGCGTAGCCCGCCCACAGCGAGAGCCACGGCGTCACCTGAAAGCCCACACCGGGTCGCGTGAGGTGCACCACGCCTTCACTGGTGCGACGCACGTGGACGTCGGCCCAGAACGCCAGCGACGGCGTGTCTTTGCTCAGATGCAGCGTCGCCATCACCGCGTTCCAGGTCTGGTACTCGGCCTGGGCGAGCGCGGGCAGCGCGTAGAGAGAAATGACGAAAGCGAGGCGTCTCACGGAGCGCGTCGCAGTAGCGACGTCACTGCGTCGTGACAAGCGCTACGGCTGGCCGCGCGCGGCCTTCTCGACCTCGTCGCGGTGCGCCTCGATGAACGCCTCGACGTCGGCGTCACCCAGCTCGAGGTCGCGCAGCACGCCCGGGTAGATGCCCTTGAAGGCCGGCGAATCGAGCGCGCCTCTCAGCTGGAAACTCGTCTTCAACACCGCCGCCCCGAAAAGCTTCTGCTCGCGCGTCTTGGCCATCTCGTTCGCCATTCAACATGGCCGCGCCCGTGAAGACGAGCTTCACCGCGCGGAAAACAGCTGCTCCTGCCAGGCGTTCATCATGCGGCCCGCGGGGTCGAACTGCTGCCGCGCCGCCTGGAACTTCGCGTAGCCGGGCAGGGTGGCCGCCAGCCGCGCCGACGAGTCGAGCGACTCGGGCACCAGCTGCCCGAAATGGAAGCGCACGTCGTTGCCGAAGCGCGCCGTCAGCGCCTTCGCGTAGGCCTCCGTGAGTGCCTTGGCGTGCGCGCGGTCGGCCTTGTCGTTGCCCGAGAAGATGATCTCGAACTTGCACACGTCGACGCCGTCACCCAGCGCCGCGGCGCCGCCCTTCACGAAGCGCAGCGAGATGGGCCCGGTTTGGTACTCGCCGTGCTGCGCGGCGTACGCCTTCGCCGTCTCGCGCATGACGTCCATCGCCTCGAGGTAGTCGTCGCCGGCGATGGGCACCGACAGCGTCGCCGACTGCGCGGGCCACTGGTTGGCGCCGTCGCCGATGTTGAACACCGTGTAGCTGCGGCCGACGAAGCCGCCCGGGTCGTTCATCATCTCCAGCAGCCGGTCGACCTGCCTCGGCGCCTTGGACGGGAACAGCTCGTTCGACACGTCGTTCACCGTGCCCACCACCTTGTGCAGCTCGTCGAAGAGCGCCACCGCCCAGCGCGGTCGGCCGAACTCTTCAGGCACCGTCAACGTGCGGAACAGGTCGCGCGAGGGCACGGCGTCGTCGCCAGCGGTGCCACGCAGCTTGTCCGATTCGCCCGGCGGCAGCGGCTGTCGCGACGTCACCACCAGCTTGTCGCTGTGCACGTTCCACAGCAGCTCGAGGTGGTACGCGCGGTCAGGGTGGCCCGTGAAGCGCGCCGTGGGCTCGCGCGTGTCATCGGTCTGCATCAGCTTCGTCAGGTTGCCGCCGGCCAACACGCGCTGCGCCTCGGCGCCCGTCGTCAGCGTGCGCACCTCTTTCATGTGGAAGCGCTCCACCGGCGCCAGCACGTAGCTGTGCACCACGCCGAACGTGCCCACGTTGATGAGCGACGCGTTGAAGGTGTCGTCGTCTTGAATCAGCTTCCAGCCGGGGTTGGTGCGCGCGAACTCGGCGGCGTCGGTGAGGCCGTCGCGCGGCTCGAGCCGCACCTTCTCGCCGGCCGGTGTCACCAGGTCGACGCTGCGCACCAGCTCTTCAGCCAACGTGCCGCGCGACAGCACCGAGCCATGCGTGCCGGTGGGCAGCACGCCGCCCACGGTCTGCCCATCGAAGCCGCCCAGCACCGGTAGCGATTGGCCGCGCCCACAGCGTCTGGTTCAGCTCACGAATGCGCGTGCCCGAGCCGACGCGGAGCAGCTCCGGGTGGCCTTCGACGGCCTCGGTGAACGCGAGCCCCTCGGGGTGAATGACGATGCCGTCGGTGGCGGCAGCGGGGCTCCATGCGTGGCGCGCGCCGGAGGCCTTCACCTTCACGTCGGGCGGCAGCGTCTGCTGCACCCACTTCATGACGTCGACGAGCTGCTCGATGTCGCGGCCGGGGCGAAACGCGAAGCGCGGGTTCCACGTCACGTTGCGGCCGTGGTTGACCTGCTTCTCGGCGGGCACCGTCGGCAGCTTGCGCCCCGAGACGGGCGCGGTGGCCTCGAAGAAGTCGCGCTCACTGGCGCGGACGAAGCGCGACTCGGCGAGGCGATGCAGCGCGCCGACGGCGTCGAGCAGCCACGTCTCTTTCGCGCGGCTGCCTTCCACGCGCACCTCGTGGCCGTCGACGTGCGTGCGCGCGGTCTCTGAGTAGCGGTGCACGGTGAATCCTTCGGGCCCGTGCTCGATGGGGAACGAGGCGGCGCTGTTGGTGCGCGCCGAGGTGGCGGCCTGCAGCGCAGCGCCGCGGGTGGTGAACGGGCTGCCGGCGAGCGGACCGTCGGCGTTGAGGGGGCAGCCTTCGCGAAGCAGGCCGGGATGCCAGGTGAGGGCCGGAGAACGAAGCGCGGCAGGCATGGTGCCTTCATACGGCGCGCCCGCGGGTCTGGATGTCTCGGGTTTCCGGTTGCGTCGGGCGGGCGTTCGTGGGTGTAACCCGCGCACCATGGATATGCGGCGCTTCAGTGTCGGGGTTGGCGTGGTGAGTGGAGCCTCGATGGCGCTCCAGTTGCTCTTCACGCGCATCTTCAGCGTGACGATGTACTACCACTTCGCGTTCTTGCTGGTGTCCCTGGCGCTGCTGGGCATCGCTATCGCGGGCGTCGTCATCTCGCTGGCTCCCAACTTCTTCCGCGAAGAGCGGCTGCCGTGGTTGTCGGGCCTGTTCTCGGTGTTGATTGCGCCGCTGGCGGTGCTCGCCTTGTCGACGGCGACGGCCAACCCGCTCAGCGTCGACCTGTCGTCGCAGAACACCACGCGGCTCATCCTTCTGTACTTCACGACGGCGCTGCCTTTCCTCGCGTCGGGCTTCGCCATCTCGCTCGCCATCGCGGGCGCGAAAGAGAACATCGGCCGCGTCTACGCGTTCGACATGGGTGGCGCGGCGCTCGGCTGTGTCAGCGTGGTGTTCCTCGTGCCCGCGCTCGGCGGACAGGGCGGCGTGGTGTTCATGGCTGGCATCACGGCGCTCGGCGGCGCGTTGCTCGCCTCGTCGATGCCCGGCGAAGGTGACGCCAAGAAGCGCGTGGGTGGCATCGGCTTGCTGACGGCGCTGGCCTTCGTCGTGTTGTCGGTCGGTCCGATGCGTGACGGCACGTGGTTCAAGATTGCCCAGGGCACCAAGTTCCTCAACGAGGCCGCCGTCGAGTTCGAGCGGTGGAACTCGTTCTCGCGCGTCACGGTGTCGACGGGTGAGCCCGACCACAAGTGGCTGCACATCGACGCCGACGCGGCGACGCGCATGTACTCAGGCAGCGTCGCGGAAGGCGGCTTCGAGGCGCCGCGCCGCTTCTCAGAGGCGCGTGTCGCCGGCCTCGTCTACTCGCTGCGCAACGAAGGCCCCGCGCTCATCATCGGGCCCGGCGGTGGCCCTGACGTCATCTCGGCGTTGCGCGCGAAGGTGCCGCGCGTTGTCGGCGTCGAGGTCAACCCCATCATCGCCGACGTCATCATGAAGGGCGCCTACGTCGGCTGGAACGGCGACCTCTACCGGCGCCCGGGCGTCGAGGTGAACGTCGACGACGGTCGCAGCTTCGTGCGTCGCTCAGAAGAGAAGTACTCGTCGATTCAGGCCACGTTGGTCGACACCTGGGCCGCGAGTGCGGCGGGTGCGTTCACGCTGTCTGAGAACAACCTCTACACAGCCGACGCGTTCGTCGACTACCTGAGCCACTTGAAGCCCGACGGCGTGCTGTCGATGACGCGCTGGTACGGCCGCCCGCCCATCGAGTTCTTCCGTCTGGCGGGCCTCGGTCGTGAAGCGCTGTCGCGCCGCGGCGTCGCCGAGAGCGAACACCCCAAGTACTTCTTCGTGGCTGCCGACAACCGCATGGCCACCATGCTGCTGAAGAACTCGCCGTTCACCGCGGAAGACGTCGCGAAGCTCGACGCGGAGGCGGCTGCCGCGCGCCTCACTGTGCTCTTCCGGCCCGTGGGCACGCCCGGCGCTGACCCGCAGCTCGCCGAGTACTTCAACACCCCGACGACGACGCTCTACGAGAAGCTCTCGTTCGACATCAGCCCCGTCACCGACAACAAGCCGTTCTTCTTCTACACGGTGCGCGGGCAGGACTTTCTCGGCCTGCTCGGTCGCCTCGGCGGGATGGAGCGCAACAACCTTGGCCTCGCGATTCTGCAGTTGGTGCTGCTGGTCTCGACGGTCTTGACTGCGTTGCTCGTCATTGCGCCGCTGACCTTCTTCCGACGCCAGGCGTTGGCTGGTGCGCACCGGAACGAGAAGCTGAAGATCCTCGGCTACTTCCTGTCGCTGGGCTTCGGCTTCATCCTCGTCGAGCTGGGCCTGATGCAGCGCTTCATCCTCTTCCTCGGCCACCCCATCTACGCGCTGGCCGTGGTGCTCGCGACGCTGCTGGGCGCGTCAGGCATCGGCAGCGCGCTGACGCCGCGG
>CAYWON010000207.1:0-2136 GCA_964459885.1 uncultured Archangium sp.
TCGGCGTCGACCCACTTGTGGATGTCGGGGCCCTTCTCGCGGGGCTTCGCGTCTTCTTCCGCACGCGCGAGGGCGCGGCGCAACGTCTCGCGCTCGGCCTCCAGCTTCGCTTCCGCATCACGCTGCTGCGTGCGCTGCTGCTCGGCCTCGGCCAGCGCGCGGCGCTCCGCTTCAACCCGCTCGCGCTCCTGCTCGAGGAGCTGCGTCTGCAGCTTGAGCTGTTCCTGCTGCGCGGCCCACTGCTGCTGCGCCAGCGCGGCGCGGGCGTCTTCCGCGCGCTGCTGCTCGCGGGCGAGCTCAGCCTGCATCGCGGCCTGCGCGGCAGCGTCAGCGCGCGCCCGTGCGTCGGCGTCGGCGCGGGCCTGCTCACGTGCCTGCTGCTGCGCGAGGTACACCTGCGCGGCGGCGTTCTGCTGCCACACCCAGTTCGGATACGTCGGGTACGTCGTGCGCGGCTGCACCGGCTGCGTGGTGGGGAAGCGCGTGTTGCCCACCCACGTGCCGTTCGCCTGCTGCCCCGACGGCTGCCAACCGTTCACGTAGCCCGTCCACACGCCCTGCTGCTGAGCCATCGCCGCCGAGCTGATCACCGCCGCCAGAAGTCCGAAGCGCATGACACCTGTCTAGCAACTCGACGCGCCCGCATCACGCAGGCCCGGGCTAGTTTGCGCCGCCATGGAAATCCCGAGCGAACTGAAGACCACGCTGGCGCCCTGGGGCTTCGACGAAGCCCAGCTGAAGCACTTCGCCGGCCGCTGCCGCGAGGCGTCGAGCAACGCCGTCAAAGGCACGCTGACCGTGCCCGAGGCGCGCGACGTCAAGCCGCTGCCGGAACCCGGCTCCGCGGAGCACGCGCGGCTCTCGGCGCTGGGCAATGAGGCCCTGGCGGCCGGAAAGGTGGGCGTCGTCATCCTCGCGGGCGGCATGGCCACCCGCTTCGGCGGCGTGGTGAAGGCCGTGGTGCCGGTGCTCGAAGACCGCACGTTCCTCAAGCTGAAGCTGGACGACGTGCGCGCTGTGGCCCCGAAGGCGCCGGTCTTCGTGATGAGCAGCTTCTCGACGCACCAGCGACTGCTCGAGCACGTGCGGGAGCTCGGCGCGCACGGCGTCGAGGTGTTCCCTCAGTTCGTCTCGCTGCGCCTGACACCCGCGGGCGAGCTCTTCCGCGAGAAGGACGGCGACGTCTCGCCGTACGCGACGGGGCACGGTGACTTCTCGTTCGCGCTCCGTCGCGGCGGCACGCTGCAGCGCTTCCGCGACGCGGGCGGTGCGCTGTTGGTGATGTCCAACGTCGACAACCTCGGCGCGACGCTGGACCCCGCGGTGCTGGGCGCGCACCTCGACGCGAAGGTGCAGCTCACCGCCGAGGTGGTGCGCAAGGCGAAGGGCGACAAGGGCGGCGCGCCGGCGCGGCTCGACGGGAAGGCGCAGATCATCGAGGGCTTCCGCTTCCCGCCCGGGTTTGATCAGGACTCGATCCCCGTGTTCAACACCAACACCTTCGTGGTCGACGCCGCCGCGCTCGACAGGGACTTCGCGCTGCCGTTCTACAAGGTCGAGAAGAGCGTCGAAGGCGCCACCGCTGTGCAGTTCGAGCGCCTCGTCGGCGAGCTGACCGCGTTCCTCGAGACGTCGTTCCTCGAGGTGCCGCGCGAGGGCGCGCAGTCGCGTTTCCTGCCCGCGAAAGACCCGGCCGAGCTCGCCAGCCGCCTCGAAACCATTCGCCTCGCCACGGACCGGCGCGCTCGTACACCGTAGTCACCGGTCGTACACGTTTGATGCAAATGACGACGTTTTGCTGGCAACGAACTCCGAAGGTTCGCTAGCAACTGTCCCGAGGCTCCATTCGCTTCACTGCCGAAGAGCCCCGAAGGCACTGCGTGCTCCCCCGACGCGCAGTGCCTTCGTTTTTTTGTACGCGCGTTCAGCTTCGCAGCCGCGCTCGGAAACCGAAGTCGTCGTAGAGCGAGAGGCGCACGGCGCCGAGCGACAACACGGCGCCCCAGCGCAGCACGCGACGTTCACCGCTCGGCAGCGGCTGGCCGTCGAGCAGCACGCCGACGTCTTTGATGGCCTCGACTTCCCAGCCGATGGGGCCGCCGTGCAGCGTGACGTGGTGGCGTGACACGGTGGCGT
>CAYWON010000207.1:2236-8021 GCA_964459885.1 uncultured Archangium sp.
GTTCGACGGCACCGTGTCGCCCGTGCACCACACGCCTGGTGGCACCACCGCCGGCCGCGCGCGCCTCGCTGTCACCACGCCCGACACCGCGCACCTGCTGACGCCGTACCTCCAGCACGGCCACCTCTCGACCGACGAAGTGCTGCGCGCCCACCCTCAGCTCGCCGACTTCCTCGCCGCGCGCGCCGCTGCCTGGCGCTTCTGCGTCGACCACGAACAGCCATCGTCGCCGGCAGTTCTTCCCGCGTGGGCCCGCGACACGCTGCATGCCCACGAGCGCGACGGCCGCACGCACCTCCCTTCATGGGAACAGCTCGCGCGCGCCCAGACCGGCGACCTCGCGTGGGACGCGCTGCAGCGTCAGCTCCTCGTCCACGGCTCGCTCACCGACGTCCTCCGCGAGGCGTGGCTCAAGGCCCTCATTCCCTGGTCGCGCACCGCCACCGAAGCGATGCACCTCGCGGTCGAGCTCCTCGCCCGCCTCGCGCTCGACGGCGACGACGTCACCACCCACCACGCCATCGCCCGCGCCTTCGGCGTCGACGACACGCCACACCCGCTCGAGACGCCGCACTTCGGCGTGGTGCGCCCGCGCCGCGACATCACCAAGCTGCTCGACTTGAGCGAGTTCGAGCGCCGCGCCCACCAGCCGTCACGCGGCGCCCCGCTCACCGTCGCCATCATCGGCGCGGGTGTCGCCGGCGCCGCCGCCGCGCGCGCGCTCGTCGACGCCGGTCACGTGGTGACGCTCTTCGACCGCGGCCGCGCGCCCGGAGGTCGCCTCACCACCCGCGTCGAAGGCCCGCTGCGCTTCGACCTCGGAGCGCCGTATTTCACCGTGCGCGACGAGCGCTTCGCCCGCTGGGCCCGCGCGTGGTGGCAAGAGCGCGCGCTCGGCCAGTGGCGCGGCGTCATCGAAGGCGAGGCGCGTACCGACAGCAGCGACCTCGTGAAGCTGCTCGGTGTCCCCGCGATGGACTTCGTGGTGCGCCGCCTGCTGCTGGGCCTCGAGGTGCGTCAGGGCGTCGACGTCAAAGGCCTCACGCGCGACGGCACGCGCTGGCGGTTGCTCGACGCCGCAGGGCACCCGCTCGGTGAGTACGACGTCGCGGTGGTGGCCACGCAGCCCTCGCAGGCCGCCGTGTTGGTCGACCCGTCGTCGTACGCGCTGGCTTCCCGCATTCGCGAGGTCGAGGTGGCGCCGTGTTGGGCGGTGATGGCGCAGTTCCCCGAGCGTCTCGAGGTGACGCCCGACGCGCTCGTCAGTCACGTCGGCCCGCTCTCGCTGCTGGTGCGCAACTCGAGCAAGCCGGAGCGCCCGGTGTTGGCCGGCGATTCCTGGGTGCTGCACGCGTCGGCCGAGTGGAGCCACGCGCACCTCGATGACGCGCCTGACGACGTCGCCGCGATGTTGTTGGACGCGCTGTGGGCCACGACGGGCGCTGCCAAACAGTCGCCGCTCTTCCTCGCTGCCCATCGCTGGCGCAGCGCGCTCACCACGCGGCCACTCGGCGAACCGTGCTTGTGGGACGCCTCGCTGCAGCTCGCGGTCTGTGGTGACTGGTGTCTCGGCGCGCGCGTGGAAGACGCGTTTCTCTCGGGCACGGCGGCGGCCGGTTGCATCAACCTGATTCCGCGCGGCGACGCGCCTGAGACCGAAGCGCCGCGTCGCCCCGAGTCTCAGCTGTCGCTCATCTGACGCCGACTACAGCAGCGAGAGCTGCGACTGCGCTGGCGGCTCGAGCAGCTGCGCGCCCTCGTTGCGCACGTCGTTGACGCGCCGGTTCACCTCACGCACGTCGACGCGCTCCGTCGGCTGCAGCAGCTCGAGCAATGACTTCGGCTCGACGTCGCTGGCGAGCCACCGCGCGCGGCCTTCATCGTCGAGCCACACCGGCATGCGGTCATGCAGCCAGGCCAAGGCCTTCGACGACGCGCACGTGAGAATGGTGAAGGTCGCGGCGTCGACGCCTTCGGGCGAGCGCCACACGTTCCACAGCCCCGCCGCCAACGCGATGGCCGCGCCGGGCTTCGTGACGAAGTGCGGCCGCTTGTCCTTCGTCCACTCGTAGAAGCCCGTCATGGGCACCACGCAGCGCTGCGTCTTCACCAACTTCGCGTAGGTCGCGTGCGTCAGCAGCTTCTCGGACCGCGCGTTGATGAACTGCTGCGCCACTTTCGTCTCGCGCGCCCACGGCGGCAGCAACCCGAAGCACATCAACTGCGCGACGTCGGGCGCGTCGGCGGTCACCACGGGCAGTGGCTGCGTGGGCGCGAGGTTGAAGCGCGCTTGCCACTCGAGCGCCTCACGGAGCTTCAGCGCTTCAGCGAGCTGCTTCCCCGAGACGTTGAGTGAGTAGCGCGCGCACATGGCGTCAGCGTAACGACGTCACTCGCTCTTCTCAGGCGGCGGCGCGGCAGGTGACACCGGCGCGGGCCTCGGCAGCGGCGGCGGGCGCGGCACCGACTTCCACAGGCCGCCCGTCGAGAACGCCTTCCAGCCCCACTTGAGCCACGACAGCAGCGACAGCGCCATCCACAAGCTCCAGGCCAACATCGCGCCGCGGTAGACGAGCATCGGCACCGAGATGACGGTGGCCACGGGGAACGTCGTCGTGGTGCGGTCGAGGAACCAGCGCAGCAGCGACGCCATCGAGCCGTTGCCGCGCACCTGCATCTCGGGCTGACCCAGCAGCCCTTCGTAGACGCTGACGCCGAGGATGATGAGCGCCACCACGGTGATGCCCACCACCGCGAGCTGCCGCAGGTTGAACCAGCCAGCCGAGAGCTCCGGCGACTTCTCGCGCCAGCCGAGGAAGAGCAGCCACCCGAACACGAAGCCGATGGCCGCCATCGGCACCTGCGAGAGGCCGAGCGCCAGCAAGACCCAGTTGAGGATGGACAGCGGCGTCAGCTTCGCGCGACCCAGCGCGATGGACACGACGAGCAGCACCAGCAGGAAGCTCCAGAAGAGCACCGCCGGACCGAGCCCCGGGCCGCGCACGAAGAGCACCCAGCGGTCTTGCGGCGCGTGCACCTCGAGGTTGGCGTTCACCGTCGGCGTGCCCACGTCGAAGTCGGGCGTGCGCCACGCGGTCGTCATGCCGCTGCTCTCGCGCCACTGCACCACGACCGACACCGAGCCGGGCACCACGGGAATCGAGACGACGCGGCCTTCCTGTCGAATGGGCTGCTGCGCGCCGTTCAACGTGACGTTCTGCAGCGTCGCCCCTTCGGGCAGCGTGAAGGCGTGCAGGCCGCCGCGCGAGCTGCGCAGGTTGGCGGTGTAGGTGACGTCGGTGGCGCGCGCGCCCGGAGAGACGACGAGCGAGCTCTGGTCGATGGTCAGCGTCTGGCCCGACAGCGCCTCGGGGCGCACCACTTCAATCTTCACCGACTCGCCGGGCCACGGCCGCCACTCGGGCAGCCGCACGCCGCTGTCGTCTTGCTGGTGCACCACGGGGATGCCGCTGAGCGCCACGTGCCACACGGGGCTGACGTCGAGGCGCCACACCTCGGTCCACGGCACCGACTTCGGAGCCGTCAGCGTCAGCGGCGCCTTCGCTTCGAGCACGCTCGTCCACGAGACGTCGCTCACGTTGGCGGCCATGTTGACGAGCGCCTTGCCGGCCTGCACGCGCACCTCGCTCGAGGTGACGGACTCACCGACGAGCAACGGCACCTCGAGCACCACCGCGCTGCCCGTAGGCGTCTGCCGCGTCACGCGCGTCTCGACCGTCCACGTCAGGCCCAGCACCAACGTGCGCTCGACCAACACGAAGGGCGGCAGCGTGCCGACCTGCAGCGCGTCGCCGGTGCCCTTTTCATTCGTCGCCTTGCGCGAGAGCTGCAGGTTCTCGTCGGCCACGCCGTCTTCGTGGAGACCGTCCAGCGTCCAGCCGTCGAGCTTCGCTTCGACCCGGTACGCGCGCAGCGGCAGGGGAATCTGCACGGTGTTGCGCGGCGGCAACGCGCCGTCGAGCTGCACCTGATGCGCGCCCGGCGTCACCGAGAGCCACAGCGTGCCGTCGCTCTCACGACGCAGGCCTGACGCGGGCTTGCCGTCCAACAACACAGCCTCGGGCACCCACTGCGACGCGCTGCCGGGCAACGGCACGGCGGTGTCGGCGCCTGCCAGCACCTCGAGGCGCAGGCGCAGCGTGCTGGGCGAGGCGTCCAACAACAGGCGCGGGCTCGACGCGCACGACGGCGCGCAGTCGGGCTTCTCCAGCAGACGGCGCTTGAGCGTCTCGAGCTGGTCAGCCGTCGGCGTCTCGGCGCGCACGCTGCCGGCGAACAACGCCAACAAGACCGCCGCCGCCGGGGCCGCCGTCTTCACGAGGCGCTTGAGCGCCTGGGGCCAGAAGCCTCCGGGGAAGCCGATGACGGCCAGCACCAACAGCGCGAGCAAGAAGACGCGCACGAAGGCGAGCACGAAGTTCGCCGCGGGGCCGAGGAAGAAGAAGTGCAGCTGCTGCTCGCGCTGCACCGGCCCGGAGAACGAGATGTTGATGGCGTCCCACTGCCAGCGCGGCAGGCCGGGGCCCGTCTGCACCGTGGCGTTCTTGTCGAAGTCGCGCACGTTGAAGCTGCGCTGCTTCTTTCCGCTGTCGGCTTGCGCGGGGATCTTCTGCGCCTGGGGCGCGTTGCGCGTCAGTCCGTCGTACGAGCCGCCCCACGGCATGTCGTTCTGCGCGTTGCTCTGCTCGAAGGCGCTGACGCTGCTGCTTCGCGCGTACTGCATGAGGTTCTCGTTGTTGTATTCCGAGTAGCTCTGCACCTCGCCGAGCCGTTGGTATTCCTTGGCGAGCGACGGGTACATGCCTTCACGCACGTGCTGCACCGAGAACGCGACGGTGATGAGCACCAGCGACGCCCACGCCGCGTAGCGCGAGAAGTTGAGCAGCGTCTTGAGCGAGCCCTTCGGCAACACGCGGAAGAGCCCTTCAGCGACGAGCACGACGAGCCACGAGTATTGCGGCACGCCGTCTTCGAGCCAGCCGAGGCCCAGCGTCACGGCGGCGATGACGCCCCAGTGCAGACCGAACAGCCGCGCCATCGCGACGGCGATGATGAGCACCAGGAACAAGTCGAACAGCGTCCACTGGTCGACCCAGGTGTTGGGCACCTTGTCGGCGCCGCTGGCGTTGATGAGGCGCCACCCCGGCGGCACCTGCAGCGTGGTCTGCACCGAGTTGAAGTCCGCGTCCCACGAGACGGCCGAGATGGTGCTGACGTCGCCGGTGAGGCGCGAGTCGGCCTCGAGCGCGAGGCCGCCTTGACGGAGCTCCACGCCCGCCTTGCCCTGCGCGTCGAGCCGCGTGATGGATTGATCAGCCCCGCTGGTGACGACGCGACCCAGCTCGGTGCCGGGCTGCACGTCGAGGCGCCACGAGCGGTGCAGCTGACCGCTCATCTTGTCGCTCACCGTGTAGCCCTTGCCGTCGAAGTCGAGCCACAGCGTGCGGCTCAGGTTCAGCACGTCGGGCGCGGGGTCGCTGTCGCCGCGGCGGCGCTCGGTCAGCTTGATGACGTCGGTGGGGCTCATGGCGTACGCGGGCAGCGACTTCCACGCGGGCGGCAGCGTGGTCTGCGTGGGGTCGACGGCGTTGACGCCTTCCACCAGCACCTGCCGCAGCGACGGGCGCGCGTCGAACACCCACACCTCTTCACCTTCCACCCACGGGCCATCGGCGGCGGGGCGCTGCAGCGTGGCGACCTCGGCTTCACTGCGCGCGAGCAGCTCGATGAGCCACGTGCCCGGGCGCGCCTGCACGCGCAGCCG
>CAYWON010000207.1:8121-9758 GCA_964459885.1 uncultured Archangium sp.
GGCGGAATCTCGAGCGCCTCGGGCAGCGAGTCCCACGCGAAGGCGCCGCTCACCTGATGCTCGCCCGCCGTCAGCAACACCGTCGGTCGCGCGCTGCTGTCGGCCACCACCACCGCCGGCTTGCCGTCGACCTTCACGTCTTGCGGCCAGCGCTTCGTCGCCCCGGGCAGCACCAGCCACGCGTCGGGGCCGTAGACGCGGAAGCCCTGGCTGAAGGTGCCTCCTTTCTCGTCCAGCGTCAGCGCGAGCCGCGCCGGCCACGCACAGACGCGCGCTTCGCTGTTGTGGAGGAACGGGCACGTCGCCGACCGCTCGTCGTGCAGCACCCACGAAGACCAGTCGCGCAGCGACGCGGGCAGTTGTTCAGGTTTCGGAGGTGCGGCCGAGGCGAGGCCCGCCGTCACAAGGACGAGAGAGATGAGTGCGCGCATGGTGTTGGGTTCCCCTCAGAACAAGGTGCGGAAACGTGGCACGTCCGCGTCGGACTCGCGACGACGGCTGACGGTTCCCTGGTTCGCTGACATATGGCGGTCATGCGCCTCGCCCTCGTTCCCGTCCTCTTCTTCTCTGTGTCCTGCGCGACGGTGTACCCGCCGGTGCACATTCGCGACGCGGCGGAAGACTTCGCGGCGTTGAAGTTGACCGACACGGTCTTGCCGCACGAAGACGGTCGGCGCATCGACTCAGGCGAGAAGAACTACGAGTGGTGGTACCTCGACGCGGTCGCGGCCGACGGCACGGTGGTGGTCATCGTGTTCGGCGACAACTGGCCGGTGGGCGGGCAGGTGCGTGACGTCACCATCGAAGTGACGCCGCCGGGTCAGCCGACGCGCAAGGGCCGCTTCAAGACGAGCGATGCGGGCGCGTTTCTCTCGGAGCACGCCGACGTGCGCATCGGCAAGAGCCGCTTCGAGGGCGACCTCGAGACGTACCGCATTCACGTCGACGCGGACGACCTGCAGGGCCTCGGCGCCGACCTGGTGTTGAAGCGCCGCGTGAAGTCGTACCGGCCGGGCACGGGCGTGATGGGCAGCGGCGAGGAGTTCTTCGCGTGGGTGGTGGCCGTGCCGGAAGGTGAGATCAGCGGCACGGTGTCGGTCGACGGCGTGGCGAGCGAGTTCAACGGCTCGGGGTACCACGACCACAACTGGGGCAACGTCGCGCCGTGGGACCTCATGCGCAACTGGTGGTGGGGTCGCGGTGAGGTCAACGGCAAGACCGTCGTGATGTCTGAGATGCGGCCACAGAAGGGCCGCGGTGAAGACAACATGGCGCTGCTGTTCATCGCAGGCGCTGATGGCGACGTGGCGCGGCTGCATGGGAAAGCGGTGCGGCTCGAAGAAGCGCCGGCGACGTCGAAGGACGTGCCCGGCCTGTACGACCTCGAGCGGCCGAGCGCGGTGACGCTCAAGTCGACCGACGCGACGCGCGCGGTGTCGGCGACGTTTGAACGACAGGGCATGCCGACCACGTTCATGGATGCGTTGGCCAACATGTCTGGCTTTACGCGCTTCATGGCGCGGTTGGCCGGGCGGTCACCGTCGTACACGCGCTGGCGCGCGAAGGTGGTCATCGACGTCGACGGCCGCGCGGAGGAAGGCACCGGCACGCTGGAGTATATGGACTTCGAGTGAAGC
>CAYWON010000208.1:0-9751 GCA_964459885.1 uncultured Archangium sp.
GCGAAGGGCAGCAGCCCCGATGACGAGCCGGAGGACACCCTGTGAGCTTCCGACGCGAGGAAACGACGACGATGCGACGAGTGCTGATGAGCGCGGCGGTGAGCTTCGGCCTGATGACGGGCTGCGCCACCACGCAGTCGAACACCACCAACGACACCAGGAAGGGCGTCAGCGGCCAGACCGGCGACACCGGCGCGGCGCAGCCGGAGATCAGCAACAAGGCCAAGCTGCTCTTCGACGACGCGCTCAAGGCGTGGGAGACGCAGAAGAAGGCGAAGGCCATCGACTACCCGGCGCTCGAGAAGAAGTTCCGCGCCGCGGCGGACGCCGACCCGAACCTCGCCGAGGCCGTCTACAACCTCGGCGTGCTGGCCGACCGCCAGGGCAAGACCAAGGAGGCCGTCGCGTTCTACAAAGACGCGCTCTCGCGCAAGCCGACGCTGAAGCAGGCCGCCGAGAACCTGGGCGTCATCGCGCAGAACAACGGCGACGAGGCGACGGCCACCAAGGTCTACACCGATCTCCTCAACAGCTACCCCGACGACGCCAGCAGCCGCGCGCGTCTGGCCGAGCTGGCGCGGCGCCGCGGCGAGAACGATCGGGCCATCGAGCTGGCGCGTGAAGCGCTGTTCCGCGACCCGAAGACGCTGCAGGCCTTCAAGACGATGATGCTCGTCTACACGGAGCAGAAGCAGTTCGCGATGGCGCGGCTGATCGCCCTGCGCGCGACGAAGATCGATGAGTCAGACCCGGAGATCTTCTACACGCTGGGCCTCATCAACCTCGCCGAGAAGGACCCCGCGAAGGCGCGCGCGCAGTTCAAGAAGGCCGCTGAGGTGCGCCCGGACTACCTGCCCGCGCAGTACCAGCTGTGCCGCATGGCGTTCGAGCAGGAGGACTACCAGGGCGCCGAAGAGCACCTCCGCCGCATTCTCCAGGCGAACGGCAAGAACGTCGAAGCGCTGGTGAACCTGGGCGTCGCGTACAAGGGCATGGGCCAGCTCGACAAGGCGATGCAGACCTACGACGAGGCCGCGAAGCTGAACTCCGAGCTGCCCGAGCTGCTGCTGAACCGCGGCGTCATCATCGGCCTCAAGGGTGACCCCGAGAAGGCGATCACGCTCTTCAAGTCGTACATCGCGCGCAAGGGCGACGTCGGCCTGTCGGTCGACCACCCCGTGCACAAGCTGATCGAAGAGCAGGAAGAGGTCATCAAGCAGCGCGAAGAGGACAAGCGCATCGCGGCTGAAGCGGCGCGCATGGAAGAAGAGATGAAGAAGCAGGAAGCGGCCGCCGCGGAAGAAGAGCGGAAGATGAAGGAGGCCGAGTTCCAGAAGCAGAAGCAGGACGCGAAGGGGCAGGGCGCGAAGGAAGGCGCTGCGCCGGCCGCCGAGCCGAAGAAGGAAGAGCCCAAGAAAGAGGAGCCCAAGAAGGCGGCTCCTGCGCCGGCGCCCGCTCCCGCGAAGACCGGCGGCAGCGACGAGCCGGAAGACGGGCTCTGAGCGTCAGTAAGGCTTCCGGCCGGTGAAGTTACCGGCCGGGTCGTAGTTGCAGACGATGAAGTCCCACTCACCGGCGCCGAACGGGCTGCCGGTGGTGCACCGGTTGATGGCGCACCCCACGGTGGTGCTGCTGCGCCAGACGATCTGCGTGTAGTGGCCGCACTGCTCGCCCGGCGCGCAGGTGTTGGTCGCGTAGTCGTAGTCGGCGCGCTCGCTGGCCCAGTCGTCGACGACCTCGGTGATGGTGCGCTGCCGCGTGCCCGCCGACAGGTTCTCGCCCAACGAGTTGTTGTCGCGGTGCCGCCACTCGCAGCGCGCGGCCCAGTCGG
The DNA here is from genome assembly GCA_964459885.1 of uncultured Archangium sp. Taxonomy (GTDB): domain Bacteria; phylum Myxococcota; class Myxococcia; order Myxococcales; family Myxococcaceae; genus Archangium_A. Next base: position 1,832 of record CAYWON010000208.1, read on the forward strand.
CGGCGAGGCTGGCGGCGCTGGCGCTCCACGTCACCGTCGGCAGCGCTGGTGAGGGCGTCGGCATCGCAGCGGCGCGCACCGCGTTGTGCGCGTCGAGCGTCTGCTGCTGAAACGCCGAGAGGCCGCTGGGGCCGGCATCGACCAGCTGGGTCCCCGCGTCGTGACCGCCATCAGCCATGGAAGAGACTTCGCCACAACCGGCGAAGACGAGCGCCGAGAAGAACAGCCGCTTCATTTCGTCGCCGGCTTCGGCCCGCGGAGGATCTCGTACGAGGCCTTCTTGCCGTCGATGATGAGGAGCGCCGCGAGGCCGTAGCTGGTGGTGCCGTCGTTCAGCTTCCACGGCAGCGGGTTGGCAGAGCCCTGGTTCACGAAGAGCGCGGGGTGCGGCTTCTTCTGCGGGAGCGGCTTGCCGGTGAGATCAGTGGCGGTGCCAGCGGCCTCGAGGATGTGCCCGTGAATGCCGAAGGTGATCTTCGTCTTTGCCAGCAGGCTCGAGAGGCGAGGGTCGCCCACGTTGTCAGCGCCGGGGACGTAGTCGATCGCGCGCTGGCCTTTCTGGCGCGGCGGGCCGTGCGTCAGCAGCACCGCGGGATCGTCGGCGTCGGCCGCCGCCCGCTCGAGCGCGTCGAGGTCTTTGTCTTTGTAGAGGCAGCCGCCCGCGAGGTGCAGGTAGGCCTTGTCGTGGTACCCGCCGACCGTCACCACGTCGACGCCGTCACCGTCGTAGCGGCGGATGACGTCGAGGTTCAGCATGTGGAGCGCGCCGGCCTTGCGCTGCTTGAGGATGGAATAGTTGAGCGCCGCCCCGCGCTCCATGTTGCCGGCGATGACCAGCAGCGGCCGGTTGGTGGCCTTGCCGCGGTACTCGAGGATCTGATCGAGGCCGTCGGGCTCGGAGCTGGTGTCGCCGCCGATGACGATGGCGTCGACGTCGGCCTTGTCGAAGGCGGCGAGGAAGGTGTCCAGCATCGCCTTCGTCTCGGGCTCGAGGTCCTTGATGCCGGCGAGGAGCCCCAGGGTCGGCTTCTTCGCGGCGCGCGGCTTCTCGCGGCGCACCTTCACCGTGCCTCCGGTGTGCTCGAAGATCCACCCCTCGCGCTTCTTCACGTCGGCCGGTGAGAACTGCTCGTAGGGCCCGTTGCAGTCGAACTGGTAGCGCTCTTCCCAGGCGGCGAAGTCGTCGGCGAGGGCAGGAAAGCTGAGCGCCGCGACGAGCGCGGCAGTGAGGCGTTTCACGAGTTGTCCTTCTTCTTGGGGGGCGGGGTCACGGCGGGCACTTCGGGCACCGTCGGAGTCTCGATGAAGTAGCTCTTGGTGTCTTCCTGCGAAGACGACGGCCCGCCCGTCGCGCCCGGCTCCACGGAGCCCTTGGCCAGCGCGCGGAACCGGGACTGCCACTCGTCGCGCTCGGCCAACGCGCGCGCGCGGCCGTCACGTTCCTGGTCGAGCATGCGGCCCAGCGCCTCGAGGCGGAGGTTCAGCGAGTCGCGCTCGGTCTTGATGGCCTCGTATTCCTTCGGTGGCTTCGCCGCGGCCAGCTTCTGGTTCAGCTGGCGGGCGACGGTGCGGGCCTCGTCACGCTCGGTGAGGAGCTTCGCGGCGACGTCGCGGGCCTCCTTGGTGGCGGCGGCCTCCGCGGCGATGCGCGCTTCGGTGGCCGCCAACTGCGCCATCAAGGCCTCAGCGGCCGACGTGTCGGCGGGCTTGCTGCGCAGGGTGTCCAGCTCGGCCTCGATGCGGCGGCGCTCGGCGCGCTCGGTGGCCAGTGCCAGCTCGGCGCCCCGGGCGCTCTCTTCGAGCTGCTCGTCGAGGGCGGCGAGGCGGGACCTCGCGTCGTTGCGCTCGGCGGCAATCTGGCTCTCGCTCGACGAGTAGCGGGAGCGCTCTTCTTCGTGCCGGGCGTTGGCTTCGGCGAGCGCGGCCTCGACGGCGGTGAGCTTCGTCTCGGCCTCGGTGCGCTCGGCGTCGCGCGTGGCCAGCTCTTCGGTGGCGACCTGCAGCTCGGCGCGGGCGCCATCGAGCTCGCGCTGGCGATCATCGAGCTGCGCGGTGAGCTGCGCGATCTCCTCGGTCAGCCTGTCCTGCGTCTCGCGGGCCGAGGTCTCGGTGCGCTCGCTCATCGACTGCAGGCGCGACTCGGTCTCGGCGGCGATCTCCCGCGAGGCCTGCAGCTCCTTCTGCAGCGACTCGTGGCGGCGGGTCAGCTGCTCGAGCTCGTGGGTGAGGCGCTCCAGCTCGCGCTTGAGCGTGTCTTGCTCGGCGGTCAGCGCGTCACACTGCTCGCGGGCGACCTGCAGCTCGGCGGTGCGGGTGTCCAGCTCGCGGCGCGCTTCGTCGAGCTGCGCGGTGAGCTGGGCGACCTCCTCGCCGTGCCGGGTGGCAGCGGCCTCGGCCTCCGAGGTCGCGGTGGCGAGCTCGTCTTGTCGGCGCTGCAGCTCGGCGGTGATCCACGCCAGCTCGCTCTCGTGCTGCTCGTTGGCGCCGCGCGCTTCGCCGGTGGCGCTCTCCAGGGCCTTCTTCGCGCCGTCCAGCTCGCCGCGCAGCTTCTCGCGCTCGGTGACGAGCTGGAGCCGCGAGTCTTTCTCATTCTCCAGCGCCGCCGTCATCTCTGCGAGCCGGCCCTCAAGCTCCTCGCGACGTTCAGCGGCCGCCTTGCGCTCGTCAGAGAGAATCGCGGCGCGGTCGCGGGCCTCGTCGCGCTCGGTGGTGACGGTGCCGATGCGCTCTTCCAGCTCCAGGCGCGTGCGGCGCAGCTCGCCTTCCAGCTCGAGCACCTTCTTCTCGTCGACGACTACCAGCGCCGCGTCACGCCCGTCGGTCAAGCGGCGGCTCGCCCGCGCCAGCCGCGTGGTGCCGTCACCGTCGACGTCGAAGGCCACCTTGAGCAGCCCTACGCCGGGCGCGTCGACGATGACGCCGACAGCGCTCGGTTCGACCGACAGGCCGACGTCGATGGGGCCGGCGTCGCTCTCGCCGTGAATGCCGGCGTCCCACGCGTCGGGCGCGGTGGTGCGGCTGGTGATGACGGCTCGTCGGCGCGGGTCAGACATGGGCCGAAAGCCTACCCCCGGTTTGCGGGGTGCTCCGCTATTTGGCCGGCGGTCGATTTCCCGTATGAGGCCGCGCGTGAAATCCCCGATTCGTTACGAGCTGCTGGCGACCGCCCCTTCGGGTGCGCGCGCGGCGATCCTCCACACCCGCCGCGGCCAGACGCTGCTGCCCACCTTCATGCCCGTGGCGACGCACGCCCACGTGCGCGGCCTGACGATGGACGAGGTGGCGTCCTCGGGCGCCACCATCTGCTTGTCGAACACGTACCACCTGCTGCTCCGCCCCGGCCCCGACGTCTTCAAGCGCTTCGGTGACGTGCACCGCTACATGCAGTGGGACGGCGGCGTGCTGACCGACTCGGGCGGCTTCCAGATCTTCTCGCTGCCCGGCGCGCGCGACATCACCGAGAAGGGCGCGCGCTTCCGCAGCCCGTACGACAACCACGCCCACATGCTCTCGCCCGAGACGAGCATCGAGATGCAGCAGGCGATCGGCTCGGACATCATGATGGTGCTCGACGTGTGTCTGCCGTCGACGTCGGGCGAGGCCGAGACGCGCGAGGCCATGGAGCGCACCCACCGCTGGGCGCTTCGTTCGCTCGCGCAGCGCGACTCGAAGGACACGGGCCAGGCGGTCTTCGCCATCGTGCAGGGCGGCGTGTTCCCCGAGATGCGCACGTTGAGCGCGCAGACGCTGACGGCGAGCCCCTTCGACGGCTTCGCCATCGGCGGCCTGGCGGTCGGTGAATCGCGCGAGCTGCTGTACTCGATGACGCAGCACACGGCGCCGCAGCTGCCCGTCGACAAGCCGCGCTACCTGATGGGCGTCGGCACGCCGATCGATCTCGTCGAGGCGGTGAACGCCGGCGTCGACATGTTCGACTGCATCATCCCGCCCAAGATGGCGCAGCAGGGCTACGCGTACACGTTCGAGGGCCAGCTGCGCCTCACGCGTGTCGAGTACCGCATGGGCGACGAGCCGCTCGACGCGTCGTGTGGCTGCCCGGTCTGCAAGCGCTACACGCGGAGCTACCTGCGGCACCTCGCGCAGGGCAACCACCACCTCTCGGCGCGGCTGCTGTCGATCCACAACCTGTGGCACTACCAGCAGTTGATGACGCGCATGCGCACCGCGATCCTCGAGGGCCGCTGGGCCGCGGAGTACGCGCTGCTGCGCGAGCTGCTGGGGCCGAAGAAGGGCATGTTCCGCGCGACGGGCGCGAAGGACGGCGTGTTCGAGCTCGTCACCACGCGCGGCGGGTTCCGCGCGGTGCGCCACACCGGCCACGGCGAGATCATGCACCCCGTGGGGCCGTGGGACGAAGCCAACCGGCTCTACGTCGATCAGCTCGAGGTCGAGCGCCGCCTGCGCACGGTGTCTGACGAGCCGCTGCGCATTCTCGACGTGGGCCTCGGCGCGGGCACCAACGCCATCGCCGCGCTGACCCGCGCGAAGAACATGGGCAGCTCGCGCATGCGCCCGTTGGAGATCGTCAGCCTCGAGCACGATCTCGCGCCGCTGCGGCTGGCGTTGAACGATCCAGAGGGCTTCCCGTTCCTCCAGCCGTGGAAGGACGCCGTGCAGGCGCTGCTCGATCACGGCAGCTGGGAAGACCCGAACTTCACGTGGCGGCTGCTGGAAGGCGATGCCGTGAAGCTGGTCGACGAGCTCGACGGCGAGTTCGACCTCGTGTTCTTCGACCCGTTCAGCCCGGAGTCGAACCCCACGATGTGGACCGTCGATTTCCTGCGGCAGATCCGCTCGCACCTCCCGCGCGAGGGCGGGGTGCTGGCGACGTACAGCGCCGCGACCCCCACGCGTGTGTCACTGCTGCTGGCCGGCTTCTTCGTCGGCCATGGCCTGTCGACGGGCACCAAGGGTGAGACCACGATCGCGTCCACCGGCGCCAAGTCGCTCGACCAGGCGCTGGGTGAACGCTGGCTGGCGCGTTGGCAGCGCTCGTCGGCGCGCGGGCCGCATGGCGACGAGCTCACCACGGAGCTCGAAGAGGCCATTCGTTCGCACCCGCAGTTCGCGGTGTGAGCCGCGTCAGCGCTTCGCGATGAACTTCGCGAGGTGCTGGCCGGTCAGCGTGCCTTTCGCTTTCACGAGGTCGGCGGGCGTGCCTTCGAACACGACCTTCCCGCCGTCGTGCCCGGCGCCGGGGCCGAGGTCGATGACCCAGTCGGCGTGCGCCATCACCGACTGGTTGTGTTCGATGACGATGACCGACTTGCCGGCGTCGACCAGTCGGTCGAGCAGGGCGAGCAGCTGCTTCAAGTCGGCGAGGTGCAGGCCCGTCGTCGGCTCGTCGAGCACGTAGACGCCGCCGTCGGTGCCCAGGTGCGTGGCGAGCTTGAGGCGCTGACGCTCGCCGCCTGACAGCGTGGTGAGCGGCTGGCCCAGGGTGATGTAGCCGAGGCCTACGTCGGCCAGGCGCTGCGCGACCTCCAGTGCCGGCTGCAGCTTCACGTCTTTGGCGCCGAAGAACTTCACGGCCTCGTCGACGGGCAGGTCGAGCACCTCGGCGATGTTCTTGCCGCCCAGCCGGTACTCGAGCACCGACGCCTGGAAGCGCTTGCCCTCGCAGTCTTCGCAGACCGTGGTGACGCCGCTCATGATGCCGAGGTCAGTAAAGATGACGCCCGCGCCGTTGCACGTGGGGCAGGCACCTTCGGAGTTCGCGCTGAACAACGCCGGCTTCACGTTGTTGGCCTTGGCGAACGCCTTGCGGATGGGCTCGAGCATGTCGGTGTACGTCGCGGGGTTGCTGCGCCGCGAGCCGCTGATGGCCGACTGATCGACGGTGACGACGCCTTCGCGGCCGGTCACCTCGCCGTGAATCAGCGAGCTCTTTCCGGAGCCCGCGACGCCGGTGACGACGACCAGCACGCCGAGCGGAATGTCGACGTCGACCTTCTTCAGGTTGTGCTTCTTCGCGCCGCGGATCTCCAGCGTGCCGGTGGGCTTGCGCACGGTCTCTTTCAGCTGCGCGCGGTCGCTCAGGTGCTTGCCCGTCAGCGTGCCGCTCTTGCGCAGCTCGTCGACGGTGCCCTGAAAGACGATCTCACCGCCGCCAGCGCCCGCGCGAGGCCCGAGGTCGACGACGCCATCGGCGATCTCGATGGTCTCGGGCTTGTGCTCGACGACCAGCACCGTGTTGCCCTTGTCGCGCAGCCGCAGCAGCAGCTCGTTCATGCGCTGGATGTCGTGCGGGTGCAGGCCGATGGTGGGCTCGTCGAACACGTAGGTCACGTCGGTGAGCGACGAGCCGAGGTGACGGATCATGCGCACGCGCTGTGACTCACCGCCCGACAACGTGCCCGAGGGGCGATCGAGGCTCAGGTAGCCGAGGCCGATCTCGACGAACGAGTCGAGCAGGTGCGTGAGCGTCTTGAGCAGCGGCGCGACCGAGGGTTCCTTGAGGCCCTTCGCCCACGCAGCCAGCTCGTTGAGCTGCATGGCGCAGAGGTCCGCGATGTTGACGCCTTTGATCTTCGAGCTGCGCGCGGCCTTGCTCAGTCGCGTGCCCTCGCACTCGGGGCACTTCGAGAACGTCACGGCGCGCTCGACGAAGGCGCGAATGTGCGGCTGCATCGAGTCGACGTCCTTCGAGAGGAAGGACTTCTGGATCCTGGGGATGAGGCCTTCGTAGGTGAGGTTGATCTTGTCGACCTTCACCTTCGTCGGCTCTTTGTAGAGGAAGTCGTTCAGCTCCTGCTTGCTGAACTTCTTGATGGGCTTGTCGCCCGGCACGAAGCCCGACGCCGCGAAGATGCGCACCAGCCACCCGTCGGCGGTGTAGCCGGGCACCGTGAGCGCGCCGTCGTTGAGCGACTTGTTCTCGTCGTAGAGCTGCTTCAGGTCGATGTCGTTGACCTGGCCCATGCCGTCACACTTCGGGCACATGCCGCCGTTGATCGAGAACGTGACCGTCTCGGTCTTGGCCGAGCCCTTCTCGACGGTGCGCTCGCCGCTCGCGCGCACTGAGGGCACGTTGAACGAGTACGCGTTGGGCGGGCCGACGTGTGGCTTGCCGAGGCGGCTGAACAGCACGCGGAGCAGGGCGTTGGCGTCGGTGACGGTGCCGACGGTCGAGCGCGCGTTGGCGCCCATGCGCTCCTGGTCGACGATGATTGCGGGCGTGAGGCCCTCGAGCAGATCGACGTCGGGTCGACCCAGCGACGGCATGAAGTTCTGCAGGAACGCGCTGTAGGTCTCGTTGATCATCCGCTGCGACTCGGCGGCGATCGTGTCGAACACCAGCGACGACTTGCCTGAGCCAGACACGCCAGTGAACACGGTGAGCCGGCGCTTCGGCAGCTCGAGGCTGACGTTCTTGAGGTTGTTCTCGCGCGCGCCCTCCACGCGGATGAGATCGTGAGCGTCAGCGTCGTGGCGGTTGGTCATGGGGTGGGCTTCTTCGAGAGGTACGGAAGAACAAAGAGGTAGATGCCGCTGAAGATGAGCAGGAAGAGCGGCAAGAGCGGTGAGTAGGTGATGGCCGCCGGCGGCTGCTCGGGGCTGCTCATGGCGATGGCGACGAAGTTCGCGATCACGGTGAGGACGAAGAGCATCGAGATCCAACGGTGGGACTGCCGAATGAAGTTGCTGACGCTCATGGGGTTCTCCTCAAGGTTCACGAGCGAGCAGCTGCAGCAGCTTCTCGCTCATCATGTTCCAGCCGTAACGGGCGCCGCCGAAGTTCTGCTTCTGCGTCGCCTTGAAGCCTGACTGCACCATCGAGAGCCGCGTGCCGTCGGTCGTCGGGGCCAGCGTGAAGGTGACGACGGTGTCGATCTCGCCGACCACCCACGCCCAGCTGATCTTCTTGCCCTCGTCGATCTCGAGGTAGCGGCAGTTCAC
>CAYWON010000209.1:0-4159 GCA_964459885.1 uncultured Archangium sp.
TCACCGGCCGTGCGGTAGCCGCGCGCCACCAGCACCTTCGCGACGATCGACGGCAACTTCAGCTCGCCACCGACGGCGCGCGCGGCGTCATCGAGCTCCGCTTGCGTCAATGACGCGCGTTCCATCGGCAGTACCCAGCGTGGCTCCATGAACGACGTGTACCACGCACCACTGACACGTTCCGGTGCCGACGGAACCGGACGCGAGTGAGGGAACCTGCGACACGCGCGGCGCCCGCTCTTTCGCTACGACTCAGGGCGCAGCACTTCCACGGGAGGGACACATGCACTCGAAGAACCGAATCGCAGTGGGACTCAGCGCTGTCGTCATGGCGCTGACGGCGTGCGCAGACCTGACGAAGTACCAGACCGAAGCGACGACGCTCATCGGGCAGTACGGCCCGCAGCTCGCCAACCTCGCGAAGGACAACGGCGGCCTGTTGTCGCGCCTCAGCAGCCTGCCGGCCGACTTTCCGGGCGTCAGCGACACGCTCGCCAAGGTGACGGGCAACCAGACGAAGCTGACGGCGCTGCAAGGCGACGTGGCCGGCTTCAGCGCGAAGATCGGCGAGGCCATCAAGGGCGGCAAAGAGGCTGACGTGAAGTCGCTGCTCGAGGGCTTCAAGACCAACGTCGGCGGCGGCATCACGTCGCTCACCGGCGCCATCAAGGACCTCACGCCGTCCGTCGCAGACCTCGAAGGCAAGGTCGCCGAGGCCGCGAAGGCCGCTGCCGCAAAGGCCGCGTTCGAGCGCCAGCTGGCGTCGGGCTTCTCGCTCAAGGCGAACCTCAACGGCATCGAAGAGCAGCTGGTCACCTTCGTCGAAGACGCCAGCAAGCCGGTCGACAAGACGACGTGGTTCGACTTCGACCGCCTGGTGTTCAAGACGGGCAGCGCCGACATCGACGAAGACAAGTCGCACGAGCAGCTCGTGAACGTCGCGGAGATCCTCAAGGCCTACCCGAAGGTCACGCTGAAGGTCGGCGGCTACACGGACAGCGACGGCGACGACAAGGTGAACAAGAAGCTGTCGGGCGACCGCGCCGCGTCGGTGGTGAAGGACCTCAAGGAGCTGGGCATCGACGCCAAGCGCCTCGACCCCGAGGGCTACGGTGAAGAGCACCCGGTGTGCCCCGCGAACGACACGCCTGAGTGCAAGGCGCAGAACCGCCGCATCTCGCTGCGCGTGACCGCGAAGTAAAGCGCTGTGTCGCACCGTCGCGGCGACGACCTCGCCGCGACGTTCAGTACTGCAGGTAGATGTACGGCTGCGACTCGATGCTCGAAAACTGCCGCACCAGCAAGCCCAGGCCGATGAGCAACGCCGCGCGCACCAACACCGGGCTGCGCACGAACAGCTCCTGCGACTTGTCGAACGCGGGCTTGGGCAACGCGTAGAACACGATGCACGCCACCAGCGAGCCCCACGTCAGCGCCGAGACGCGCGCGAGCGAGGTGGTGACGGTGCCGAGCTGCCGGAACATGTCGATGGCCAGCGTCATGGTGTCGGCGCGGAAGAAGATGCGCGCGAACACCACGCAGTTGAACATCACGAGCCAGCCGATGACGTTGCGCACCACGCCCGCTTCGCCCTTCTTCGGCTTGCCGGCGACCCACCACCAGATTCGCCAGAGCACGAGGAACACGCCGTGCAGCGCGCCCCAGATGAGGAACCGCCAGTCGCCGCCGTGCCACAAGCCGCCGAGCGACATGACGATCATCGTGTTGCGCAGCGTCTGCAGCTTGGTGCCCTGGTTGCCGCCCAACGGCCGGTACAGGTAGTCGCGCAGCCACGTCGAAAGCGTCAGGTGCCACCTGTTCCAGAACGAGAACAGATCGGTCGCGTGGTACGGCTTGTTGAAGTTCTCGGGGAACTTGATGCCCAGCAGCCCGGCGATGCCGATGGCGATGTCGGAATACCCGCTGAAGTCGAAGTAGAGCTGCAGCGTGTAGCCCACCGCCGCGATGACACACTCGAGCGCGCTGTAGCCCGTGGGGTTGGCGAACACCGGGTTGACGAACGAGCCGCCCAGCACGTCAGCCAGCAGCAGCTTCTTGGCGAGCCCCTGCGTGATGCGGAACAACGCCTGCGCGCCGTCGATGCTCGTCAACGTCGGTCGGTGATCGAGCTTCTCGAGGAGATCCGACGCGCGAAGAATGGGCCCCGAGACGACGCGCGGGAAGAAGGTCAGGAACAACAACTGGTGCAGCAGCGAGCGCCGACCGCTCGTGTGCTTCCAGTACACGTCGACCACGTAGCCGATGGCCTGGAACGTGAGGAACGACAGGCCCAGCGGGTGCGACAGGCCGAGCTGCGGCGGCGCCCACGTGAGGTGCAGCCACCCGGCGATGGTGCCCGCCGAGTTGAGCAACAGCTGCAGGTACTTGTAGGTGACGAGCACCGCGACGTGCGTGCAGACGGCGACGACCATCACCGTCTTTCGCTTCGCGAGGTCCTTCGGGTACCGCTCCATCACGCGGCCCGCGATGGCGTTCACCAACGCCGCGAAGAGGTACAGCAGCAGGGGCAGCGGGTTCCACACCGCGTAGAAGCCCAGGCTCGCCAGCAACAGCAGCCACAGCCGCGGCAGGCGCCAGCGCGCGATGAGCCAGTAGACGGCGAAGAGCGCGCAGAGAAGAACGAGGAAGGACGTGCTGTGGAAGCTCACGGCGCGGGGCTCCACGCGTCGTAGTCACGCAGCAGCTCGCTGATGAACTCGCCCGCCAGCTTGCGGTAGCCCTCGGGCGTGAGGTGCACGTGATCGCGGTGCGCGAGCGCCTGCTTGCGCCACACGTCGATCGAGCCCTTCCCGCCCATCACCTCGCGCGTGTCCCAGAACGCGCAGCCGTTCTCGAGCGCGATCTGCCGCATGTCGGCGATCACCTCGTTGATCGACTCGGCCTCGCGCCACACGCGCTTCTTCGCCGTCATGCGATCGGTCGGCGCCAACACGAGGCACGCGGCCTCTGGCGCGGCCCGGCGCGCCGTCTTGAAAATGAGCGGGTACGCGGCCTTCATCTCGTCGAGGCGATCGGTGGGCAGCGCGCTCTCGTTGGTGCCGAAGAAGAAGACGAAGAGGTCGGGTTGGCGCGCGTGCAACTGCACCGCGAGCGCCTGTTGATCGTACGCGGCGAAGACGCTGGCGGTAGAGCCCGGCAGACCGAACGCGTCGTAGATGACGCCAGGCCGCATCAGCTCGTGTGAGAGGCCATACAGGCTCAGCACGCTGCGGCCCGTGTTCTCGATGGTGATCTGGTGCTTGTTCCCGGGCGCCGCGAAGTCGAGCACCTTGGCGCCGCTCTCTTGCGCATCGGCGCCGACGATGGGCACCTGCGTCCCGTCGATGGTGACCTGCGGCGGCGGCTCGCCGGCGCGCTCGAAGTAGTGGAGCTGCAGATGCGACGTGTCTTCGGCGCTGCCGCTCGGCTCTTCAAAGGACATCATCAAGCGCGCGCCGGGCTGCGCGTCGGCGCGGATGCCGGTGAGCCCCCACGGCAGGCCCGAGGTGCGCTGCTTCATCGCGTCGCTGACGTTCCAGGTGCCCGAGAGGCTGCGCGCCACACCCGCGTGCTCCAGGCGCTGCGACGACTTGCCGGCCGCCACGAAGCCGCGCCCTGCTCCGCCGAAGCGCTCGCTGAGCAGCTTGCGCGACTCATCAGTGAAGAAGTGCGCTGCGGTGTGCGACGCGCCGATCTGCGCGATGGCCACGCGGCCGATGCGCGCGCGCTCCAACGTCCGCAGCCGCGCGAAGAACGGCGCGAGCGCGTCGGGGTTCTCGAGGTACCGCTTCGGCGGCGGCGTCTGCCCATGGCGGTAGCGCGGCGGCGCGGTGGTCTGAATGCGACGGCCGTGGCGCTTGTGATGCGCCAGCCGCGCGCGCTCGAGCGCCGACTCGAAGAGGTAGCCGAGCCCGTCGCCACCGAGCCCCAGCGGGTGCACGAGATCGCGGTTCATCAAGCCCGCGTCCCACCAGCGCGCGACCGCGCCTTCGCCGCCCATCGCGGCCTGCATGTCCCACAGCGCGCAGCCGTTCGACGCCGCGAGCTCCCGCATGTACTTCGCGACCTCGGCGGTCTGCGTGCGCGGCGCGATGGTGTCGTCCATGCGCCAGATGCCGGCGTCGGGTGGCAAGCTTGTCAGGATGTCTCCCCCGGGTTA
>CAYWON010000209.1:4169-9717 GCA_964459885.1 uncultured Archangium sp.
GGAGAGGCGAGCAGACACGACGCGTTCGGTGCCGCCTGCTTCACGCGGTCGATGACCTGCTGCATCCACCCGCGGGCCTTCACCACGTCGTAGCGGTTCAACGACATGTCGAACGCGTCGTTGCCGCCGATCATGAGGATCACCAGCGACGGGTCGCGCGCCGCCAGCTGCGCCGAGAACAACGTGGGCTCTTCGCGCAGCAGCACCTGCGCCGTCGCGCCGGGCAACCCGAGTGAGTCGAGCACCGCGCCGGGGAGCTCGTCTTCGAGCGACACACCGTCGACGCGCACGGGGCCGCCGCGCGTGCGCAGCGTCACGTCACGCGCGTTCTCCGGCAACGAGACGGTCTCGAGCGCGTGGGCGTTCTTCGGGCCCTCGGTGTCGACGCGACCGACCACCTGTCCGTCAGCCACGACTTCCACCACGCCGCCGCCGGGCTGCTGCACGACGAAGAGCTCCGCCCGGCGCGCGCCTGCAGGGTCGAACTTCGTGCTCTGCGGCGTCGACGCGGTGAAGCCGACGCCAGCAAAGCCAGCCGCACCGAACGGCGACTCGTCGGTGATCTTCTCGATCGTCCACCCTTCGGTGGCGGTGCCGGTGCGCACGGTGCGACCCGCGCCGCGCGTCGGCCGGTCGATGAACATGAAGCCGAGCCCACCGTTGCCATGACGCAGCTGCAGCAGCCGCCGCGTGGTGTCGGTGATGTGATCGGACGCGATGAGCGAGGTGCCGATGGTGACGACGCGCACCGGCTTCGGCGTCTCACCGCGCAGCCCTTTCAACGCAGCGAAGTACGCCGACAGCGCGGTCTTCGTGCAGTCAGCATCGAGACACGGGTCGACGACCGCGGTGTGCGCCGCTTCGACCTTGCGGATGATGACTTCCCATCGGCGGGCGTCGGCCTCGTCCTTCGACGAGCGCTTCACCGGCGCGACGGCCTTGAGCTGCACGGGCTCGGACGGCGTGACCTCGACGTCGGTGAGATCGAGGCCCTCGAACTCCATCGGCGCGTTGGCGGCCTCGGCGTCCCAGTCGATCTGCTGTGGCGTCGCGGCCTTCTTCTTCGAAGGAGGCTTCACCGCGGCCAGCAGCGCTTCCTTCGGCTGCCCACGCAGCGTCGGCAGCGGCCTCAACGCCTCGGGCAACGGCAGCAGCGAGAGGACCAACCCGAGCGCCAGCGTGGCGGCGAGCGTCCACCCGATGTGCGGGCCTGACGGCATCAACACCGGCGGGCCGGCGTGCGGAGGCGGGAGACGCGAAGGCATGAGGCGCGCCGGTTCCTGCCAGCAGACGCCGGGTCAGGCAACCGGCGCGTCAGCTCACGGAGACCAGGGCGTGTTGCTGATCGCCGCCACGGCGCGACACGGCTGACCGCGCAACGACGGGCAGGCCGGATACGCCGATGGGATCGTTACGCCCGTGACGCGCGGCAACACCACCTTCGAGGGGTGCGCCGCGTCGTGGCCGATGCCGTACTTCACGGGCCCGTCGAACGTCTTGAGCAGGAAGCGCCAGTCAGCGCGCACGCCACCCGGCGTGTCGATGGCCACGCGCACCTTCGACCCGGCACGCACCGCATGCGCGAAGCCCGCGGAACCAACGCGCACCTGCGCCCACTCGCCCGGCACCAGCGGCGCCCAGTCGGCCTCCAGCAGCGTCTGCGCTGGCCACATCGCCGTCGCCGTCGGCCCGGGCTTCCGGTAGCCGGCGCGCAGCCAACCCGACTGCATGTAGATCTCCTGACCGTCGGGGCGCACCTCCGACAACGTCACCTCGAGATCCGCGTCGTCGACCGGCGAGTTGAGCCAGAGATCGACGCTCGCCGTGCCCAGCAGCACGAACGCCTCAGAGAACGCCTCGCTCTCGAAGATGACCGACTCGCCGGGCTGCGCCTGCTTCCAGTCGTACGTCGGCAACTTGTCCCAGACGTCGCCACCGGGCGCGAGCACGTTCACCTGCCCCTGCGCCGGCATCAACGTGAAGCTCGACGCCGCGTTGCTCGCGGTCGGCGGCGTCGCCACCATCGCTCCCGCCGGCTGGAAATACAGTTCCAATGGGCTCGTCTCGGCCGGCGGCCACGTCGAGAAGCTGTGCTGAAAGACGTACTCGGGCGCGCCGGGATCGTTCGAGCGCCCCGCCCCGCTCTCGAACATCACGCGCACCGGCGGCTCGGCCTTCCATGCGGCGACCGCTTCTTCCCACGTCGCGTAGCTCGAGAAGCGCGACGGCCCGAGCGAGAGCGGCGAGCCAAAGAACTCCGTGTAGAGCAGCGACGAGAGGTTCCGCACACGCGAGATGTCGGCCGGCACGCGCCTGGCGACGAAGAGATCGAGGAAGGCCTGCCACTCGCTCAACACCTCGGGGCTGAAACCGTCGATGTGCACGCCGTTGACCGCCGTCAGCCGCACCGCTGGCGAGTTCTTGAACTTGTCGAACAGCAGAAAGAAGTACGGACCGGTCTGCTCGTCTTGCCAGGCGCCGGTGAGAAAGACGGGCACCTCGATCTGATCGACGAAGAGCGCCGGGTTGTACCGATCATGCTCTTCCGGCACGTAGAACGTGATCTTCCGGGCCTGCGCCACGTTGTCGATCATCTGGCTGTGGAGCAGCTGATTCTCGGCGCACATGGTGTCGCCTTCGTCGACGCGCTTCTGTTCCCACTTCTGGCCGTAGGGCACCGCGCGCGACAGCACGTTGGTGACCCAGCTGACCGCGAAGCCGTCGTTCAAGATGCCGCCGGGCAGCAGCGTGGTGTCGGTGCTGCCGATGACCGACATGGGCGCGATGGCGGCGAGGCCTGGCGGCTTCGCGGCGCCGACGAAGAGCTGCGTGATGCCCGGGTACGAGAGGCCGACCATGCCGACCTTGTGGTGCATCACCCAGTCCTGCGCGGCGACGATCTCGATGACGTCGTAGCCATCGAGCACCTGCAGCGTCTCGAAGTAGTCGTACGCGCCGCCAGAACACCCCGTGCCACGAATGTTCACGCTCACCGTCGCGTAGCCCATCATGCCGGCCAGCATCGACGACGCGTCGGTGGGCGGCGTGCACATCACCGGGAAGTCTTCGCAGAGGAACTCGAGGTCGGGGTTCGGCGCCTGCGGCCGCGACATGTCGTAGCCCGAGTAGCTGACGACGGTGGGGAACGGCCCGCGCCCTTTCGGCAGCGTCACCCACGCGGACAGCGTCGTGCCGTCGCGCATCGTCAGGTAGTTGAAGCCCTCGACCAGCTTCTGTTGCGCGTAGCTTTCAGGCTTGGGCTTGCTCGACTCGACCGACATCACCGTCAGCGACGACGTCACCTCGGGCGTCTCGGCGGTCGTCTTGACGACGTAGCCGTCGCCCGGCGCCAACCGGCGAAACACGAGGCTGCCCTGCGTGTCGACCTCGCCGCGCGCGACCTCTTTGCCCTGCGCGTCGACGACGATCAGCGTCTCGCCTGGCGCCGCGTGCGTGACGTGCAGCTGCTCCACGCTCTCACGGACCTGGAAGGTCGCTTCCTTGCTGCACCCCACGACGAGCACTGCGAACACCACTGCGAGATGTTGTGACCGCATGGTCCCCCTTTTCACTTGTGGGGGGCGGTGTACCGAAGCGACAACTGTCAGCGCAAGTGGCGGAGCAGATCTTCCGGCCGCTCGAGCAGCAGCTTCGCGCCGGCCTGCGTCAGCTCGTCGCGACCGCGAAAGCCCCACAGAACGCCGACGGAGATCATCCCCGCGCGGGTCGCCGTCTGGGCGTCGATCTTCGTGTCGCCGACGAAGCCGATGCGCTCCGGCCGCACGTTGAGCGCGAGCGAGAGCTCCCACGCGGCGGTCGGGTCTGGCTTGCGCGGCACGCCCTCTCGCTCGCCGCGCACGTCGACGAAAGGAAAGCGGCTGAACTCCTGCGCGACGAGGTGCTTCGTGAAGTCGTCGCGCTTGTTCGAGAGGATCGCCATCGGGCAACCGCTGGCGACGATGGCCTGCAGCATCTCTTCGATGCCGGGGTACGGCTTCGAGTTGTCGTGCTCGAGCGCCGCGTAGCGCTGGCGATAGTCCTCCAGCAGCGCGGGCAGATCGTCGACCTCACCGCCGGCGGCCGTGATGGCGCGGCGCACGAGGTTCTCAGCACCTTCGCCGACGAAGTCCTTGTAGCGCTCGACCGCGTGCGGCTGCAGACCGCGCGCCACCAGCACCTCGTTCATCGAGAGGCCGATGTCGGCGATCGAGTCGGCCAGCGTGCCGTCGAGATCGAAGATGAACGCGTCGAAGCGGAACTGCGACATCGCTTACGCCGTCGCCGCCGTGCTGTTGAGCAGCACCGCTTCGCGCACCAGCTGACGCAGCACGCTCTCCTTGAGCTGCGTGCTGTCGGTCAGCGTCAGCGCGCCGCCGTCCAGCTGACTGCCCGACGGGAGCTGCGCGGCCTTGAGGAACTGCACGAGCACCTGCCGCTCGGAGGGCACGATGCGCGCGAAGATGCCGTTGGCGAAGTACGAGGGCGCGCCGTCTTCGAGCAGCTCCTGCGCTTCAGGCGCCGTCTCGAGCACGAGCGCGCGCAGCGACTTGACGATCGGCTGCACCGGCGGCGGCAGCCGGCTGATGAGGCCTTCCACGTCGGCCTTCTCGAGCGCCGACTTCACGCGCGGGTCGAGTGCGGGCTTCTTCGCGACCGGCTTCTTCGCCTTGGGAGCGGCCTTCTTCGCGACGGGCTTCTTCTTCGCGACCACAGCCTTCTTCTTCGGCTTCGGCGCCGGCTTCTTCGCGACCCGCTTCGCCGCCTTCAACTTCACGGCGGGCTTCTTCGACTTCGACTTCGGCGTCACCTTCGTCTTCGTCGTCTTCTTTTTCGCGCGAGCGCTGGCCATGAGTGCGGCGGACGCTAGCCGTGGTGCCAGGAGCCAGCATGGGAAAAGTGTGAGATGGCCCGAGGCATGGCTCCCATCTCCGTCACCGTGTGGTCCGACTATGTGTGTCCGTGGTGCTACATCGGCACCAGCGAGCTCGCGACGCTGCGCGGCGAGTTCGACTTTGTCGTCGAGTGGCGCCCGTTCATGCTGCGGCCCGACGCACCGGAAGAAGGCTGGGAGCTGCCCGAGCGCATTCGCGCGTCGATCGCCGACCCCAACAACCCGCTGAAGCTGCGCGCGCAGAAGCTCGGTGTCACCATCAACCACCGCATGCAGGTGCCGAACAGCCGGCGCGCCCACGAGGCCACGGAGTTCGCGCGCGCCCACGGCAAGCTCGAAGACTTCCACCACGAGGTCCTCGTGCAGTACTGGACCCACGGCGCCGACATCCACGACTGGGCGGTGCTGAAAGCGGTCGCCGCCTCCGTCGGTCTCGACGGCGACGCCATGCAGCGCGAGGTCGACGCGGGTCAGTGGAAGAGCGCCGTCGAAGCGGGCCTCGCCGCAGCCCAGGAGATCGGCGTTAGCGCGGTGCCCACGTTCGTCATCGGCGAGAAGTTCGGCGTGCAGGGCGCGCAAGACGCGGCGGTGTTCCGTCAGGCGTTCAAGCGGCTGCAGAGCGGGCTCTGATCGTCACGCCGCCTTCGCGCGCTTCAG
>CAYWON010000210.1:0-9648 GCA_964459885.1 uncultured Archangium sp.
CGAAGCGATCGGCCCAGAACGCGCGGTACTGCGCGATCCAGTCGATGAGCGGCTTCATGCCTTCGGGATCCACGCGGTAGTAGACGCTGCGGCCCTCGCGCCGGCTGTCGACGAGCCCCGCGTCACGCAGCGCTGCGAGGTGCTGAGAGACCGCCGGCTGCGAGATGTCGAAGCGCGCGGTGAGATCTTTCACCGCCGACTCGCCGTCCCACAGCGCCTGAAAGATCGCCCGGCGGCTCGGGTCAGCGAGCGCGTGGAAGACCCTGTTCTCGACCGTCGCGTCCATCGCGGGAATTCAATAAGCATCGGCTTATTGAATGTCAACGCCCGACTCAGACGTCACCAGCTGGCGACGATGGCGCGCTCCGCGAGAAGAATGACGAGCCCCGCGACGAGGCTGAGCAGGGTGGCGGGCAGGCCGATGCGAAGGTACTGCCAGAACGACACCTTCACGGTGTCCTTGGCGCCTTCGAAGACGATGAGGTTGGCCACCGAGCCGATGAGCGTGAGGTTGCCGGCGAGCGTCGACGAGAGCGCGAGCACCTGCCAGCCCAGCACCGGGTCGCGCATCGACGGCACCCAACCCTTGGCGAGCATGACGAAGGGCACGTTGGAGAAGAGGTTCGACGCGACGAGGCTGAGCGCGCTGAAGCCGAACGATTCCTTCACCGTGCCGCCCGACATCAACGGCGCGAACGCGTCGCGGATGTCGTCAGACCAGCCTTCCTTGTTCACGCCGTGCACCACGATGAAGAGGCACGCGAAGAAGAGCAGCAGCTCGAAGTCGATCTTCTTGATCTGCTCTTCGGCGTCGACGCCCGCGAGCACCATCACGATCACCGCGCCGACGAGCGCGCTCCACGACATCGGCAGCCCCACGAAGAACGCGATGAGGATGCCGACCAGCGTGACGCTGCAGATGACCAGGATGCGCTTGTCGACCGCGGGCGGCGCGCCGTCGGGGTGAATGGGCCGCGGCTTGAGCTCGTCTTTGAAGGCCACGCGCAGCACCCAGTAGACGATCGCGAGCGCGGCGATGGCGGGCAGCAGCATGTACGCCGCGAACACGCCCCAGGGCATGCGCGACGCGATGCCGATGATCATGTTCTGCGGGTTGCCGGTGAACGTGGCCGTCGAGCCTGCGTTCGCCGCCATGCAGAGGCCCAGCAGGTACGGCAGCGGCGGCAGGTCGGCGCTCTTCACCATCATCAGCGTCAGCGGCGTCAGCATCAGACACACCGTGTCGTTGACCAGGAACGCCGAGAGCACCCCCGAGATGGCGATGAGCGCCATCAGCAGCCCGCGCGGCGACTGGGTCAGCCGCAGCACGTGGTACGCCGACGCGCGGAAGAAGGCTGCGCGCTTCAAGTACGAGGCGAAGAGCATCATGCCCAGCAGCAGCACGAGCGTGTCGACGTCGACCGACGCCTGCAGCTCTTCGGGCTTGATGATGCCGAGCGCGCCCATGGCGACAGCGCCGGTGAGCGCCGCGCCCGTGCGGTTGAGCTTGAGGAAGGGGAGCTTGAAGCCGGCGACGAAGAGGTAGGTCAGCAGGAAGACTGCGAGGGCCACCTCAGCCCTTTGCCTTCTTCTTCTTTCCGGTGGAAGCGGCGTCTTCGGTCGCGGGCGCGCGCTTCGGCGGCTTGCGCTCGGTGTCTTCGGCGGCGGCGCTCGGTTCAGCGGGCGCGCCGGCGTTGCGAGCGAGCGACGCCTTGAGCGCCTCCATGAGGTCGACCACCTTGGCGGCCGGCGCGGGCGCGGGCGTGAGGTCGACGGCCTCGCCCTTGATCTTCTTGTCGAGCAGGTCGCGCAGCTTCTCGCGGTACTCGTCTTTGTACTGCTTGATGTCGAACTCCGGCTTGGCGAGCGCGCTGATGAACTGCTTGGCGAGGCCGAGCTCGGCGTCGGTGACCGTCGCGTCGGGGATGGGGATCTCGCTCATCGCCTTCACTTCGTCGCCGTAGCGGAGCTGCTGCATGACGATGGCGCCGTTGAGCGGCCGGAACACCACGAGCTGCTGCTTGCCGCGCGCGACGTACTTGGCGACGGCGGCGTAGCGGGCGTCGGTGAGCGCCGCCGCCAGCAGCTTGTACGCACGCTCGGCGCCCTTGTCGGGGCCCAGGTAGTAGCCGTTGTCGAAGAAGAGCGGGTCGACCGAGTCGAGCGGCACGAACTCGCTGATGTCCATCGAGCGCGAGGTGGCCAGCTCCAGCTTCTCCAGCTCGGCGTCGTCGATGACGATGTACTGATCCTTCGCGTACTCGTAGCCCTTCACGATCTTGTCGCGCGGGACGATCTCGCCGGTCTCGGGGTCGTACATCTGCTGCTTCAGCCGGGTCTTCTTCTCGGCGTGCAGCTGGTTGAAGGAGATCTTTCCGCTCGACTCGGTGGCCGAGAAGACCTTCACCGGGATGTTGACCAGCCCGAAGCTGATCGTGCCCGTTCCCATGGCTCGTGCGCTCATGGTTGCTACCGTACCGCCGGCCGTGACGACCCCCAAATTGACTGCCGACGACGTCGAGCTCCAACTGGCAGAGGCCACGCCGCGCGCGTTTACGCGTGACGGGTGGGGCTTCGAGCTCAAGTACGACGGCTTCCGCGTGCTGGTGGAGCGCATCGACGGCGTCGTGCGCCTGTTGTTACGGAAAGGGAGCGAGGCGACGAAGCAGTTCCCCGAGGTGGTGGAGGCCTTCGCCGCGGTACCCGGCGGTGACTTCATCATCGATGGCGAGCTGGTGATTCAAGACGCCGTGGGGCGCCCCATCTTCCAGAAGCTGCTGCAGCGCGGTCGGCTGTCGAGCGCGCGGGAGATCGACGCGCGGATGCGCGCTGACCCTGCCGTCTACTTCGCGTTCGATCTCTTGATGGACGACGGCGTCGACCTGCGCGCGCGGCCGCTGCGCGAGCGCAAAGCACGGCTGTTCGAGCGCGTGAAGAAGGGCGACCGGGTGTTGCCCGTCGAGCACATCGAGCGTGAAGGCGAAGCGCTGCTCGAGGCGGTGAAGGCGCAGCAGCTGGAAGGCATCGTCGCGAAGGACCTGAGCTCGCGGTACCAGGCCGGGCGTCACAACACCTGGCTCAAGCTGGCGCTCACGCACGTCGCTGACTTCGTGGTGGTCGGCTACGCCGATGACTTCAACGCGCTCTACCTGGCGACGTGGGACGGCCAGCAGTTCGTCTACGCGGGGAAGGTCGGCGCGGGCGTGACGCCGAAGGTGATGGCCGGCGTGAAGAAGCAGCTGCTCGCCAGCACCATCGACGCGCCGCCGTTCGTGGGCGAGCACCCGGGCGACAAGGAAGCGCGCTGGGTCACGCCGGAGCTCGTCATCGAGGTGCGGTTCAAGAACTGGCCGGAGCAGCACGCGGTGCGCGAGCCGGTGTTCCTGCGCTTCCGCGACGACAAGGATCCTGTCGAGTGTCCGACGCCGCACGCGGGTCACGTGCCTGCACCGGTGGCCGCCGCCGTGAAGGTCTCGAACGTCGACAAGGTGCTGTTCCCCGACGACGGCATCACCAAGGGCGAGGTCGTCGAGTACTACCGGCAGGTCTCTCGGTGGCTGCTGCCGTACCTCCGCGATCGGCCGCTGATGATGACGCGGTACCCCGACGGCATCCGCGGGAAGAACTTCTTCCAGAAGAACGCGCCGCTGAAGTCGCCAGACTTCGTGCGCACGGTGCGCGTGAGGAACGAAGAAGAGAAGCGCGACATCGATCAGATCGTCTGTGACGACCTGCGCACGCTCGAGTGGTGCGCGAACCTGGCGACGTTGCCGTTGCACCTGCCGGCGGGGCGCGTGGCGGCGCCGGGCTTCGCTGACTGGTGCGTCGTCGACTTCGATCCCAAGGGCGCGCCGTTCGAAGACGTGATCACGCTCGCGCGCGCGCTGCACGAGCGCTGTGAGCGGGCAGGGCTCCCGACGTACGTGAAGACCAGCGGCTCCTCGGGCCTGCACGTGATGATTCCGCTGGGCGGTCAGCTTGAGCACGAGGCGTCGAAGCAGCTGGCGGAGCTGCTCGCGGCGATGTTGGTCCAGGACTTCCCGAAGCTCGCCACCACCGAGCGCGTGATGAAGAAGCGCGAGTCGAGAATCTACGTGGACGCGTACCAGAACGGCCCCGGTCGGCTCATCGCGTCACCGTTCTGCGTGCGCGCGCTGCCGACGGCGCCGGTGTCGATGCCGCTGTTGTGGGACGAGGTGAAGCCGGGCCTCACGCCGCGGCAGTTCACGATTCGCAACGCGATCGCTCGGTTGGAAGAACTCGGCGATCCGATGGCGCCGCTCATCACCGAGAAGGTGTCTATCGAAGCGACGTTGGGTCTGTTGACGAGCGGTTGAGCCCGCGTCACCCGCTACGGCACGTAGAGCGCGTGAATCTCGAACCTGTAGTCGACGCCTGACTCGATCACGTTGACGTCGAGCACCATGTCGCTGCGGCCAGACTCTTTGGTCCAGAGGTCGACGAGCACCTCCCAGCGAGGCGCCTTTCCAGCGGCGACCGACGTCTTCCACGTCTCGCCAGGCAGTTCGACCAACGTCTCGCCGTAGTCCGCCACGTAGGCGCGCATGGTTGCGGCGGTCTTCACTGTGGGGCTTTCGACGCCTGCGACCTTCGTCTTCAACTCGAAGTCGTCGCGCACGAAGGCGCTGACGATGTCACCCAGCGTCTTTCTCCAGCTGAGTGGGACCGGACCTTCGTGGCCGCTGCTCATCGCCCCTGCGCGATGCGGCGAATCACCACGCCCGCGATCTGCATGCCGAAGATCGAGGTCACGAACGCGACGGAGCCGTCGATCTGGTTCCGGTGTTCGCACGAGTGGTGCTCGTTGTCGCCGTGCGGACACACGCACATGAACCCGCCGTGCGCCTCGTCGTACTTGAGATCGTACGGGTCACGCCGCGGCTCGATCGAGAACACCGCGGTGATGCCGGTGGGCTTGTTGGTGTCGATGCCCCACTTGCGCTTGAGCAGCTTGCGAACGTCCTTCGCGAACGGGTCCATGTGCGTCTCGCACAGGTCGTCCACGCGGATGTACGTGGGGTCCAACCGGCCGGCCGCGCCCATCGACGACACCACGGGGATCTTCCGCTGCACGCACTGGTTGAGCAGGTGCAGCTTGGCCTTCACGTTGTCGATCGCGTCGACCACGTAGTCCCAGTGGCCGTCGAGCAGCTTCTCGGCGGTCTCTTCGTTGTAGAACTCGATGATCGGCGTGACCGAGACCTCGGGGTTGATGGTCTTGCAGCGCTGCGCCATCAGCTCGGCCTTCGGCTTGCCGACCGTGCTGACCGTGGCGTGCAGCTGGCGGTTTGAGTTCGTCACGCACACCACGTCGAAGTCGACCAGCGTGAGGTGGCCGACGCCCGAGCGCACCAGGCCCTCGACCGCGTAGCTGCCCACGCCGCCCATGCCGAAGACGATGACGCGCGCGCCGTGCAGGCGCTTCATGCCGACGTCGCCGATGAGCCGACCGGTGCGATCGAAGCGGCGGTGCAGGCGGAAGGGCTTCTCGACGGGGACTTCAGGCGCGGGGAGGGTGGGCGTTTCGAGCTGCATGGCGCGGGTCGCTTAGCGCGAGTTGGCCCCTCACCCCAAACCCTCTCCCCGGTGGGGAGAGGGGGCCTGCATGGTCTTGAAGAACCTCAGTGTGTTGGCGAGCAGCGCAGCCTTCAGCGGCCGGCCCAGCGCGCGCTCCATGGCGTCGATCACCAGCGGCAGGTGCGCCGGCTCGTTGCGCGTGCCGCGATGCGGGTGCGGCGCTTGATCGGGCGCGTCGGTCTCGGCCATCAGCCGGTCCACCGGGATCACCTTCAGCGCCTCGATGGGCCTGCGCGCCTCGAGGAAACTGACAGGTCCCGCCAGCGAGAAGTGACAGCCGTACTTCACGTACTTCGGCGTGAGATCAGCCGAGCCCGAGTAGCTGTGCATGAGCAGCCCCGCCGGCGGAATCGGGTGCTCCTTCAGGTAGCGGATGAGGTGCGGGTGCGCGCGGTAGCAATGCACCAACAGGGGCAGGTCGTGCTTCACCGCGAGCTTCATGTGCGCGTCGAAGATGCGCAGCTGGCGCTCCATCGGCGCGCCCGCTTCGCTCGGCCCGTCGAGGCCGCACTCGCCGACCGCGATGGCGACGCCACGACCCAACAGGTCGTCCAGCTTCGCGAGGTGCGCGTCGTCATCGGCCGGGTCCAGATGCGGGACGATCTGCGGGTGAATGCCCAGGCCGACCTGCACGCGCGCGTCGCGCTTTGGCCACTCGAGCAGCGGTTCCCAGCTGTCGGGCCCGATGGCGGGCACCACCATCGCCGTCAGCCCGGCGGCCCACGCGCGCGACAACACTTCTTCACGATCCGCGTCGAAGCGCGGCACGTCGAGGTGGCAGTGCGTGTCGATCACGACGTTCAGAAGTTCGGTTTCACGCCGTCGCGCTGCGCGACCGCCAACAGCCGCTCGTGCTCGGCGGCGTCGGCTTTCACCGCCTCTTCCGAGAGCATCTGCGGCACGTCGTCTTCGACGCGGTACTTGAGCTTCAGGCGCGGGTTGTAGAGCACCGCGTCGTTCACGAAGTAGAGGAGCGCGCCCTTGTCTTCAGGGCACGCGAGGATCTCCAGCAGCTTCGGGTCGAGCGCCATGCCTCGTTAGCTAGCCTTGCTGCTGACGCCTGTCACGGCTATCTCCGCGGCCCGCGTGCGCTCCTTTGTTCTGCTCCTCGTCCTCGTCGTAGCCGCGCGCGCGAACGCCTTCGAAGAGACGTCGCGGTACAAGGAAGTGGACGCTGGCGTTCACATTCCCGTGCTGACCAAGGCGCCGACGCTGCTCGAGTTCGTCGAAGCCGCGTACCCCGCGGAAGCCGAAGCGCAGGGCCTGACCGCGAGCGTGCGCCTGGCGGTCACCATCGGCGCCGATGGCCTCGTGATGAAGGCCGCGGTCATCCAGCCCGTTGGCAACGGCTTCGATGAAGCGGCGGTCGAAGCGGTGAAGCAGTTCGTGTTCACGCCGGCCGAGGTCGACTTCAAGCCGTCGGTCGTGCAGATCGAATACGTCTACCACTTCGTGCTGAAGGTCCCCGAAGACGCGGGCGTGCCGGAAGACGTCGCCGACGCGGGCGCTGGCGTCCCCAACGCGAAGCTGATCGGCACCTTGTTTCAGCGCGGCGTGCGCGGCTTCGTGCCCGGCGCGATCATCCGCTGCGACAACGACGAAGCGCGCGAGACGTACTCCGACGACGAAGGGAAGTTCTCGCTCGAGGTGATGGCCGGCACCTGCCAGGTGCGCGTGGCGAGCGCCGAGTTCGAGGTCTTCACCACCAAGGAGACGCTGGAGCCCGGCGAGACGCGCGAGGTGAAGTACTTCGTGCTGCCGAAGATCGAGGGCTACCAGACGGTGGTCCGCGGCACGAAAGACAAGAAAGAGGTCGTGCGCCGCACGCTCTCTCGCGCCGAGGTGCAGAAGATCCCCGGCACGTTCGGTGACCCCATTCGTGTGGTGCAGAACTTTCCTGGCGTGGCGCGCGCGCCGTTCGGTCTCGGGCAGCTCATCGTCCGCGGCGCGAACCCCAACCAGACGCTGACGTTCTTCGATGGCGTCGAGATCCCGCTGCTCTTCCACTTCGCCGGCGGCCCGTCGATCGTGAACGGTGAGTTCCTCGATCGCATCGACTTCTTCCCCGGCGGTTTTGGCGCGCGGTACGGCCGCGCCGTCGGTGGCGTGGTGGACGTCACCAGCCGCAAGGGCGCCGCCGACACGTGGCACGGCGTGGCGAAGGTCGACTTCCTCGACGCCAGCCTCTTCGTGGAAGCGCCCATCACCAAAGACGTGTCGGTCGCGGCCGCCGCGCGCCGCAGCTACGTCGACGCGTTGATCCCCCTGGTGTTGCCGCAAGACCCGCAGGGCGGCTCGCTGCTCGTGCTGCCCGCGTACTGGGACTACCAGGTGCGCCTCGATGTCGGCGGCAAGAAGGGCGAGAAGCTGGTCGACGGTCAGAACCACTTCTCGGTCTTCGCGTTTGGCTCTGACGATCGCATGCGGCTCATCGCCAGCGGTGGCGGCCGCAACCGCGACGTCACTGTCGACACGGCCACCACGTTCCACCGGTTGATGGCGACCTGGGCGTACAAGAAGGGCGACACGACCTTCAAGCTGACGCCGTACGTCGGCCTCGACCTGGCGCGCGTGGCGTTCGGCCCGGCGACGTTGAACGCCGATCAGTACACGGCCGGTCTGCGCGGCGATCTCTCGGTGGAGATCAACGAGTTCTTCACCGTGCGCACCGGCATGGACATCTTGCAGAAGACCCTCGTGGGCGCGGCCGAGCTGCCGGCCATCGAGGGCTTCCAGTACGTCTCGTTCCCCGGCGCTGACCCGAAGGCTGAGGTGCAGCGCATCTCGATGACGCTGCCGGCGTTCGACGGCGCGCTCTTCGCCGAAGCCGACGTCAACATCGGCAAGTTCACCGCCACGCCCGGCGTGCGCGTGAGCCACGCGTACATCAACGGTCAGGTGCGAGACACGGCGGACCCGCGCTTGTGGGCGCGCTACCAGCTGCTCGACACCACGGCCATCAAGGGCTCCGTCGGCCTCTTCTCGCAGCCGCCCGGCGCCGCCGACATCGCGCGGGCGCCGTTCGGTACGCCGACGTTGTTGTACGAGCGCGCCTTCCAGAGCTCGCTGGGCGTGTCGCACAAGTTCAGCGACTGGGTGAACGTCGACGTCACCGGCTTTTTCAATCGCCGCTTCGACAACATCGTCTCGCCGGGCATCACCGTGGCGAACCCCGACGGCACCATCACCACCTCGCGCTCAGCCAACCTCGGCCTCGGCCGCGCGTACGGCGTCGAGGTCATGCTGCGCCATGAGGTCAGCAAGTATTTCTTCGGGTGGATCGCCTACACCTTCAACCGCAGCGAAGAGCGGCGCGCGGGCTCAGAGCAGGACTACGTGCCCTCGTTTTTCGATCAGACGCACATCTTGACTGCCGTCGGCAGCGTCAAGTTGCCGTGGGGCTTCGAGTTCGGCGCGCGCTTCCGCTATGTGACGGGTCGCCCCAAGTCGGCGCTCATCCACGAGTACGACGTGCTGCAGATCGACTCGAACTCGTACAGCGGCCGCTTCGGGCCGTCCGGCGGCGCGCGCATCAAGGACTTCCACCAGCTCGACCTGCGCCTCGACAAGAACTTCGTCTTTGAGTCGTGGACGCTGGCCATCTACCTGGACGTCCAGAACGTCTACAACCAGGCCAACGTCGAGGCGTCGTTCTTCGATTACCGCTTCCGCACTGAGTACGAAGTGCCGGGCCTCCCGATCTTGCCGGTCCTCGGCATCAAGGCGTCACTGTGATGCGCGCGCTCTTTCTTCTCATCGCCGCGGTCTCATTCGTCGGCTGCGTGCAGCCGGAAGACAACCCCACCACCGTTCACGACCTGCGCGTGTTGGGCGTCAACCTGGAGCCGTCGGAGGTGCTGATGCCCGGCTGTGACGCGCGGTTGATCGCCGCTGCCGCCGCGGGCGCCGCCGACGGGGGCACCGTGATGTTGCCGCCGCAGCTGCAGCAGTTGCTGCTGCAGTACGCGGCGACCGAGGTCCAGTACACCGCGCTTATCGCAGACCCGGCGGGGCAGGGCAGGTCGCTGCGCTACCGCTTGTCGGCCTGCG
>CAYWON010000211.1:0-9394 GCA_964459885.1 uncultured Archangium sp.
CGTCGTGCTGCTCGGTGACGCCGACGATCAGTCCGGCGCCTCGATCAGCGCGCTGTCGAACTTCTTCGCCGCGCAGAACGCCACGGTGACCTACAGCGGCACCACGTACACCAACCGCGTGGGTGCAGTGCCCGTGCACGGCATCATCTGCCCCGATGGTCAGAGCTGTGGCGAAGATCACAACAGCACGCGCACGAACCCTGGCGTCATCACCAACCGCGGCGGCATTCGTGGCGACATCAACAGCGCGACGGGCATCTCGACGACCATTCAGGCCATCATGAACGCCACCATCGCGTCGGCCGGCTACCGCATGCAGAAGCCGCCCATCGGCGCGTCGGTGAAGGTCGCGATGGACGCCGTGCTCGACGGCGCCGCGTGCAACAAGAACGACATCCCTCGCAGCCGGGCCGATGGCTTCGACTTCAACGGCATCAACCGCTCGCTGGCGTTCTACGGCGCCTGCCGCCCGAGCACGGCCACCCAGCGCGCGGCCGTCTCGTACCGGTACTGGATCGACCTGACCACCAACCCCGGCGGCAACCCCGCACCGTGCAGCACCGACACGGGCTTCTTCGATCCCACCGATCCCGACTTCTGTCGCGGCAACCTGGCGTGCAACCGCACCACCAACCAGTGCGAGTGCCCGGCCGACTGCGGCAGCACCAACCCGCCTCCCGGTCGTGTGTGTGACACCAACAAGCTGGTCTGCGATTTCGTGTGCACGAGCGACTGTGGTGGCACGTGCAACGCGTACCAGACGTGCAACACCGGCACGTGTGGCTGCGAGTGCAGGCAGAACGCCACGTGCCCTGCGGGCTACCGCTTCGAGAACGCGGGCTCGGTCTGCGGGTGTGTCTGTGACACGGCCGCGCTGAACTGCGGCTCGACGCACGACGCTGACCCGAACACCTGCTCGTGCGCCTGCAAGGCGGACTGCGGCGGCTGCGCGACGGGCACGACCTGCAACCGGTCGACCTGCATGTGCACCGGCGGCATCAACTGACAGCGTCGTCGGCAGCCACCTCTCGCAGGGTGGCTGCCAACTGGCGCGTCGCGAAGCGCAGCACGTCGATGCCGGGCCCGCTGCCCGCCAGCACCAGCTCGTTCGTGGTCGCGCGCCATTCCATGCGGCGGCTCAGGGCTTCGAGGAAGGGCGGCAGCTGACCCGGCGCGGTGAATCGGGCCACGGGGATCACCCACACCCGCACCGTCGTCTCACCGGCCACGCGCGCCAGGTCCGCCGCGACGCGCTCGAACGAAGCGTCGATGGTGGAGAACGCCGCGTCATCCCACTTGCGGAGGTCGATGATCGCGCGTGCGCCGTGTACCGACACGACGCCCGCCGACGCCCGCGGCGCACCGGGCGACCAGAAGAACCACCACGCGCCGATCGCCGCAGACGCCGCGAGCAGCACGAAGATCATTCGGGCCAGATGGTCAGCTTGGCGTCGACCACCCCGCGGTAGCTGCGGTTCGCCTCGCGCAGCAGGTCTTCCGTGGTGCGAATGTTCTCGTGCGGGAACACCGCGCCGCCGCAGCTGATGTGCGCCGACATCCGGCCATTTGCGCCCTGCGCTGGCACGGCCCGCATCGCGTCGAGAATGCGCTCGCCCACCATGCGCGCGCCTGAGCGATCGGTCTCGGGCAGCAGCACCACGAACTCGTCGCTGTCGACGCGGAACAGCCGGTCAGCGCCGCGCAGACACGACAACACGCCCTGCAGCAGCCGTGCGACGTAGGCGTCGCAGCCCTCGCGGCCGAGCGTGTAGCGGAGCTCCGCGTAGTCATCGAAACCGAACATCAGGCACGCCGCAGGGCGGCCATAGCGGCGGCTGCGCGCCAGCTCCGCGTCGAGCGAGGCCTTCAGCTGTGAGTACGTGCCCGCGCCGGTGACGGGGTCCAGCGCGCGGAACTGGGCGAGCTCTTCTTCGGCGTCGAACAGCCGCCGCCGGTACTCGCGCACCATCAGCGCCGAGTTGATGCGCGTCTGCAGCTCGATCAACTTGAACGGCTTGGTGACGAAGTCGTCAGCGCCGAGCTCCATGCCGCGGATCTTCCCGTCCATCTCGCCCATCGCCGTCAGCACGATGATGGGCAGCTCCTTGAACTTCTCGTGCTCGCGCGCCCAGTTGAGCACCGCGAAGCCGTCGCGACCCGGCATCATCAGGTCGAGCAAGACGAGGTCGGGCTGGTGGCTGACGATCTGATCGACGGCTTCGTTGCCGTCGGCCGCGGCGATCACCCGGAAGTTCTGCGCTTCACACAGATCGCGGAGCAGGGTGCGCGTCGGATCGTCATCGTCGACGACCAGAATCAGGCGGTTGCTGAAGTCGAGATCCTGCCGGGGCGGCGTCACCAAGCGGTGCCGACCCTATCAGGCATTCATGACGACGCCTTCGGGCACTTCATCGGGGATCCGTCGGGTTCGCCCCTTCAGGAACTCGATGACCTCGGCGTCGGTGCGCGTGTCGCCAGGCAGCCGCACGAAGTGCTTCGCCAGCGTCGGGTAGCCCTTCACGAACAGCAGGATCGCCGTCGTGAAGTTGTCGAGCCCCTCGAAGACGACCGCGCCTTCCTTGAAATAGCGGTCCTGGTTCTCGAGGAAGTCCTTCGGCATCTCCGTCCAGTGGCGGCTCTGCTTCACGTGGTGACCGATGTGGTACCCGTCGTTGAAGCAGCGCTTGTTGTAGGGCGTGTTGATCCACGTCACGGAGTTCACGTACGAGTCGCCGGGCCGCGACGGGTCGACGAAGGCGTGCTGGCCCCAGTTGCCGATCATCATCGCGATGCGGATGAAGAAGTACGGCACCACGAAAGCCACCAGCGTGGCGCGCCAGTTCACGAACGAGAGCCCGACGATGGTGATCACATGCAGCGCGTCACCGGCCAGCGCGCGCTGCGCCATCGCGGGGCGGTGCTTGCGCGTGAAGTACTTCGTCAGGTCGACGTGCGAGAAGAACAGGAACCGCGAGAAGTACACGAGCCAGTCGATGAAGCTGTCGCGCTGGTAGCGCATGGTGCTCGACAGATCGTTGCGGAGGTTGTTCTCGACGTGGTGCATGCCCACGTGGTGCTCGGCGTAGCCGGTGGGGATGCCGAACATCAGGCTCGACGTGAACGGAATGACGCGCGCGAGCCAGCGGGGCGCCTTGATGAACGGGCGGTGCATCGTGCAGTGCAACATCAGGATCGCCGGCGGCGCGAGCCACGCCAGCTGCACGGCCCACAGCACCGGCGCCCACCACCAGGTGAAATAGACGTAGCCGACCGAGATCAGTGGCACGACGAGGAGCAGGTTCTTCAGCCACAGCCGGAAGAAGACCGCGTCGCGCGGGTCGTACAGCATCGACTCGATCCACGTCTGGAAGGCGGAGGGCCCATAGACGGGCGCTGCTTGAGGGTCGGTGATGGCCGGCACGGTCATGGCGACCGGTCCCCTAAGTCATCGGGGGCCTTCTTCGCAAGCCTGCGCCGCTATTCGAGAAAGCCCTCTTTCACGGCGCCTGAAGCCACGCTGCGCGCAAGGCCTTCGCCGTCGTGCGCGACGATGATCTCCAGCGACGGATTTGCGGCGATCAGCTTCTGCAGCGCGAGCAGCTGGTCGGCCACCGGCTGACGGTCTTCCTTGAGAAACAGGCTCGCCGCGAGGGGTCGCATGCGCAGCGTCTCGATGCTGCGGCGGTGCCACGCGATGTCGCCCACGAAGAGCAGCTCGCGGCCGTCGGCGCGGCGCACGTAGATGAGCTGAGACCCGGGGCTGTGGCCGGGCGCCCGCTGCAGCGCGATGCCCGGCGCCACGCGGTACAGCGTCTCGTAGGCGATGGGCTTCAGGTTCTTCATGTCTTCGGCGCGCAGGCCCACCATCGGCTCAGCCAGCGCAGCTTCGAGCGCTTCCTTCGTCAGTAGCAGTCGGCCCTGCGCGTGCGCCGCGGCGTGCGTGGACCGCGCGGCCCCGCCGAGGTGATCGGGGTGCTCGTGCGTCACCACGATGGCCGACGCCTTCAACATCGCGGCGTCGAGCTTTGACCAGGCGTCGTCGTGAAACGTGCTCAGCCGGCCATCGAGCGCCTCGAAGCCCGCGCGATCGTAGGCGGTGTCGACGATCACCGTGCCGCCGTCGGCCTGCACCACCTGAAACGCCGCGTAGACAGCAGGGAAGCCACCGCCACGTTCCCCCGCGACGGCGAAGAACCACGGCAGCTCACCGTCAGCGACGTGCAGCACGCGCACGTCGGTGGGCAGCTCCTCGGTCGGCGCCGCGGCGATGGTGCGCAGCCCTTCGAGGTCGACGGTGAAGGCGCCTTCCTTCGGCGTCGGCGACGTCGTGAACAGCGGCACGTACGCCAGCGCCAACAGCGCGACGATGACGCCGACGACGATCCCCAGCTTCTTCATGTGTGGTCCCCCAGCCGAACGTCAGTTGCCGTCGCCGCCCTGCCAGTCGCGCACGCGGCTCTCGAAGCGGGTGAACTCGCCGAGGAAGACGAGGTCGACCGACCCGACAGGTCCGTTGCGCTGCTTGGCGACGATCAGCTCGACGGGAATGACGCTGCCACGATCGACCGGCGGGGCTTCGCCTTCTTCGCCCTGATCTTCGCGGTGGATGAACATGATCACGTCGGCGTCCTGCTCGATGGCGCCCGACTCGCGGAGGTCGGACAGCATCGGCTTGCCGCCCTTGCGCTCTTCCACCTTACGGTTGAGCTGCGAGAGGGCGATGATCGGCACGTCGAGCTCCTTGGCCAGCTGCTTGAGCGCGCGGGAGATCTCGGCGACCTCGAGCTGGCGGCTCTCGACCTTGCCCTTCTGGTGCATGAGCTGGAGGTAGTCGATGACGATGAGGCCGATCTTGCCTTCCTTCTGCTTCAGGCGGCGGCACTTGGCGCGCAGGTCGAACGACGACAGACCGCCTGAGTCGTCGACGTAGAACTTGCACTTGAAGAGCTCGTTGGCCGACTCGCTGATGCGCTCTTCGTCGGCGGGGGTGAGGCGGCCGCCGCGCAGCTTCTTCATGTCGACCTTCGCGTGCTGCGCGAGCAGACGCGTGAGCAGCTGCACCGAGGGCATTTCGAGCGAGAACACCGCGACCGGCAGGTTCTCCTTGCCGGCCACGTGCAGCGCGAAGTTCATCGCCAGCGAGGTCTTGCCGATGCCGGGGCGCGCCGCGAGCACGATGAGCTCGCCGCCGTGAAAGCCCGTCAGCTGGTTGTCGAGGTCGACGAAGCCCGACGAGACGCCGGTGATGCCGCCACCGGAGTTCTTCATCTTGTCGAGGAGCGCGAGCGCCTCGTCCATCAGGTCGGACATCGGGCGCAGGTCGCCCGCGCGACGCTTCTCGGCGATCTGGAAGACCTTGCGCTCGGCCTCGTCGAGCAGCTCGGCGACGTCGCCAGTCTCTTGCGTCGCGAGGTCCTGGATCTCGCGGCCGGCGGTGGCCAGCAGCCGCCGCGTCGACTGGTTCTTGATGATCTTCGCGTACTCGACGGCGTTCTGCGCGAAGGGGACGGCTTGATCGAGCTGCGCGAGGTAACCGGGGCCTCCGGCGGAGGCCAGCTTGCCGTCGACCTTCAGCTGCTCGGCGACGGTGACGAGGTCGATGCGCTCGCTGCGCGCGTCCAGCGCCGCCATGGCGCGGAAGATGTCGGCGTGCGCGGGGATCGAGAAGTCGTCGGCGGTGATGACCTCCTGCACGTTGGTCAGCACCGAGTTGTCCATCAGCACGCTGCCCAGCACTGCGCGTTCGGCGGCGACGTCCTGGAAGGCGGCGAGGGTGCTCATGAGGCGTGCGCTATTAGACGTCGACGGGCGATCAGTCGAGCCACCAGTCGGCGAGCTGAATCGTCAGCTCGGGCCACGGCGCGAGGCCCTTCACCACGGCGTCGGCCGACCACGTGCCCTGCAGTTGCCAGGCAGCGCCCACCAGCTCGAAGGCCTCCAGGACGCGGGCAACGGGGTCGATGAGCCAGAGGTGCGGCACGCCCTGGCGCGCGTAGAGCAGCCGCTTGGCGCCGAGATCTTTCGCGCGCGTGGAGTCTGACAAGATCTCGCACACCCAGTCGGGCCGCACGCGAATCGGGTTGTCGTCGAAGTGCCCGTCAATTCGCTCGGCGCGCCACCCGGACAGGTCAGGCACCACCTCTTCGTCGGTCGGGAACCGCACCGAGACCTCGGAAGCGAAGCGCCAGCCGCCAGGACCGCGAGGCCCACCGCGCTTCAGCAGCGAGACGACCTCGTCTTCGACCGTCTGGTGTCGCAGGCCCGGTCGGCCCATCACGTAGACCGACCCGTCGATCACCTCGCCGGTCTGCTCGTCGGGCAGCGTGGCGAGCTCCCGCAGCAGCTCGGCGTTGGTCTTGAGGCGCTGTGCCGTCGACATAGGTTGACTGTACGCCAAAAAGAAAACCGTGCGCCCCGGTGAGGGCGCACGGCTCTTGAGACTGCAGCAAAGCTGCGCGAGTCGCTTACGCGGTCGCGGCTTCACCCTCGACGTTCACCGACAGCTTGGCGTTGACGTCGCGGTGCAGGCGGATTTCGACCTCGAACACGCCGACGGCCTTGATGGGCTCCGGCAGGTGGAGGTGGCGGCGATCGACCTTGTGACCCGCGGCGGCGATGGCCTCCGCGATGTCCAGCGCGGTCACGGAGCCGAACAGCTTGTCCTGCTCGCCGACCTTGCGCTTGATGGTGATCTTGACGCCCTCGAGCTTCTTGGCCTGCTCCTGGGCGGCGCCCTTGAGCTTCTGCTGGCGCAGCTCGATGACCTGCTTCTCGTGCTCGAGCTGACGCACGTTCGCGGTGCTGGCCAACATCGCCAGGTTGCGGGGCAGCAAGTAGTTGCGCGCGTAGCCGTTCTTGACGGTCACGAGCTCGCCCGACTTGCCCAGGTTGTACACGTCCTCGCGAAGAATCACTTTCATGGGTCAGCTCGCCAGCACGAGGTAGGGGATGAGGGCCAGGCCGCGGGCCTGCTTCACGGCCTTGGCGACCGCACGCTGGTGCAGCGCGCAGTTGCCCGAGATGCGGCGGGGGATGATCTTGCCGCGCTCGGTCACGAAGTACTTCAGCGTCGACTGATCCTTGTAGTCGACCTTCGCGTTCTTATCGGCGCAGAAGCGGCAGACCTTGCGGCGCGTGAAACCACGGCCACCGCCGCGCTTCTCATCGCCACCATCCATGTCGCCGGCGTCGTCACGCTTGGCCGGGCGGCTCTTCTTCTCAGCAGTCACAGTGCTCATTGTGAG
The DNA here is from genome assembly GCA_964459885.1 of uncultured Archangium sp. Classification (GTDB taxonomy): domain Bacteria; phylum Myxococcota; class Myxococcia; order Myxococcales; family Myxococcaceae; genus Archangium_A. The sequence goes on from CAYWON010000211.1 coordinate 7,245, forward strand.
ATCTCTTTTCGATCAGGCGTTGAAGCCGCCGTCATCGTCCATGTCGTTGTCGAAGCCGCTGAAGCCTTCACGCTCAGCGCCACCGAACGGCTTGTTGTCATCGACGTCGCCCGACAGCTTCAGGTCTTCCTGCGGCTGGTGCGCGTTGGCGTCGGCGACCTCGGAGAGGCGCTTGCTCATGAAGCGCGTCACTTCGTCGAGGATGCGCAGGTTGCGCTCGACCTCGGCCACCAGGGCGGTGCCGCCGAGGTAGTGGGCGTGGATGAAGATCGCGCGCGGCTGCTTCGCGATGGGGTACATCGTCTTCTTCTTGCCCCAGATGGTGAAGCGGAGGAACTTGCCCCCGTCGCGATCCACGATGCCGCGGACCTTTTCCTTCACCTTGTCGACGTTGTCGTCGGTGAGATCAGGCTTCACGAGGAAGACCGTCTCGTACTCGCGCAGCTTGGCCGCGCCTTTCACTGCCTCTGCCATGTGTGGCCCCTTGGGTTGAGCCCAGCCGGGAAATCCGGTGAGCGGGGTGTGCTTCTCCCGTTGACGAAGCGCGGCCGCGTGTAGGGGACCGATCCCCCGGTGTCAAGCGCCAGCCCGAAAGTCCTTCGTCGGCGGGCGCACTGTGGCGACAATCCGCGCCCATGCTCCGACTGGTTGGCCTCGTCTCGCTCGTTCTGCTTGCTGGCTGCAACGGCCCCAAGGGCTCGCCCGGCGGCTCGGTGAAGTCCTTCTTCTCGTCCATCGGCTCGAAGGACTGGCACGCCATGGCCGAGATCATCTCTGACGACTCGCTCAAGCGCATCGGCACCCGCGCCCGCGCCGCCGCCACCTTCGAGCGCGACTTCGGCGACTGGACCGGCGTCGACATCACCATCAACGAGGCGCTCGAAGACGCCGACGGCAAGAACGCCACCGTCAGCTTCGACTGCATCTCGACGCAGATGGTGAATTACAAAGAGACGAAGTTCGACTGCTCCGACATCTACCGGCTGCAGAAGCAGGACGACGGCAAGTGGCACATCAACCTCGGCACCACGCGCATGCGCCCCATGCAGTGACGTGACGCGCGCGGTCGCAAACCTCTCGACACGAAGGGCTCGCGCACACCTCGTCACATCAGGGTGACAGGTGGTATAGGCGCGCGCCGTCGCACGAAAGAGGGGAGCACACCGATGAAGTTGAGGGCGCTTTTCGCCGTGGCCGTGTTGGCCATGCCCGCGTTCGCACAGACCGAAGACGCGGGCCTGCCGATTGAGCCGCAGGCCGCCAACCCTGGCGAGCCGTCGGCCGATCTGGTGCGCGAGGTCGATCTCCCTGACGACGACGCGGGCGTGCCCGAGCCCGTCGACGCCGGCGCGCCGATGGCGGCCGTGGCCCCTGCGCCGGTCAACCCCGCTGGCAAAGACGATGACGACGACGTCCCGGCGTGGAACCTCACCGCCAAGCTGGGCGCTTCGTTCCGCCTCAACTACGGCGGCTCGACGCTGTACCCGTTGGATGCCGACGGGCGCATGACGCACATCCACCCGTTCCAGACGCGCATCCGCGTCTCGCCCGAGGTGCACCTCAACGGCTTCGGGCTCGTGGCGGAAGCCGACGCGGCCACCGGCGCCATCTTCGGCATTCCGCAAGACGCGCTCGTCAGCGATCGCCAGCCCGTGCCGGCCATTCGCGCGCTCGAGTTGCGAAAGCTGTTCCTCGAATACAAGTGGGAGAGCGGCGCGTTCCGCGTCGGCCAGCAGACCTCGCAGTGGGGCCTGGGGCTGCTCGCCAACGACGGCGCCAGCGATCCGCAGGCGGGCGACTTCGGCCAGCAGCACTTCGGCAACCTGACCTACCGCGCGTTGTTGGCGGCGCGGCCGTTCTACGGGCTGCACGGCAACTGGCGCGCGTTCGAGACCATCCTCGCGGCCGATCTGATCGTCCGCGACAATTTCGGTGAGTTCTCGAAGGGCGACCGCGCGTTCCAGGGCGTCCTGGCGCTGCGCTTCAACAAAGACGCCGACAACAACATCGGCGTGTACGCGGTGTACCGCAACCAGCGGAACGTCTTCGTCTCGGACGGCGGCAAGGCCACCGACGCCTTCATCGTCGACCTCGCGGGTAAGTGGCAGCTGCTCAAGCGCCGCTCGCGTGAGTTCCACGTCGGCTTCGAG
>CAYWON010000212.1:0-9213 GCA_964459885.1 uncultured Archangium sp.
CCCACATGAAACGACTTGCCGCGGCACTTCAATTTTATGAGGGTCGTCTGGGGTGCGTGGTGACCCGATGACACGTCGCCCCACAGCCGGTCAACGCGCTCGCCTCAGCCCTGGGCCTGAGCCACCGGCGCTTCATCGAGCTCTTCCGCCGGGAAATCGGGCTCACGCCGCGCGACTTCCGCCGCGTGCACCGCTTTCACCACGTCATGGCGCGCACGGCCCTCGAGCCGCTCGCGGCGTTGGGCGCGGGGTACTTCGACCAGTCTCACTGGGCGCTGGAGTGCCGCAAGCTGTCGGGGTGGACGCCCACGGCGCTGGGCGCGGCGAACGACGGCGCCGACGCGCTGCCCGCTGAAGTGCGAGGTCAAATGCTTCCTATTCTCGCGCGGTAACGGGCGTTAGCTCCGGGGCCCCGAAAGCGCCGAGCAACTTTCCGCACTCCGCATGTCGATTTTCGAACGGCCGGTTCGACGTACGAGCGGAAGACACACTGCGAATGAAACGACCACCTGCCAATGCGCTGGCAATAGGCGAGCGATGTGCCCGTTCGTGGACTAGTTCTCTGGCGATTCGTCAGGACTGCCGCGTCGTTTCGTCGTCGTGGCCTCGCCCCCACACAACTGGTGTTTCCGTGAGACCTTCCTTCACACGCTGTGTCGGGCTGCTGGTGGTGTTGTCACTGCCCGCCTTCGCCGAGCCGCCGTCGCGTCAGCTCGAGTCATGGGACGAAGCGGTGACGTTGTTCTCGAAGCACGCGCCTGAGACGCGCGTCGCAGCCGAAGAAGTGGTGCGCGCGTCAGGCCGTCGTCGCACGGCGCTGGGCGCGCTGTTGCCGCAGCTCAACGGCTCGGGCCTCGCGTCGTTCTCGTTGTTGGCGCCGCCGCCGGGCGCAGACCCGTCGACCTCGGCGCTCTTCGGCGCAGCGCCGTACCAGACCATCGGCCTCGTCGCGCAGCTGGCCGTCATCGACGTGCGCGCGTGGAACGCGCTGGCCACCGCGCTCGAGAACGAAGACGTGGCGACGTTGAGCTACGCCGACACGCAGCGCCTGTTGTTGGTGAACCTCGCGCAGTCGCTGATGGGCGTGGTGGCCGCCGAGAAGCTCGCGGAGCTGAACACGCTCGGCGTCAACGACGCGAAGACGCGGCTGGAGCTCGCTGAGAAGTCGGAGAAAGCCGGCGCGACGACGTCGCTCGACGTCAGCCGGCTGCGGCAGGACCTCGCGCTGGCCAACGCGCAGGCGGTGTCGTCAGACGAAGCGTTGCGCCAGTCGCGCGAAGCGCTGGGCATCGCGCTCGGGCTCGACGAGCCGGTGGGCCTCTCGCCGTCGTTCAACCTCGACGGGCTCGCGACGAAGGTGCCCGACCGGTGTCGCGCCGTGGCCGACCTCGACGCGCGGCCCGACGTGAAGGCCGCGAAGGCCAGCGTGGGCGTCGCGCACCGCGGCGTGTTGGATGTGGGCGCCCAGTTTCTGCCGTCGGTCGCGGTCAGGATGAACGCGCAGGCCTTCATCATCGCGGGCTCGGCCTTCCCCATCTGGAACGTGCAGGCGGTGCTGACGGTGCCCATCTGGGACGGCGGCATGCGCTACGGCGCGCTGCGCGAGGCCAACGCCGTCGAGCGCCAGGCCGAGGCGCGCGCAGAGAATACGGTGCGTCGCGCGCGCGTGGAGCTGGACCGCGCCCGCCGCGCCATCGAGGTCGCCAACGATTCGCGCGCGCACGCGGAGGCCGCGCTCAAGGAAGCCGAGCTGACCGACACGCTCATCAAGAAGGCGTGGGACAACGGCGCGGGGACCTCGCTCGAGCTGGTGACGGCGGCCTCGGCGCTGCGTGCGCAGCGGCTGCAGCTCGCGCTTCGCGACTACGACGTGCTGCGCGCGCGTGTGGTCGCTCTCTTTGCTCTCTCGGAGTGTCAGCCATGAAGCCGAACGGACTTTTCGCAGTGAGCGGGAGCCTCTTGCTGCTCTGCGTGCTCGCCGCCTGCAGCAAGGCCAACGGTGAAGCCGCGCCGCCGGCCGAGCCGCCCGTCACCGTGCAGACGCTGACGCTCGAGCAACACCCGGTGGAAGACACGAGCGACTACCTGGCTTCGCTCATCTCTCGCAAAGCGGTGAACCTGCACCCGCAGATTCAAGGCTACGTGCGCGCCATCAACGTGACGCCGGGCGCGACGGTGAAAGCGGGCGCCGTGCTGCTCAGCATCGACGCCAGCGCCGAGCAGGCCTCGCTGCAGAACCTCGTCGCCACGCGTGAATCGCAGGTAGTGCAGGCGAAGCTGGCCCGCGAGCGGCTCGAGCGTGCCACCAACCTCCGCACCGACGGCATCGTCAGCCAGCAAGACGCCGACGCCGCGCGCGCGTCTGCCGACACCGCTGAAGCGAGCCTCCGCGCCACCGACGCGCTCATCTCGTCGCAGCGCGCGCGCGTGGGCTTCTTCTCCATCGTCGCGCCGTTCGACGGCGTGGTGGGCAACTTCCCGGTGAAGGTGGGCGACTTCGTGCAGCCCGGCACGCCGCTGACGTCGCTGACCGCCGACGCGGGCCTCGAGGCCGAGGTCTGGGTGCCGGTGGAAAAAGCGAAGTTGCTCACGCCCGCCAGCCTCGTGCGCCTCGTGGGCAGCGACGGCAAGTCACTTGTTGAGAGCCCCGTCGTCTTCGTGTCGCCGCGCGCCGACCCTGGCTCGCAGCTGGTGCTTATCAAGGCCGCGTTCGCGTCGGCGGAAGGCCTGCGCGCCGACCAGCTCGTGCGCGGCCGCGTGGTGTGGAACGCGAGCCCGGGCCTCACCATCCCCGCGGCGGCGGTGCAGCGGCAGGCCGGTCAGGCGTTCGCGTACACCGTCGGCGGCGAAGGCGCGGCGATGACGGCCACGCGCGTGCCGGTGACGTTGGGCGCGCTGCAGGGCCGAGAGTACGTGGTGGTCGGCGGCCTCGAGGCCGGTCAGCGCGTGGTGGTGACCGGCGTGCAGCACCTGCACGACGGCTCGCTCGTGCAGCTCACTGGGACGAACTGAGATGACGCGCTTCTTCATCACACGCCCGGTCTTCTCGAGCGTGCTCTCGCTGCTCATCGTGCTGGTGGGCGCGCTCGCCATCCCCACGTTGCCGGTCTCGCAGTACCCGAGCCTCGCGCTGCCGCAGGTGAACGTGACGTCGTTCTACACGGGCGCGTCGGCAGAGGTGGTCGAGACGGCCGTCACCACGCCGCTCGAGCAGCAGATCAACGGCGTCGAGGGCATGAAGTACATCACCTCGTCGAGCGGCTCCGACGGCATGTCGAGCATCAGCGTGGTGTTCGACCCCACGCGCAACGTCGACGTGGCCGCGGTCGACGTGCAGAACCGCGTGCAGACCGCGTCGGCGCTGTTGCCCGCCGAGGTGCGGCAGACCGGCGTCACCATCACCAAGACCGCCGGCAGCTTCGTGATGGCCATCGCGCTCGTCGATGACAGCGGCCAGTACGACACGCAGTTCATGTCGAACTACGCCGAGATCTACATGCGCGACGCGGTCAAGCGCATCAAGGGCGTGGGCAACGTCGAGAACTTCGGCTCGCGCCGCTTCTCGATGCGCGTGTGGCTCGACCCCACGAAGCTGGCCGCGCGCCAGCTGACGCCGCTCGACGTCGTAGCCGCGCTGCGTGAACAGAACGTGCAGGTCGCCGCAGGCGCCGTGGGTCGCCCGCCGGTGCCCGAAGGCCAGGTGTTGCAGGTCAACGTGGTGGCGAAGGGCCGCCTGTCCGACGCGCGTGAGTTCGAAGACGTCATCGTGAAGACCGGCCCGGGCCCGGGCGCGCTGGTGCGCCTCAAAGACGTGGCGCGCGTGGTGCTGGGCAGCGAGGACGAAGCGCAGCTGCTGCTCTACAACGGCCGTGAGACCGCGGGCCTCGGCGTGACGCAGCTGCCGTCGGCCAACGGCCTCGACGTCGCGCGCCGCGTGAAAGACGAGCTCGACCGGCTCTCGAAGAACTTCCCCAAGGGCCTTCGCTACGAAGTGGCCTTCGACACCACCAGCGCCGTCGAGCAGTCCATCGACGAGGTGCTCAAGACGCTGATGGAAGCGATGGTGCTCGTGGTCCTCGTCATCCTCATCTTCTTGCAGGGCTGGCGCGCGACGTTGATTCCGGCGGTGACCATCCCCGTCTCGCTCATCGGCACGTTCATCTTCGTGAAGCTGATGGGCTTCTCCATCAACACGCTGACCCTCTTCGGTCTGACGCTGGCGACGGGCCTCGTCGTCGACGACGCCATCGTGGTCATCGAGAACATCAGCCGTCACCTCGAAGAGAACGCGAAGCTCTCGCCGCTCGAAGCGGCCATCGTCGGCATGCAGGAGGTGTTCGCGCCCGTCATCGCCATCTCGCTGGTGCTGGTGGCGGTCTTCGTGCCGGTCAGCTTCTTCCCGGGCAGCACGGGCATCATCTACCAACAGTTCGCGCTCACCATCGCGTTCTCGGTGGCCATCTCGACCTTCGTTTCCATCTCGCTCACGCCGGCGCTCTCGGCGCTGCTGCTGAAGCACGCACACGGCGAAGAGAAGTGGGCCGGTTTCAAGCTGGTCGACCGCGCGTTGGACTCGCTGCAGCGCGGCTATTCGCGCGTGCTGGGCGGCACCTTGAAGCGGCCGCTGCTCGGGTTGTTGGCGTTCGCCGTCTTGTTGGTGGCCACGTGGCAGCTGTTGGTGCGCGTGCCGACCGGCTTCGTGCCGGAAGAAGACCAGGGCTGGTTCATCGTGGTGGTGAACGGGCCCGACGGCGCGTCGCTGCAGCGGACCAACAAGGTGCTGCTGCAGGTCGACCAGGTGCTGCGCGCGCAGCCCGAGGTGAACGGCGCGTTCGCGGTCGGCGGCTTCTCGTTCGGAGGCAGCGGGCCCAACCGCGGCATCTTGTTCGTGAACATGAAGGACTGGTCCGTGCGGCAGGGCGACGAGCACTCTGTCGGCGCGGTGCTGGGCCGCATCGCGGGGCCGCTGGCTGAGATTTCAGACGCCGTCGTCATGGCCTTCCCGCCGCCGTCGGTCGAAGGCGTCGGCAGCATCGGCGGCTTCTCGATGCAGCTCGAAGACCGGTCGCTGCAGGCCACGCTGCCGCAGCTGAGCGACGCGGTGAACGCCATCAACGCGCGCGCTGGCGCTGAGCCGGCCATCGCCGGCGTGTTCAGCAGCTTCACCGCCGACGACCCGCAGCTGCGCGTCGAGCTGAACCGCGAGAAGGCGCGCGCGCTGGGCATCGGGGTCGATCAGATCTTCGGCACGCTGCAGACCGCGCTGGGCTCGGCGTACGTGAACGACTTCGACTTCTCGAACCGCTCGTACCGCGTGTACGTGCAGTCTGACGCGCAGCACCGCGACTCGCCCGACGACATCGGCGCGCTCTACGTGCGCTCCTCGGCGGGCAACATGGTGCCGTTGGACAACCTCATTCAGCTCTCGCCGCAGACGTCCGCGCAGGTCATCAACCACTTCAACCTCTTCCGCTCGGTGGAGGTCAGCGGCGCGGTGGCCGAGGGCTACAGCTCGGGTCAGGCGCTCGAGGCGATGGAGCGCGTGGCGCGCGCGGCGATGCCGTCGGGCTTCGACTTCGAGTGGTCGGGCTTGTCGGCCGAAGAGCTCGAGTCGGGCGGGCAGACGTACCAGATCTTCCTGTTGGGTCTGCTCTTCGTCTTCCTCGTGCTGGCGGCGCAGTACGAGAGCTTCACGCTGCCCTTCGTCGTCGTGCTCTCGGTGCCGCTGGCGCTGCTGGGCGCGCTGGGCCTGCAGTCGTTCCGCGGGCTGGCCAACGACGTCTTCTGCCAGGTCGGCATGGTGATGCTGGTGGGCCTGTCGTCGAAGAACGCCATCCTCATCGTCGAGCTCGCGCGGCGTTTGCGTGAAGAAGGTCAGACGGCGGTCGCGGCGGCGGCGAAGGCGTGCGAGCTGCGGCTGCGCCCGATTCTGATGACGTCCATCGCCTTCCTGCTCGGCGTCTTGCCGTTGACGCTGTCGACGGGCGCAGGCGCGGCGGCGCGGCGCTCACTCGGCACGGCGGTCTTCGGCGGCATGGCGCTCTCGACGGTGCTGACGATGTTCTTTACGCCGCTGCTCTTCGTGTTGGTCGACGCGGTGACCAACCGAAAGAAGCGCGAGGCGCCCGCGGAGATCGCGACGGAGACCTGAGGTGCGTGTGCTACGACACGGCCTCTCGTGAGCGCGCACCCGACCGTCAGCCTCGTCATTCCGGTCTTCAACGAGACGCGCACGCTGGCCGAGATTCTGCGGCGCATCGTGGCTGTCGATTTCCCCAAGGAGCTGGTCATCGTCGATGACTGCAGCACCGACGGGAGCCGCGAGTTCCTGGAGTTGCTCAGCGCGCAGGGCCTGAGCGCGCTGCCCGACGCGAAGCCGAAGAACGTCAACGCGGTGCGCGTGGTGTTGCAGCCGAAGAACCGCGGGAAGGGCGCGGCGCTGCAGCGCGGCTTCTCGGAGGCGACGGGCGACATCGTCGTCATTCAAGACGCCGACCTCGAGTACGACCCGCGCGACATTCCGCGGTTGCTCAAGCCCATTCTCGACGGCAACGCCGACGTGGTGTTCGGCAGCCGGTTCACCGGTGAGACGCGGCGCGTCCTCTATTTCTGGCACGCGGTGGTGAACCAGACGCTGACGCTGCTCTCGAACATGACCTCGGGGTTGAACCTGACGGACATGGAGACTTGTTACAAAGCGTTCCGCCGCGAGGTGCTGCAGCGCTTCTCGTTGAAGGAAGAGCGCTTCGGCATCGAGCCTGAGCTCACGGCGCGCGTCGGTCGCGCGAACGTGCGCGTGTACGAGGTGCCCATCAGCTACTTCGGGCGCACGTATGAAGAAGGGAAGAAGATCGGCTGGAAGGACGGCGTGCGCGCGCTGTACGCCATCGCGAAGTACGGCGTGTTGAAGCGCTGAACGCACCGCTGCCCCCTTCCGGCTCCTGGTGCGTCGTCGCTCCACTGGAGCGCGCATGCGCTTCCCGCCGCGCCTCTCACCTGCGCAAAGCGCCGATTTTCCGGCCTCCACTCGCTGGCATGAACCTTGATGTAGGCACAGGTATGCGTGCTCTGACGGTGATGACGATGTTGCTGGCGACGACGGCTCTGGCGGGGCTGCCGAAGCGCCTCGCGATGCCGGTGGGCCACAGCACGACGCTCTCGATGCCCGCGCCGGTTTCGAAGGTCACGGTGGAAGACCCGTCGCGCGTCGAGGTCACGCGCCAGGGCCGCAAGGTCGTGTTGACCGGTCGCGCCGCGGGCATGACCGAAGTGGTGATGAAGACCGCCGACGGCGAGACGCACGTCACGGTGTACGTGGCGGCCGACAAGTACGGCATGCCCTGAGAACAGCTTTCAGCCCTCCCGTGCTCCGGTGAGGACATTCAGAGCGGCGCGGCCTTGTGGGGGGTCGCGCCGCTCGTCTTTGCGGGCTCGTCGATCTGACGCCGGTCTGACATCGACGGCCGCGACGGCTTCGTGGGCACAGAACGATGAGATGAACGACGCACGGTCCGACGCTCCTGTCGGCCACCAAGGAGACGTATGCGTCAGTTGCTCGGTCTGTGTGTCCTGTGTCTGGTGATGGCCTGCGGCGAGGCCGGTGGCGGTGGGACGGGTGGAGGCACCGCGACCGGCGGTGGCGACGCGACAGGGGGGGGCACGGCGACCGGTGGCGGCGCGGCGACGGGCGGAGGCACCGCGACGACGGGCGGTGGTGCTGCGACCGGTGGCGGAGATGCGACGGGCGGCGGCAGCGCGACGGGCGGAGGCGCAGGGACGGGTGGCGGCGACGCGACCGGCGGTGGCAGCGCGACGGGCGGTGGGACCGCGACCGGTGGTGGCGAGGCCGACGCTGGCATGAACACGCCCGACGCGGGCCGGCCGATCTCGACGAGCAACACCATGACGGTGTCGCTGCGTCTCGAAGTGCCGAACAACACCGTCATCGCCAACGACGTGCGCTGCGACGCCGCAGGCTTCACGGCCCCGCCGTACTTCGCGCTCGGCGCGAACGCCTCCGCCACTCCGAAGACGCTCACGTTCCGCTGCACCTTCATCGCCCCGACGTCGCCGCCGCGGCCGTGGGTGCTGTTCTTCGAGGCGCGTGGCTTCGAGAGCGGCTCGAACTTCACCACCACGTCGACGCTGGGTGATGGCTCGCCGCGGCTCCCCTCCAACGTCAGCGTGCAGGGTGAGTGGTCCACCGGCCTCGGCGCACCGGACTTCATCGGTCGGGTGATCACCACCACGCTCGACTACGAGGCCGGCTACGTCGAAGGCACCGTCGACTTCACGCAGAACTCGCAGATTCAGGGCTCGTCGATGCCCACCTTCGACATCGACGGCACGTTCGTCGGCACCTGGGTGCCCTGAGCGCCCGAGGGGTGAATTTTCGGGGGCCGCGGGCGTCTGCGGCACATGCTCTTTCGAGGCGCGCTGATTGGCCTGCTGGTGTTCGTGAGCGGTTGCGTGTCGCTGCGAGACGCCAGGTTGATCAACACGCGCGCTTCGCTCGAGACGTTCGCGGCGCCGGTGAAGTGCGGCCCCATCGGCTTCCGTCGCGTGCCGTTGAAGGCGCGCTTCGGCGAGTACGTGCGCGTGACGGTGACGTCGCCGGTCGCGCTGGCCGGCCGCGCGTTCATTCACGCCGACGGTGAAGCTGGCGAGTCGCACGAGTGGAGCACCGCTTCGGGCGACCCGCTGGTCATCGAGGCGCGCTTCGAGAATGACAACCCGGACCGACTGACGGCGCTCAACGTCGACCAACCCATCGACGTCACCATCACCGGGCTCGAGGCCGTCGCGGGCGGCACGTGCGAAGGCGCGGTCTTTACGCTTGAGCACGGCAGCCTCGTGCCGCCGACGAGCGAGGCCGCGTGGGTCGCGGAGCTTGAGCGTCGCGGTGGCCCCGAGCTCGCCGAGCGACGCGCGCAGGAAGCCGCACTCGCCGAAGAGCGCCGCCTCGCCCACGAAGCCGCGTGGGGGAAGGACGACGAAGGCGGGCTGTCGCCAGAAGAGATGATGGCTCGGCTGATGGAGGCCGAGGCCGCGAAGGAGGTCGCCGTGTCGCGCGCCGATGAGTGGAGCGGCTGGAACGGCACGGCGTGTCCGCGGGGCGACGCGTGCATCGTGAGCGGCTCGGTCGGCGCTGAGGTCAGCGTTCCGCAGCCTCCGTCGGTCGCGTGCGGTGGCGCCGCTTGCGGGTCACAGGAA
>CAYWON010000213.1:0-9150 GCA_964459885.1 uncultured Archangium sp.
TGGAGCATGACGCGTGAGTCTACGGCACGAAGTGCGCGCGCACCGCTTCAGCCGACACGGGCCCGAAGTGTCCGACGAAGTAGACCTTCGCGTTCGGCGCCAACTCCGTCAGCACGCGCGCGACCGTGCGGCGGTTGTCGTCGACGTCGCACATGAAGAAGTGCGTCTCGGCGCCGCTGCCCACGATGCTGCCGCGGAAGAGGTCACCCACCAACGCGACGTCGCCTGCGGTGACGATGAGCGAGCCGCGCGTGTGCCCGGCGAGCCGCAGCACCTTCGCGTCGACGCCGGTCGAGGCGCGCAGGTCCACCACGTCTTCGACGAGCGTGTCGGGCGTCGCGCCGGTGTAGGTGGCGCCCTCGTCTTGCTGGTGGCGCGTCTTCGCGATGAAGCCGACGGGGCACAGCGGCTCGTTCTTCCCCGTGGCGAACATCGTCTCGTCGCCCTGGCCGACGAAGACCGGCACGTGGAGCTGCTGCTGAAAGTGGCGCGCGCCGCCTGCGTGGTCGGCGTGACCGTGCGTGACGATGACGGCCTTCAGCTGCGTGGCCGGGTCGACGCCGGCGCGGCGCACCTCGGCTTCGAGCTTCGCGGCGTTCGTCTCGTAGCCGCTGTCGACCAGCACCGCGTTGCCGTTCTGCACGACGAGGTGCGCGTTGGTCGAATCGAAGGTGATGGTGACGATCTCGAGGCCGTCGCTGCGCGTGGCGCGCGTCGCAGCCGAGCAACCAGTGAGGGCGAGCAACAGCGGAACCAGCAGTGTCTTCATGACGTCACCGTGCGCCTTGCGACCGCGCAAGTCGATTCGCATTTCGGCACACCATCATTGCATCGGCGCAAGGCAGCTCCAGGTCACTGAAAGACGCGGCGCAGCACCGCGCCACGCGCGCCCACGAACCAGCACGTCTGACCGGCGCAGGCCACGTCGCGCATGACGCCGTCGAAATCGAAGGGCTCCAGCGTCGTACCCACGGTCGTACCGACCGGCGGGAGGATGCCGTCGGAGGTGAGGAAGAGCCCGCCGCCGTTCACCGCCCGCGCGCGCCACCAGGGCTGCGTGAGGCCGCTGGCCATGGTGGTGACGTTGCCGTTCACCCAGTGCCGCAGGTTCCCGCTGAAGCTGATGACCATCACGCTGTCGGGCCCCACACCGACGGCGGCGTCGAGGCCGGCGAGCGAGGTGTTGATGGTGCGGCCCAGGGTGCCGTCAGCGCGAATGAGCCGCAGCGCGGCGTCGCTCGAGCCCTCGCCCGTCGCCCAGCCTTCGTCGTTGGTCGAGCCGACGACGCCGCTGGCCCAGTACGGAAAGTTGGTGTTCAGCGTCGCCCAGCTGGAGACGCGCCGGTACACGTTGGTGGTGTGGGTGCCGCCGCGCGCACCCAGCAGGTAGCCCGACGTCGTCGCGTCGATGGAGTCGAGCTGCGTCGGCGCGTTCAACGTCGACAGCACGCCGTTGGTGACCACCTGCATCACGTTGGTGCCGTCGACGACAAAGAGCGATGGCCCGGCGCGGGTGATCTGCGCAGGCGTGGTGGGCAAGGTGACCGATGAAGTCCAGGTGCCGGCGGCGCTGCGGCTCCACACGGCGACCCCGGTGATGGCGTCGACGCCCTGCGCGTTCGCCGCCGCGAGCGTGAAGTCGAAGCCCGGCAGGGTCGTGAGGCCCACGCGCTCCCACTGCGTGAGGCTTCGCGAGACGACCAACTCAGTGTCGGTGCCCGCGGCCCACACGGCGCCGCGCGTGTCGAAGGCCAACGCATGAAGCGCGCGCGTCGCGTTGCTGGTGAGCGCCACCCAGGCAGCGCCGTCCCACAGCTGGAGCGCGCCTGCGGGACCGGCGGCCATCAAACCCTGCGGTGTGTCGACGAAGGCGTTGACGGTCGCGACGGTGGTGCCGAGCTCGACCCACTGGTTGGCGTTCCAGCGCCACGCGCGCGTGCCGCCGATGGTGACGCCGTCGCTGTTGGCGATGACGGCGTTGAAGGCCGCGCCCATGTTCGCGGTCGGCGCGGTGATGACCGAGAAGCCCACGCCGCCGTGCCGCACGACGGCGCCGTTCGCGCCCACGGCCCAGATGTCAGCGCCGGTGTCGACGATGGCGTTGAGGTGCTGCGTGGTGCCGGAGGCGACGACCGACGCCGTGCTGCCGTCGAAGTGCACGACGGTGCCGTTCGCGCCGGCGAACCACACCTCGGAGCCGTGACCAGACGCCGCGTACAACGCAGAAGTGGTGCCCGACGCCACAGCGCTGAAGGTCGTCGCGCCGGGCGCGCGCCGTTCGATGCGACCTCCGCTGCCGCCGAGCCACACCTCGCCGGAAGGCGCGACGTAGAGCGCCCGCGCGACCAACCCGTCGCCGCGACGCGCCTGCGTCCACACCGTGCCGTCCCACTCGAACACGTCGCCTTGCAGCGACGACACGAAGACGCGATCGCTCCACGAGGCCGCCGCGGCGAAATCAAAGACGCCGGGCAACGGGTGTTCCCAGCAGTAGCCGCGCTGCGTGCAGAAGCTGTTCGCGAAGGTCACCGGACCGGTGAAGCCGATGACCGTCGGGCTTCCACCTCCGGTCGCGACGCCGCCACCGGTCGCGGCACCGCCGCCCGTCGTCATGCCGCCGCCTGTTCCATCACCGCCGCCCGTCGCGACACCGCCGCCGCTCGCCGCGCCGCCACCGCTTCCATCACCGCCACCCGTCGCGCCCCCTCCGCCGCTCGCCGCGCCGCCGCCGTTTCCATCACCGCCGCCGGTCGCGACCCCTCCGCCGCTCGCCGCACCGCCGCCCACGTTGCTGGCGATGACGCACGCGTTCGCGAGGCACGACTCGCCGAGGCCGCACGTGGTGCACATGCTCGCCACCGGACCGCACGCGTCGCGCGTGTTGCCGGCCTGACAGACACCGTTCGCGTCGCAGCACCCGACGCACGAGCTCGGGTCACACACGGGTTCCGGCGCACCGCACGCGGCCACGACGAGGACACAGACGACGAGCGCGAAGACTCTCATGCGCGGTACCACACACGACTGAGGGCGCACGTGCATTCCCGTCAGTGAGAAGCGCGCTCTCATTCCTGCGATGCGCCGTCACACCAGCTCGTCGTCTCCTGCGTCGTCTTCATCGGTCTCGTACTCGTCGCCTTCCTGCAGCCACTCGAAGGCCTCGACGCGCGCGTGCACCACGCCCAGCAAGGTGCCCAGCGTCGCGTCGTCCCACGACACGAGGTCCGACGCGTCGAGCTTCACGTGCAGGTGCGGGCTGCTCGCCGAGAAGAGCTCCTTGAGCAACGAGCGGCTCCAGAAGCGCAGGCCGGCGATGGCTTCGTGCGCTTCGCCCTTCTTCGCGGCGTCGGCGCGGTCGAAGCCGTCAGCCTCGAGCGACTGCAGCAGCTCTTCGAGGTCTTCATCAGGCGCGAAGCCCGACGGGTCTTCGAGGATGGTACGCGCCCAGGCTTCAGAGCGAACGGCCTCCAGCAGCGCCTCGGCCAGCGCGCGCTGCGTGTCGAGTTCGTGCGTCGGCCGCAGCGCCGCGCCGTCGATGAAGGCGTCGGCGTCTTTCAACACCGGCAACGTCGAGAGCAGCTTCGCCACGTCGGCGCGCTCGCCGGGCGCGCCGAGCTCGGCCTTGTTGAGCGCCCACAGCAACACGCGCAGCTCTTCGCCGGTCCAGTCGACGGCGTCGATGTCGTCGTCGCTCCACTCACCGAGCGCGCGCTCAAAGAGGTCGAGGCCTTCGGGGCCGAGGTTGCTGAAGAGGCCGTTCGCGTCGACCCACGCGGTGAGCGCCTCGGCGCGCGCGGCGTCGCGGTTCGACTCGAGGCGTGCGCGCTCGACGAGCGCGGCCACCATCAACGCGCGCCCCGCCACCACGTCGGCTTCCGGCGGCGCGGCCACGGGCGCGTCTTCCGAGTCGTCGTCTTCCACCTCTGCGATGGGCGTCTCGACGTTGGTCACGGGCTCGGCGGCGGCGAGGCCTTCGGTGGCGGTGGCTTCGTCGGCGTCGAAGAGCGGCTTCTTGCTGGTGGCCATGCGCGAGAACGTAGCGCTCGCAGCCTCAGCTGTCGGGAGTTCCGTGAGGCTCGCTCCTCGCCACGTGACGCACTCCGAGCATGTGACGTTGACGGCGGTGGGGACGACGGCGCATCACACGAGACAGCTGACGGAACGAAGTGACGTGCCGGGCGCGCGTTCGCAACGCGCACGGCGCAGACCGCCCGACGACCTGCCCACCTCGAGGCCGTCTCGCCGCGTTGCTCGCCGAGCATCTGTTCATCGTCGACGACGAGCGGTGACGCTGGCGCCTCGCCGACGCGTGAGGACAATCACCCGGTCGCCTTGATCACCATCAACGCCACGCCATCTGCCGCTTTCAACCCGCCGCGCCGCGCCTACACTGCCGCGCCTCATGCGCCGCGCGTCGTTGTTGCTCGCCCTCTGTCTCTTTTCGTGCGGCCCGCGCACCATGCAGGTGCGGCTGAAAGACGCCGAGCGCCTCGCGGTGCACGCCGACGGCCTGTTGAACGAAGCGCAGGTCGCCGCCGACGCCGCGGAGCCCGACAAGCTGCAGCGGCTGCTCGACGACGCGCGCCGCGACGTACAAGACAAGGACTTCGCCCTCGTGTCAGGCGCGCACGAATACCTCGACCGCTACAACGAGCTCGCCGGTCGCGTGCCCACCGTGAAGCAAGAGCGCGAGCGCCGTGACCTCGTGGCGCGCATCGACGCGGTGAAGACCCAGCTCGCGCCGCGGGTCGACGCGCTGAGCGCCGCGCAGGCCGCGCTGCCCATGAGCGCGCCGACCACGTCGGCCATCACCGAGGTCGAGGCGCGCGCGAAGGAGCTGACCGACGCCGTGACGCAGCAACAGCCGCTGCTCACCAGCACGCCCGAGTCGTCGCAGTGGACGAGGCAGCAGCTCGACGCGTCGCTCAAGGCGCTCGACACCGCCGCGCGCGCGAAGAAAGGCGTGGCGTTCCTCGAGGGCCCCGTCACCTCGTGGCGCGACGGCCTGTCGCTCGAGACCTCGGCGAAGTCGCTCGCCACGCCCGAAGAGAAGCAGCAGGCGCTGCTGGGCGCGAAAGAGAAGCTCACTGCCTGCGCGACGGCGAGCCGCAGCTTCGCCGACGACAAGAGCATCGCGGCCATCGCCTTCACCATGCCGGAAGGCAAGCCGCAGACGCCGGGTCAGTTGATCAGCACCTGCCAGCGCGCGCTCAAGCCCGTCGAAGCGGGCCTCAAGGCCGCGAAGAAGAAGAAGTCAGGCCGCAAGTAGTCGCGGCCCGGGACCTACGGCGCGGGCTCGATGCGGCACGCGCCCTTCACGGTGCCCACGCACACCAGCGCGTAGCCATCGCCCTTCTCACCGTCTGACAAGCACGCGTCGTCGGGCACCTGAATCTCGCCCGACAGCACCTTCACGCGGCACACGCCGCACGCGCCCATCTCGCAGCCCGCCGACATGTTGAGGCCCGCCTTGCGCGCGGCGGCCAGCACATGCTCGCCGTCTTTCACGGGGAAGCTCTTCGCGTTGCCGCCCTGCACGAACTCGACCTGGTACGTCGCGCCCGAGCCGCCCTCGTCGTGCGACATCGAGAACTTCTCTTCGAGGATGGTGACCTTGCCGTAGCGGCCGAGCACCAGCTCGCGCGCGAGGTCCATCATCGGCTGCGGGCCACACATGCCCACGAGGTCCGGCGTGGCGCGACCTTCCAGCAGCGAGCTCAGCAGCTCCTTGCTGCACGGGCCGCGGTGACCTTCACCCGCGTCGTCCAGCACGTGCACGACCTCGAGCTTGCCGCCCGACGAGGCCACGAGCGCGTCCAGCTCCGCGCGCAGAATCTGCTCAGCGGCGGTGCGGTTGAAGTCGAGCAGCGTGACCGGCACCGGCCAGCCCTTCGCTTCGTGCTCCTGCAGAATCGAGAGGAACGGCGTGATGCCGCTGCCGCCCGCGATGAAGAGCATGCGCGTGACGCCGTCCGGCACCACGAACTGGCCGTACGGCCCTTTGACCTCCAACGACTGGCCGGCCTCGAGCTTCGTGGTGAGGTGCGTCGACACCACGCCGTCAGGCACGCGCTTCACCGTCAGGCGCAGCGGCTTTCCGGGCGCGCGGCTGAACGAGTACGCGCGCCACGGCAGCTCGGCGTTGGGCCGCAGCAGCACGAACTGGCCGGCCTTGAAGTCCATCGTGCCGTCCACCTCGAAGCTGATGGACGACGGCGTCTCCTTCGTCACGGTGGTGACGCGCCACGACACGGCGGCCGGAGGCGGCGGCCGCGCCGGCGTTGGAGCCTTCTTCTTGAACAAACTGCCCAGGAAACCCACGAGTCACCTTTTGACGGGAGAGGCGTCGCCCATACTACAAGCGCCCGCCAGGTGCCCATGCGTCTCTCCCTGCCCGTCGTGCTGCTGGTTCTGATCAGCGCGTGTGATGTCAGCTCCCCTGCGCCCGAGAAGACCCGGCCCCAGCTCCTCTCTGGCGCGCTCTACCGCGGCGTCGGCGACGACGAGACCGTGGCCCGCGCCTTCCTCACCGAGCGCGCCGCCGAGTTCCACCTCGACACGCCCGGCCTTTCGCTGCGGCTCGAGACGATGCGTGAAGGCCTCGCCGGCCACTACCTGCGCTTCGCCCAGTGGCAGACCGTCGGCGCTGAGCCGCTGCGCGTGTGGGACGGCGACGTCATCGTGCTGGTGAAGGGTGACACCGTGCGCGCGGTGAACCTCGAATTGCGCGACGAAGCGCACCTCGCGCCGGTCGTCGACGCGCGCCCCGCCGTGGAAGCCGAGCGCCGCGCGCGTGAGGTGCTGGCGCTGCCTGCCGACGTGAAGGTCGACAGCGTGCGCGTGGTGCACGTCGACGCGCAGGGCACTGCGCGCGTGGCCTGGCGCCTCGACGCGTCGACCGACACGCCTCCGCACGACTGGTCGCTGCTGCTCGACGCTGAGACGTTGAACGAATTGGAACGCCGCGACGGCGTGAAGTTCGTCGACGGCGTGGGTTACGTGTTCGACGCCAACCCTGTCGCGTCGACCGGCAACACCGCGCTGACCGACAACGGCGGCGCGACCAACGCGGCGCTCGACGCGGCGCGCTTCACGGTGACGCTGCCGCGGCTCGACGGCTCGGGCTTCACGCGGGGCGATTTCGCCGACGTCACCGTTCGCGATGGCGGGCGCGTGCAGTCGGCCACCAACGAGTTCTACTTCTCGCGCGACAACCTCGGCTTCGAGCAGGCCAACGTCTATTTCCACCTCACGCGCGCGCAGGAGCGCATTCAGGCGCTCGGCTTCACCAACGTGAACAACCGCGTGCAGGGCGCGACCGTCAACGCGCAGAACGCCGACAACTCGTTCTACTCGCCGCAGAACCGCCGCTTGAGCTTCGGCCTCGGTGGCGTCGACGACGCCGAAGACGGCGACATCGTGGTGCACGAGTACGGCCACTCGATTCAAGACAACCAGGTGCCGGGCTGGGGTGGCCTCGACCAGGACGCCATGGGCGAGGGCTTCGGTGACTACCTCGCGGCGTCCTTCGGTGACGCGCTGGCCACCGACGCGGGGCGACCGCAACTGGCCGACCCCGCGTGCGTCGGCGATTGGGACGGCGTCGCGTACTCGAACGAGACGCCGCCGTGTCTGCGCCGCGTCGACAGCTCGAAGCACTACCCGGAGGCCGCAGAGAATCAGTCGCACGCCGACGGTGAGATGTGGAGCGCCGCGCTGTGGCGCGCCCGCGCGGTCATCGGCGCCGACGCGATGGACAAGGTGCTGCTCGAGTCGCACTTCATGCTGGGAACGCGGGCGTCGTTCTTTACGGCCGCGCAGGCCTTGCTGACGGCCGACGCGATGCTGAACCAGGGCGCGAACGCCGACGTCATTCGCCGCGCGATGATTGCGCAGGGCCTCTCGCGCGACCTCTCGGCGCCGGGCGCCAGCGGCACTTTCATTTCACTGCCCGTCGCCATAGGCCCCGTGCGCGACGCGACGGGCAACTACCGCAACGGCACCGATGAAGTGCGCACGCTGCACGTGCCCGGCGCGAACGGCCTGCAACTGCACTTCTCCAACGTGACGCTCGAGACGCACAGCACGTGCCTCTCTTCGTCGTGCGACAACATCTACCTGACCAACGCGGCGGGCGACCTCTTCCAGGTCATCTCGGGCGTGCAGAGCAACCTCACAACGGTCGTCGTGCCCGGCGACACCATCAACGTGCGCCTGGTGAGCGACGACTCGCAGGCACGGTACGGCTACCGCATCGACCGCATCGTCGTCGTGAGCGACGGCCTCGACGCGGGCCTCGTGTTCGACGGCGGCGTGGACACGGTGAACCCTCCGACGCCGGACGCAGGCGTGCCCGATGCGGGTCGGCCCGACGCGGGTCGCCCCGATGCAGGCGTCGACGCGGGCGTGTCAGACGCGGGCGTGCGTGACGCCGGTGTGCAGCCGCGGTCGCTGCCGGCGTTCGGTGAAGAGACGCTGACGCCAGCGTTGACGCGCGGGTGTGGCTGCACGTCAGGCGACGCGGCGTTGGTGTTGCCGGCGCTGCTGGTGTGGGCGCTGCGGCGCCGTCGCGCGGTGCGCTGAAACGGGTTTCCGCACATTGGTCATTCCACAACCAATTTGCGGAAGCCGCTGACGTCAGGCGCCGCGAACCAGGTCGACGCCCTTGTTGGCGAGCGCATCGGCGCGCTCGTTCTCGGGGTGACCGGCGTGGCCTTTGACCCAGCGCCACTCGACCTCGTGGCGTTGCACGGCGGCGTCGAGCGCGCGCCAGAGGTCTTCGTTCTTCACGGGCTCCTTGGCGGAGGTCTTCCAGCCGTTCTTCTTCCAGCCGTGGATCCACTTCGTGATGCCCTGCATGACGTAGGTCGAGTCGGTGAACAGCCGCACCTTCACGGGCCGCGAGAGCGTCTCAAGCGCCTTGATGACGGCGGTGAGCTCCATGCGGTTGTTGGTGGTGTCCTTCTCGCCGCCGAACAGCTCGCGCTCTTTGGAACCCCAGCGCAGCAGCGCACCCCAGCCGCCCGGGCCCGGGTTTCCGCTGCACGCACCGTCGGTGAAGATTTCGGCGACGTCACTCATGGCGCGCGCGGTCTACTACCCCGCTGATCACTTGAGTTGGTCCTCGACGTGACGGTACCACGCGGCCAC
>CAYWON010000214.1:0-2460 GCA_964459885.1 uncultured Archangium sp.
TCCGGACTCGCAGCAGCCCGCGGCGCCGTCGGCCTCGCGGCCTCTCCACGACTCCGCAGCACCACGTGCCGCGTCGAACGTCGGAAATGGCGTGCCCGCTACCTGGGCTCGTTGCAGCCGTCGAATCTGAGGCGGCGCGTATCGCGAGAGTGACGGCGTGCTCGCCACCCGGCCTTGTTGCAGCCCTCGAAGCAGCGGCGGCGCGAGAACCTCAGCGCTGTGGCGAGGCCAGAGGCGCAAGCATCCTTGCCACGGTGAAACGCCGGCGAAGGGTTGTCGGCGCCGCGCATCGCGAGGGTAGCGGCGTGCCCGCTGCCTGAGCTCGTTCCAGCCTTCGAAGCAGAGGCGGCGAAGACGTCGGTGACGAACGACGAGATCTCGGAGCTGTAGGGAGGCCGTGTCGTGGCCAGCGCGCCCCCGAGGCGCGAATCATCGCTACCGCGGCGAAGGATTCTTGGCGGCGCGTAGCGCGAGAGTGACGGCGTGCTCGGCACCCGGGCTTGTTGCAGCCCTCGAAGCAGCGGCGCCACGAGAACCTCAGAGCTGTGGCGAGGCCAGAGGGCGCCGGCGAAGGGTTGTCGGCGCCGCGCATCGCGAGGGAAACGGCGTGCCCGCTGCCTGGGCTCGTTGCAGCCTTCGAAGCAGAGGCGGCGAAAGACGTCGGTGACGAACAACGAGGTCTCGGAGCTGTCGGGAGGCGGGTCGTGGTCAGCGCGCTCCCGGCGCGAAGCCTCCCTTCCTCGGCCGACGGGCCGGCGAAGCGCTATCGGCGCCGCGCATCGCGAGAGCAACGCCGTGCCCGCCGCGCGGGCTTGTTGCAGCCCTCGAAGCAGCGGCGCAGAGAGAATCTCGGAGCTGTGGCGAAGCCAGAGGCGCGAAGCACTCTTGCCACGGTGACGCGCCGGCGAAGGGTTGTCGGCGCCGCGCATCGCGAGAGAAACGGTGTGCCCGCTGCGCGGGCTTTCTGCATCTCTCGCCGCGGTGCGGACTTCGGTGTTGACGGGGCAGTCGAGCTCTCCCGCCACTCGCGACGAGCGTGATGGGCGCGCAGCCTTCCAGGCGGCCTGGCGACGCTCGGGCCACGCGTCACGGCGGTGCCCTCGTCGCGAGAGCAACGGCGTGCTCGCTGCGCGAGATTTCTGTATTCCTCGTTTCCAGTCGGACTCGCGACGTCGGAATCCGGCTGCGACGACGTCCACGACCACGTTGGCGCCATCGTCGTGAGCGCTGCGGTGGGCCCTCGATGCCGTTCCATCCACCGGCGGTGACGACCAACGGCGCGCTCTCGGAGTTGTCGGATTCGCGCCGTCGAGTCTCCGACACGCGGGCGCTCAGTTCATTGCGTTCGTGAGCCGCGGGCAGGGCGGCGAACTGCACGAACTCCAGCGTCGCGTCGGCGCCTTCAGTGCGAGAGCAACGCCGTGCTCGCGACGCGGGCCTTCTGCAGCCCTCGCTGCTGAGGCGGTCTCTCCGCGATGGGGGCCGCGGGGGCAAGAGGCGCGCTTGAGCGGCGACTCGCAACGTCGAGTTCGCTCACTCATCGAGCCCTCGTGTCGCGCCGAACGTCCTCCGTCCCGGCGGCGCGGGCGAGCGGTCGTGGGCGCCATCGTCGGGATGTACGGCGTCGCCGCTGTGTGGGCTTCTGGCGATGACAACGGCGGTGGCCGGGGCCCGTCATCGCGACGTGAGCGCACTGGGCGTTGGTGGTGGCGCAACGAGTCACGCGGGCTGCTCCGGCGCGAGAGCAACAATGTGCTCGCCGACCGGGCTTTTCGCTGCCCTCGCCGCCGCCCGTCGCCTGGCGGCCTGGCGACTACTTCGGTGCGTTGGGTTGTTGGACCGCGAGACCGAAGCTGTGGTGCGCGCCAGTTCGACGATGCGACGACGCCCTCGTGGGACGGGGCGTCACCGTGTCGCGGCCGGGCGCGCGTCGTTGAAGAGGTCGAGCGAGCCACGCGAGCCTTCGCCGCGGCGATCGCTGTCGAACCCGTCGAACGTGAGGCTCGGCCGCTCGCCCGGCGCGAAGTCGAGGCGCTGATGCTTGAGCTCGGTGCCCGTGAGGCTCGGTCGCTCGCCTGGCGCGAAGTCCAAGCGCTGATGGTTCACGCCACCGAGCACCGGCCGCTCACCCGGTGCGAAGTCCAAGCGCTGATGCTTCACGCCACCGAGCGCCGGCCGCTCACCCGGCGCGAAGTCCAAGCGCTGATGGTTCACGCCACCGAGCACCGGCCGCTCACCGGGCGCGAAGTCGAGTCGCTGATGCTTCACGCCACCGAGCACCGGCCGCTCACCCGGCGCGAAGTCCAAGCGCTGATGCTTCACGCCCCCGAGCACCGGCCGCTCACCCGGCGCGAAGTCCAAGCGCTGATGCTTCACGCCACCCAGCTCCGGCCGCTCGCCCGGCACGAAATCGAGACGCTGATGCTTGAGCTGACTGAAATCGACACACCGGTTCTTGAT
>CAYWON010000214.1:2560-9009 GCA_964459885.1 uncultured Archangium sp.
CGAAATCGAGACGCTGATGCTTGAGCTGACTGAAATCGACACACCGGTTCTTGATGCTGGTCATCGCGTTCTCCACTTCGTTCGGGTTGGTGAAGGGCTTCGCGAGGGGTTCCTCGGCGCGCTGCCTTCAAAGGAGTTCTCGTCGCCGCCGTCACCGATGTTTCCGGCCGGAATTTCCATCAGCGCCCAGGCCAAAGAGCCGGGCCGAAAAGCGCGCACCCGGGGCTGCAATCTCCGCGGCACAGGAGTACCTCTTTCGGTGAAATCCCGATTCGGAGGTGCGCCATGGCGCGAGTCCAGGTTGGAGATCAGGTGTACCTGCAAGAAGGCGGCACGATGTTCGGCGCTGTCCGCGCCGTGCGCCGCCACGCTCTGCAGATCTACGTCGAAAACGCGGGCGACTTCGACGTCAACGCCGAAGCCGTCACCGCGGTGCACGATGGCAAGGTTGTGGTGGCGCTCGACAAGCTCGGCACGGGCCTGCGCACCGCCATCGCCCATGCGCATATGAGCGAAGACGGGCGCTGACAGGCCTGCGCTTCAGACGAAGGCGTTGAGGCGCTCGCGCAGCGTGTTCATGCGCACGCTGGCGTCCATCGCGCCCTGCTGCGTCAGCGCGTCGAGCTGCTGCTGGAACGGCTCGCCGCCTTCGACGCCGCTCACCTTCGACTGCAGCGCCTCGCCCATCTTCGCGGTGTCCACCTCGCCGTTGTGCCGCGCGCGGAAGATGTCGCGGTGCAGCGAGTTGATGGCGTCGGGGTTCTCGCCCACCTGCGCCAGCTTCTCGCGCAGGCCCGCCGCTTCCTGCTCGGTGAGGCTGCCGTCGGCGACGCCCTTCTCGATGCGCTGCTCGAAGTTCGCCTTGCGCTTCTCGACGTCCATGTCGCCGTCGTGCTTCTCGGCGCGCACCTTCTGGCTCAGCGCCTGGAACTTCTCGGCCAGCGCCTTCGGATCACCGCCCGACGCGAGGTCCTTCTTCAGCGCCGCCGCCTCTTCCTTCAGCGACGCGGCCTCGGCCTCCGTCAGCGCGCCGCTCTTCAGGCCGTTCTCGATGCGGCGGTCGATGTTCTCTGAGCGCTTCTGCAGGTCGACGTTGGCGTTGCCCGCCGCGCCCTTGCGCGCGTCCTTGAACTTGTCGAGCGCGCCCTTGAAGCCCTCGCTGCGCTGCCCGCTGCCCTCGTACGCGTCGGTCGAGAAGCGCTGGTGCAGGTTGTCGAGCCGAGACTGCAGGCGGCCCGATTCCTCGGCGGTCAGCGTGCCGGCGCGCGTGCCGCGGTTGATGGCGCGCTGTTCCCGGGCGAACCGCTGCTCGAGGCTGCGCGTGGAGGTCGTGTTGCGGGCAGACGTGTTCTCAATTCGGCTCATGGCTTCGCTCTCGTTTCGGTTCGGGGGGTGGTGAAGGGCATCGCGAGGTGTTCCCCGCGAGCTGCCTTCAAGAGAGTTCTCGCAAACGCCTTTGCGTTGTTGCGTGAGAATTCTCTTTTTTCAGGAAGCGTCGTCGTCAGCGTCCAACAACGTGCTGCGCAGGTGCACGTCGCTGGGGCGCAGCGCCTCGCGCTCCGGCCGCGTCGGTCGCAGGCCCTGTGGCACGTCTTCGGTGTGCTCTTCGGTGAACTCTTCGACGCCCGGCTTCTCGAAGCCCCACGCGCGGCGCAGCGCTTCGACGAACTCGCTGGCCGAGGGGAAGCGCGCCGTCGGCGATTTTTCCAGCGCGCGCGCCAGCACCTTCGAGACCGGCAGGCTGATGCCCGCCGACACCGTCGACGCGATGGGCGGCACCTCGTTCACCTGCCGCGTCATCATGCCGGCGCGGTCTTCACGCGCGAACGGGTGCGCGCCCGTCAACATGGTGAAGGCCAACAAGCCCATCGCGTAGACGTCGGCGCTGGGGGTCGTCGTGTCTGACGTGATGGCCTCGGGCGCCATGTAGAGCGGCGTGCCCAGCGTCACGCCCGGCAGCGTCAGCCGCGTCACGTTGCTCTGCGCGCTGATGCCGAAGTCGATGAGCGAGAGCTGCCCCGTGGCATCGACGATGAGGTTGTCGGGCTTCAGGTCGCGGTGCACGACGCCGCGCGCGTGCAGGAACGTGAGCGCCTCGGCCAGCTGGTTGAGCAGCGAGAACACGAAGCGGGGAATGAGCTTCTTCTTGGTCAACAGCAGCTCGCCCAGCGTCTGGCCTTCGACGAGCGACATCACGAAGTACGGCATGCCCTCGTGGCGGCTGAGCTCGTGCACGCGGGGAATGGCGGGGTGCTTCAGCTTGGACAGCAGCCGCGCCTCGCGCTCGAAGCGCTTCACGTACTCGACGTCGTCGGCGAGGTGCATGCCCAGCGTCTTGATGGCCACGGCCTGGTTGGTCTGCAGGTCGAGCCCGCGGAACACGTTGCCCATGCCGCCCGCCCCGAGCCTGTCGAGCAGCCGCCACCGTCGCCCGTAGACGATGTTGACGACGCGCGTCTTGTCTTCACTGTCGGCCACGCGAGGCGGCAGCGTAGCGCGAACGCCGCGTCAGCCCACGGGCTCGACGTTGACGTTGACGGGGAAGCCCTCGCGCACGCTCTGGGTGACTGTGCAGAAGTCCTCGAAGGTGTCGAGGCAGGCCAGCAGCGCCGACGACTCGCGCGCCACCGGCGCCGCGAGGGTGACGTCGACCTTCCCGACGCGCAGCCGGTTCTTCTCGTTGCGCACGATGTCGACGTGCACGCGCGCCTTGAGGCCCTCGACCTTCTCGCCCTTCTTCGACAGGCAGAAGACCAGGCTGGCAGCGAGACAGTTGCCGATGGCCGCGGCCAGCAGGCGGGCGGGGTTGGGCCCCGCGTCGTGGCCCAGCGGCGGCGGCTCGTCGGTCTTCAGCACCGGCCACGCCCCGTCAAACGTGACATCGAAGGCGTAGCCGCTGCGTTGCTCGAGGGTGAGGTCGAAGGCGCTCATGTCGGTGAGAGCCGCCGCGCGCCGAGACGGTTCTGTGAGAGAAACCGCGCATGGCCCGCCTCGATCCACACTCCGTCACCGACGACACGCAGCCCGCGACCCGCCACCTCGACTGGCGCGCCACCATCGACTTCGCGACGCAGCGGCTCTCGTGCGTCGCCACGCTGCACTTCCACACGGCGGCGCCGGTGGCCGTGGCGCTCGACCTCGACGCGCGCGACCTCGAGGTGGACACCGTCACCGTCGATGGCGCGGCCATCACGTTCGAGGCGCTGCCCAAAGACGCCGTGCTGGGCACGCCGCTGCGCGTGCACCTGCCGCCGCGCGCCGCGTCGGTGACGTTGACGTACCGCACGTCGGCCACCGCGTCGGCGCTGCAGTGGCTCGCGCCCGCGCAGACGCACGGTGGCAAGCAGCCGTACCTCTTCTCTCAGTGCCAGGCGATTCACGCGCGCTCGCTCGTGCCGTGTCAGGACACGCCGGCCCGTCGTATTTCCTACGCCGCGCAGCTCACGGTGCCGAAGGCGCTCACCGCCGTGATGGCCGCCGCGCCGCTGCGCGACGAAGTGCACGGCGAGCAGCGCACCTTCCACTTCGAGCTGCCGCAGGCGATTCCTCCGTATCTCCTGGCGTTCGCGGTGGGTGAGCTGGCGTCGAAAGACCTCTCGCCGCGCTCGCGTGTGTGGGCCGAGCCGGGCGTGTTGGCCGCCGCCGCGTGGGAGTTCGAAGGCGTCGAGCGCCACCTCGAGGCCGCCGAGGCGCTGTTCGGCGGCTACGACTGGGAGCGCTTCGACCTGCTGGTGATGCCGCCGTCGTTTCCCTACGGCGGTATGGAGAACCCGCGGCTCACGTTCCTCACGCCGACGTTGTTGGCGGGCGACCGCAGCATGGTGAACGTCGTGGCGCACGAGCTCGCCCACTCGTGGACAGGCAACCTCGTCACCAACGTCAACGCGGAGCACTTCTGGTTGAACGAGGGCTTCACGGTGTTCGCCGAGCGGCGGATTCTCGAAGCGCTCGAAGGGAAAGAGGTGGCCGCGCTGCACGCCGCGTTGGGCCGCAGCGACCTCGACGACGCCGTGGCGCGCTTCACGAAGGCCGGCACGCCCGAGCTGACGAAGCTGCGCACGCACCTCGCGGGCGTCGACCCTGACGAGGCCTTCAGCGTGGTGCCGTACGAGAAGGGCTACCTCTTCTTGCGCGCGCTCGAGGCGAAGGCGGGGCGCGAGAAGTTCGACACGTTGCTCAAGACCTGGCTCGACGCGCACCGCTTCGGGTCGGCGAGCACCGACGACTTCCTCGCGCATGTCGAGCAGCGCGCGCCCGGGTTGCTCGCCGCCGTCGACGCAAAGAAGTGGATTGATGAGGCAGGCGTGCCGACCGACGCGCCGACGTCGACGTCGTCACGGCTCGAGGCGCTGCGCGGCTTCATCGGGAAGCTTCCTGAAGCGGCCGAGACGGCGAGTTGGAGCGCGACCGAGTGGCAGTTGTACCTCGATTGGTGCCCGCGGCCGATGAAGGCGGAGCAACTGGCGACGTTGGACGCGCGCTTCTCGCTGTCGAAGGCGAAGAACACCGAGGTGCTGGTGAGCTGGCTGACGCTGGCGCTGCAGAGCGGCTTCGATGGTGTGGTGCCGACGGCGACGGCGCTGCTCGGTCGCGTGGGGCGCATGAAGTACCTGAAGCCGCTGTACGGCGCGCTGCACGGGCGCGAGGCGACGCGGGCCACGGCGCGCGCAACGTTCGAGCAACATCGCGCGAAGTACCACCCCATCGCGCAGCAGGTCGTGAGCGGCTTGCTGTCGAAGTAACCAGACCCATCCAAAAAGATGAAGTGGCCCTGAATCTGCGTCGGGGCTTCGTGTCATGTACGCACCGTGGCGCGGAGTCCCTGGAAGACGGCGGTAGAGGTGGCGCTGTCGTTCTTCGTCGTCTTCATCTTGTTGGAGTCGCTCGTCGTCGCCGTGGGCGTCGACCCCATCGGCGCGCGCATGATGGACATCGCGTCGCTGCAGGCGGCGCTGGCCTTCGTCGGCATCGACCTCGCGGTGGGCCTGGTGTTGATGCGCGCGCTCGTCTCGCGGCTGCGCGACGAAGCAGCGCCGGAAGGTGAAGTGCCGGCGGTGTCGGTGCTGTTGCCGCTGTGGAACGAAGGCGCTGGCGCGCGCGAGACGGTCGAAGCGTGGGCGTCGCAGCGGGGCGTGACGCACGAGGTGTTGGTCGGTGACGACGGCTCTGACGACGGCAGCGCGCAGGCGTTGGTCGACGCGCTGGGGCTGACGGCGGTGACCGCGCAGCACTGGACTGGCGTCGTCGCCGGCACGCCCGTGCAGCTGTTCCGCTTTCCGCACGCAGGGAAGGGCGCGACGTTGAACGCGCTGGCGCGGCGCGCGACGCACGGGGTGTTGGCGACGGTCGACGCTGACACGCTGCCGACGGCGGGCTCGCTGCGACGGCTGGCGGCGGCGTTTGGTGACGAGGCGGTCGACCTCGCGACCGGCGTCGTCACGGTCGGCAACGGGCGCGGCGGTTGGCTGCTGGGGAACCAGTCGGCGGAGTATTTGAAGAACGCGCTGGTGCGCATCGCGTGGGCGTCGCTCGGCGGGTTGGATCAAGTGCCCGGCGCGTTCACCGGCGTGCGCGCGACGGTGTTCCACGCGGCGGGCGGCTTTCCCGAAGACTCGCTCACTGAAGACTACGAGCTGACGTTTCGTGTGATGGCGCTGAGCGTGACGCGCGGTCGGCCGCCCAAGGTGGCCACCGTCTTGCGCGCGCAGGTCTTCACGCAGGGGCCGGCGACGGTGGGCGGCTTCGTGCGGCAGCGCACGCGGTGGTTTGCGGGGTTCCTGACGACGCTGGCGAAGTACCGCGGCCTCATCTTCGACGCGCGCGCCGGGGCGTACGGCGTGGTGCGGTTGCCGCTCAAGTGCATCGACGCGGTGTTGCCGGCGTTGGCCTTCGCGTCGCTGGTGGTGTTGCTGCGCGGTGGGGTGGTCACCGCGCTGGGCATCACGCGGTTGTCGGTGGCGCTGTTCGTCGTCCGGTGGATGTGGGACGTCGTGGTGTTCGGTCTCGCGCTGTACGCGTCGCGGTGGCTCGGCGATGGCGAAGCGAGCGAGCGCGCCGCGCCGACGCGGCCGTGGGCGTGGGTGCTGACGGCGCTCGAGGCGTTGACGTACGTGTGGCTGAAGCACGTGGCGGCGTTGCGCGGCACGGTGTGGGCGTTGGCGCGACTGCGACGCTGGGAGCCATCGCGCGAGGTGTCGTCGCGGGAGACGTGAACGCCTGGAAGGAAGCGGGTGCGATGGCCTCGGCGCTGCTTCTCACGTCGCAGGCCCTCGACCTTGAGCGATGTGACGTACGCCGTTCTGTGAATGGAATTTCCCACCAGTGGGAAGATTCACCCGTCAGTTGGTGCCTGGACACCGACGACGAGCGACGCGCAGCGGTCCTGTTCGTTGAATCGATGTGGCACCAGACGAAGACGTGCATTTCACGACAAGGACAGACGCGAGACG
>CAYWON010000215.1:0-8955 GCA_964459885.1 uncultured Archangium sp.
CGATTGTCATCGGTGGCCAGCGGGCCCACCGCGTCGACGAGGCGAACGTCGCCCAGCGTCGCGAGCCACGCCGACTTTCCGGAGCCGGTCGGGCCGATCACCAACGTCAGCTTCGCGCGGAGGCGCGTGAGGCGATGGGTCGCGCGGCGTTGCGACGGCAGCTCATGCGGGAGCGCGGTGATGGACCACGACTTGTCCGGCGCCTTGATGCGCTCCCCGCCCGTGAGCAGCGTCGACGACACCGAGAGACAGCCAGCGCAGAGAAACGAGCCCGTCGGCCCGGTCACCATCTCGCCGACCTCCGTCTTCGGTCGACAGCAGAACGAGCACCACGCGTCGACCGTCGGGTCAGCCAGCTTCGGCTCGCGTTGTTCGACCAACACGCGGTCTTCCGGCACCTCGAAGCCGAACACCGCTTCGTCTTCTTCGCCCTCTTCCGGCAGCCCTTCCGCGCGGCGCGCCTGGCGCAGCATCTGGGCCGCCCGACGCAGCTGCTGACGGTCGCGGTAGTACGTGGCCGCCTCACGCAGCAACCGCCCTGCTTCCTTCTTGTCGCCGCGCTCTTCCGCCGCCTGGGCGTTGGCCAGCAGGCTCCTGATCTCCGACATCGCGCGCGCAACTTACCCGTCAGCCGCCTTGTGCGCAGCGCGTCAGCGCGTCATGACCGCCGCCACCTTGCCCCCGAGTCGCGTCGCGCAGCTCGCCGAAGGAATCCCCAAACCCTTCTGGGCGCTGCTGGTCGGCACCTTCATCACCAAGGCCGGCTCGTTCGTGATGCCGCTGCTCTTCGTCTACCTGACGCAGGTGCGCGGCATCGAGCTGCCCATCGCCGGCGCCATCACCTCGCTCTACGGCGCCGGGTCGCTCGTCGGCAGCTTCGGCGGCGGCGTCATGGCTGACCGCTACGGCCGCAAGTTCACCATGCTGCTCTCGCTGCTGGTGGGCGCCGTGTTCCTGTTGCTGCTCGGCGTCTCGCGCGAGCTCGTCACCATCGCGCTCAGCACCTTTCTGCTCGGCGCCACGGCTGACGCGTACCGACCCGCCAGCCTCGCGCTCTCGGCCGACCTCATCGCGCCCCAGCACCGCCTGAAGGCCTTCGCCATGCAGTACTGGGCCATCAACCTCGGCTTCGCCGTCGCGGCGGTGGTCGGCGGCTACATGGCCACGCGCAACTTCTCGCTCCTCTTCATCGGCGACGCCGTCACCACGGTCGTCCTGTCGATCATCGTCTGGCGCCTCATCCCCGAGAGCCGGCCCGAGCCGAAGACCGACGGCGCGCCCGCCGGCTCTCCGCTGACGCCCTTCTTCGATCGCCGCTTCGCCCCGTTCCTGGCCTTCAACTTCCTGGTGGCGCTCGTCTTCTTCCAGCACCTCTCGTCGATGGCTGACGACATGAAGACCAAGGGGCTCACCACCGAAGACTTCGGGTGGGCGGTCGGCAGCAACGGCGTGTTGATCGTGCTCTTGCAGCCGATCATCACGCGGCTCGCTGCGCGACAGCCGCAGGCCCGGGTGTTGGCCGCTGCAGCGTTGCTGACGGGCCTCGGCTTCGGGCTCTACGCGTTCGCGCACTCGCTGCCGGCCTTCGTTGGTTGCGTGGCGATCTGGACGCTGGGCGAGCTGCTCTTCGCGCCGGTGAACTCCACCATCGTGGCGCAGCTGTCACCGACGCACCTGCGCGGCCGCTACCAGGGCGCGTTCGTGCTGACGTGGAGCACCGCGGCCATGGCGGCGCCGTTGATCGGCGCGTCGTTGATCCCGAAGGCCGGGCACGACGCCGTGTGGCTGGGCTGCTTCGTCATCGGCCTCGCCGTGGCGGTGGGCCACCTCACCGTCAGCGCGCGTTCGCTGCCGAAATACGCGGTGTCGGAGTAGAAGCGCGGGCGTGATCGACCTGGCCGCTTACGCCCTCGCCCTCGCGCTCTCCCAGGAGCCCGACACCGCCGCCACGCCGCTCGAGAAGGAGCTGGCCGCTGAGTCTGCCGCGCAGGACGGCGACAGCCCGGCGCCCGCCACTTCGCCCAGCCCCGGCCCGGCGTCAGCGCCCAAGCCCAAAGGCGCCGACGACGTGCTCTCGGTGATGAAGAAGCTGCCGTCGATGAAGCCCGAAGAGCAGCAGGCCGCCTTGCTTCGCCTGCAGCAGCAGTTCGGCAGCGCCGAGTCGAACCCGGTGCTGCCCACGCCCGACATCGATCTCGCGGAGTACCTCGCGCTCTCGCCCGAGAACCAGGCGCTGGTGGTGGCGCGCGCGTTCTTCGGCGACGTGGTGTCAGGCGACGCCGGCCGCGTGGTGGCGCGCTCTGGCTACCCGTTCTTCATGGAAGGTCGGCGCATCAACACGCCAGAGGAGCTCTCGTCAGCCTGGGGCAAGGCGCTGCGCTCTCGCCGTACCGATCTCTTGAAGCTCTACTCGGTCGAAGTCTTGACGCCCGCCGACATGGAAAAGAAGTACGGCAAGGCGCCTGCACGGCTCAACGGGTGGAACCTGAAGGCGCCGAACACCTTCGTGGCGGTCGGCAACCTCTCAGGTCATGCCTCCGTGCTGCTGCTGCGCCAGGCCGGCGCAGCGTGGCAGATCGTCGGCTTCCACGACTGATCACTTCTTCTGCGGGTTGATCTCTTCTTCGGGGCGCACCGACTCCTGCGCGCCCTTCCAACCCTCGCCAGCGCCCAGCTTCCACGCGGCGGGCACTTCGCCCTTCCACTGGAATGAGGTGTTGATGTCGCCGCCCGTCGGAGCGCGCGCGCTGACGTTGAACTCGATCTCCACGTTCTTCACTTCGGCCGGCAGCTTGTCGATGTCGTAGTGACCGATGACGACGCTGGGCGGGAAGAACGTCACCACGCGATCAGGCCACTCGTCGCGGCTGTCCGGGCCACCTTCGCCGGGCATCTCGCCGAGCAACTTCCCCTTCTCGTCGAAGAGCTTCCACGTGAAGCGGAACGACGCGTTGACGGTGACGCGCTTGATGCCCTTGTCGTCGGTGCGCTCGTCGCGCGGCAGGCCCCAGACCACGACCGGCATGTGGATCATCTCGTCAGCGCCGACGCGCGTCGTGTCAGCCGACACCACGTCGAAGCGGATGCCCTTGTCGGTCGCCGACCACCACGGCGCGTAGTCGCCCTTCTTGAGCGAGTCGAAGACCTTGCGCGCGTACTCGTAGCGGGCCTTCTTCTCGTCGGCCTTCGCGTCTTCCTTGCCCTTCGAGGAGCGCGTCTCGAGCTCCTTGAGGTAGTCGTCGAAGTTGCGGTTGCCGCCGTGCTTGTTGAGGTGCTCGGTGACCTCCTTGAAGTACCAGCGCATGAACGTCTGGTTCTCGTCGGTGTACGCCTTCTGATCCGGGATGTTGCGGATCCACGCGGCGCGCTCGAGGTACTCGGCGCGAATGCGGGCGGCGTTCAGATCGCGGGCGGTCTCCGCGTTCTTGGTGTCCCACTTCTTCATCGCCCACACGATGCCGGCGCAGACGCCCACGACGGCGATGATGATTCCGAAATAGCGCTTCATGATCCCCTCACTTCTTCCCGAGCTCGGCCTGAATGGCCTTCAGCGTGGCGACGCCGAGTTCCTTGCCGCCCAGGTTCTCGGCGGCGATGTACTCATTGACCTTGGTGATGCGCTCGCTGTTGGCCGGGTGCGTCGACAGGAACGTCAGCACCGCCGGCGTGTCGCCGTACTTGGCCTTCAGCTTCTCGAAGAACGTGGCGAGGCCGCGCGGGTCGTAGCCAGCGCCCGACGAGTAGCGCGCGCCGTAGTGATCCGACTCGAGCTCCATGTCGCGGCCGTAGGCCAGCGTGGCGCCCTTGCCGAGCAGGCCAGCAGCCAGCGTCGCGACGTCGGCTGAGTCCTTACCGAGCGCCATCTGCGTCACGGTGGCGAGGCCCTGCTGCGCGACCAGCTGACGCGCCGAGTGACGGCCGACGACGTGGCCAATCTCGTGGCCCAGCACGCCGATCACCTCGGCCTCGTTCTCAGCCGCGAGCAAGAGGCCCGTGTAGATGTAGATGCGGCCGCCCGGCGTCGCGAAGGCGTTGATGGTCTCGGGGTCGTCGATGACGTACCACTTCCACGAGAGCGTCCGTTCCTTGTTGGCCTGATCGATCATCTTGCGCGCCAGCGCTTCGACGTAGAGCTCGACCTTCTGGTTGTTGAGGAACTTGGTGTTCTGGGCCTTCAGCTCTTCGTGCACCTGCAGACCGAGCTGCATCTCCTGATCATCGGAGATGAGCGAAGCGGCGATGGCCTTCTCGGTGTCGCGGCGCTGCGTCAGCGAACAGCCGCTCAGCGTGAGGGCGAAACCAAGCGACAAGGAAACGATGGCGCGCATGTGTGTGCTCCTTCCAGGAACGGGACGAAGGCGGCTGATTAGCGCAGCCTTTGCGGAAAACCCAAGAATGAACGCACGGTTACGAGGGCGTTTCTGTTTCCGGGCTGGGCTGGGTCTAGACCGGCATGAACAAACTCTTCGTGGCAGCAGTGGTGGTGTCGATGTCGGCCTGCGGCTTCGGTGGCCCTCGCAACGAGCTGGGCGACGGGGTACCGCAAGCGAGCGAAGTGGCGCTCAAGCTGCCGTCGAGCGCGGGTCAGGCGCTGACGGCCGGTCGCTCGCGTGAAGGGCTCGAAGGCGAGACGGCCGACCTCTACAAGGTGACGCGCGCGGTGACGTTGGCCGTCAACGGCGGCACCGCGGCGGTGTTGAACCTCGTGCACCGCATCACCGAGTACCCGGCGACGACGGCGACGCAAGACTCCGCGACCTGGGGCCCGCACACCGACGCGCTCTCGCCCAACACCTGGAAGCTGACCGTGACGCGCACCGCGGCCGACACGTACACCTACGCGCTCGAAGGCAAGGGCAAGACCGAGGCAGACAGCGCGTTCCGCGTGGTGCTGTCGGGCACCCACCACCGCACCGGCGCCAACCTCGGCGACGGCAGCTTCCTCATCGACTGGGACGAAGCGGCGCAGCTGCCGGAGCACGGCGATGAGGTCGGCACCCTGACCATCACCTACGCGCGGCCGACCGAGCGCGCGACGACCGAGATCGACGCGGAGTTCCGCCAGGTGAAGAACGGCCGCGACGGCACGCGCATCGACGCCAACTACCGCTACCGGTCGACGCCGGGCATGGGCGGCGAGTTCGAGTTCCAGGCTGACGACGACTTCGTGGGCGGCGCGGCGATCGAAGCCGCGAAGATCAAGAGCCGCTGGCAGCAGACGGGCGCTGGCCGCTCTGACGCGACGATCTCCGGTGGCGATCTGGCGACGCCCGCGACGTTGAACGAGTGCTGGGACGACGGCTTCGCCAGCCGCTACCTCAACAACTCGTGGGCCACCGGCGGCAACTACGGCGCCGAGTCGGTGTGCGCATTCACCACGGCCCAGTACTCGACGTTGTAAGTCTCGTCGCCATGCGCCCGGCGCTCCAGCTCATCGACGGAGGCAGGAGCACCGGGCGGGCCTGGCTGCAGTCGCTCTACGTGAAGTACGGCAGCGCGGTGCACGGCCGGTGCCGGTACCTGCTGCGCGACTCGAGCCTCGCGGAGGACGCCATGCAGGACGTGTTCGCCCGCGCGTTGATGAACGAAGCCAGCTTCCGCAGCGAGGCCTCACCGCTGACGTGGCTCATGAAGATCGCCACCAACCATTGCCTCAACACGATGCGCGCAGCGGGCGCGGCCTGGCGCGACGACTACGCGACGATGCAGGTGGTGCGCGGTGAAGGGCACGGCGGCGCGAGCGAGCTGGAGGCCAGAGATCTCGTGCGCCGCAGCCTCGCCGCGTTCGACACCGAGACGCAGCAAGCCGTCATTCACTATTGGGTCGACGACCTCACGCTGGAAGAGGTCGCGGCGCTGCTCGAGCGATCGGTGCCGACGGTGCGCAAGCGCCTCAAGCGCTTCGCCGACGCCACCGGGCAGCACTTCGCAGACGCAGGAGAGACGCCATGACGCAGACGTTGAAGCACCCCGGCGAGCTCGCGCTGCGACGGTTGTTGGCGCAGGAGCCTGTGGAGTTCGCGGCTCACGTCACCGGCTGCGCCGAGTGCACAGCGCGGCTCGAGAAGCTCCGTGACGAGCAGCGGCAGTTCGAGCAGGCCATCCCTTTCGAGCGGTTCGCAGCGGGCGTCGAGAAGGCGGCGCGCGTGCAACAGCGACCAGCGCCCTCGCGGCGCTGGGTGACGGCGGCGGCGGCGATGGCGGCCGGGCTGCTGGCGGTGGTGGGGCTTCGCTTCGTGGGCAGCGACGAAGGCACGTCGCGCGTGAAGGGCGGCGCGCAGGTCGAGTTCGTGGTCGCGGGCGAAGCCGGTCAACGCAACGCCGGCGAGGTCGAGCCGCTCGCGAAGGGTGAGCGCGTGCGCATCGGCGTCAGCGGCGCGAGGTACGCGCTGGTGGTGGCCATCGACGAGCGCGGCGAGGTGTCGCCCGTGTACGACGAGGTGGTGCGCGCCGACGGCCAGACCTGGCTGCCGGAGGCCATCGAGTTCACCGGCGCCGGCCGCGAGATCGTCTGGGTGATCCTCTCGGAGGAGCGCCAGTCGACGAGCGCGGTCAGCATCGCGCTGCGCAAGCGTTTCGATGACGTGAAGGGAGACTTGAGCCAACTCGGGGCACTCGATGTGCCGGGAAGTCAGGTACACCGCACGTTCATTAAGCCGTGAGTGACTTCGAAACAGACGCGGGCGTCAGACGGTGGACGGCGCCCCTCTCCCCAACCCTCTCCCCGCTGTCGCTGGGAGAGGGAGCCTCGCGCGTTGCGTTCCTGATCATGCTGCTGGGCACCGTCGCGTCGGCGCAGGAGACGACCCACCGCTTCGGCCTCTTCATCGGCAACAACGAAGGCGGCGACGGCACGAAGACGCTCCTCTACGCGCAAGACGACGCGCGCCGGCTGCACGACGTCTTCACGCGCCTCGGTGGCCTCAAGACTGAAGACGCCGTGCTGTTGCTCGACGGCACCACGAAAGACGCCGAGACCGCGCTGACGGAGCTCGAGCGCCGCATCACCGCCGCGAAGGCGCGCGGCGAGCGCACCACCCTCCTCTTCTATTACTCGGGCCACGCGAAGGACGGCG
This sequence comes from uncultured Archangium sp., assembly GCA_964459885.1. Lineage (GTDB taxonomy): Bacteria > Myxococcota > Myxococcia > Myxococcales > Myxococcaceae > Archangium_A. The sequence continues at coordinate 7,077 of CAYWON010000215.1, forward strand.
CGCTGCGACTGGGCTCGACGAAGTTCGTGCTGGAGACGCTCAAGGCGCGGCTGACCACCGGCCCCGCCGACATGCGCGTCGCCTTCCTCGACGCCTGCCGCAGCGGCTCGGTGACGCGCACCAAGGGCGTCCGCCGGGCGCCGGCCTTCGAGGTCGAGACCGACGCCACCCGGCAAGCGAAGGGCCTCGTCATCCTCACCTCGTCGGCGTCCGACGAAGACTCGCAAGAGTCCGACATCATCGGCGCGAGCTATTTCTCGTACCACCTCGCCACCGCGCTGCTCGGCAGCGGCGACGCGCAAGGCGACGGACGTGTGACGCTGAACGAGGCGTACCAGTGGGCCTACGAGCGCACCGTCGCCAGCACCGCTGACTCGGCCGCGGGCCCGCAGCACCCGACGTTCAGCTTCGACCTTGCAGGCAACGGCGACCTCGTGCTGACCGACGTGCTCGAGCGCAAGGAAGGCCTTCACCTGCCGCAGACCGCGCCGCAGGGGCCGTACTTCATCATCGACACGCGCGGCGTCGTCGTCGCCGAGACCGTGAAGCTCGAGAACCCGCGGCTCATCGCGCTGCCGCCGGGCACCTACAAGGTGAAGCGACGCCTGCCCGACCGCCTGCGTGTCGGTGAGTTCACCATCACCGCCGGGCAGATCTACACGCTCGAAGAATCAACGCTGCAGAACGCGAAGTTCACCGACGACCCGGTGAAGGGCACCGGCATCAGCCAGACGTACACCCGGCACTGGAGCCTGTCGGCGTGGGGCCAATACCAGGCGGTGTTCGATCGCCCGACGGCCGCGGGCGGCTACTTCCCCTCTGCGCCGGCGGTCGGCGCCGAGGTCGTGGTGCACAACATCTTCGCGCGCGGCTTCGCGCTGGGCATCGACGCCGGCTACGGGTGGACGAGCGACAACGTCAGCGTCGACCTGCTCGGGTCGCTCGCCTACGACTACTCGCTCGTCAGCATCGGCGCGTCGCTCTTCTACGAGTGGTTCCAGGAAGGCCGCTTCATCCCCTTCGTGGGCCTCCACCTGAGCTTCAACATCATGAGCCGGTCGTTCGAAGACGCGACCGTCGCTGCGCAGTCGTACTCCATCTTCACGCCGGGCATCGTGGGCGGGCTCAAGGTGCGCCTCGTGGGGAACTTCTCCGTCGTCGGCCGGGCGCGGGTGCACTACCTCCATTACAACGTCGATGAGACGCGCAGCCTGGGCAGCGCCGATTTCGGCCTTCTGCTCGACTACGAGTTCAGGGACTGATCGCATGAGAACTCTTCTGCTCAGCGTGCTGGTGGTGGCGTTCGCCGGGTGTGGTGGCGACTGGTCGAACACCGACCTCGTGTTCTCCAACGCGCTGCCTCGCCGCGAAGATCTGCGCGCGAAGCTGCCGCAATCGGCGTCACAGGCGCTCGGCGGTCAGGGCACGCGCCGCGACGGCTTGATGGTGGGCGACCCGTCGACCGCGTGGAACCAGACGGTGAAAGCCGCGAAGGACTACAACGCCGTGCTCGACGCGCTGCTGGGCTTCGTCGATCAGGTGCGCGCCGTGCCGCCGACCACGCGCACCAAAGACTCGCGCACGTGGGGCCCCTACCCCGACCAGAACAACCCGGGCCGTGAAGTGCAGGCGGTGATCACCCGCACCGACGAGAAATTCTTCGAGTGGAAGATCCAGTCGCGCGCCACCAACGCTGAGTGGATCGACATCGTCGTCGGCCACTTCAACGCGACCACCGACAGCGTGCGCCGCGGCCAGGGTGATCTCGTCGTCGACGTCGAGGGCTTCCGCAACGTGGTGAACGTCGACAACAACTTCAAGCAGCTCGACCGGCTCACGGTCGGCTACCTGACCGACAGATGGCCTCAGCGCGTCGAGA
>CAYWON010000216.1:0-8725 GCA_964459885.1 uncultured Archangium sp.
GACGGGCGGCGGCTCCGCGACGGGCGGTGGCTCCGCGACGGGCGGTGGCTCCGGCACGTGCGACGCGGCGAGCTGCCCGGGCGGCTGCTGTGTCGGCCCGCTGTGCGTGATGCCTTCGAACCAGAACGACTTCTCGTGCGGCCTCGGCGGCAACGCGTGCCAGCCGTGCGGCGCGGCGTCGTCGTGCATGAACGGTCAGTGCGTCTCGACCACCACGTGCAACGCGGCGAGCTGCCCGAGCGGTTGCTGCTCCGGCAACCTGTGCGTGCCTTTCCAGAGCCAGTCCGCAGCGCAGTGCGGAGGCGGCGGCGCGGCGTGCTCAGCGTGCGGCGCGGGCCTCTCGTGCAACTCGGGACAGTGCACCGCGAGCACCGCGTGTGACTTCTTCAGCTGCGCGGGCTGCTGCTCGGGCGGCGCGTGTCTGGCGACGGCGTCGCAGACCACCACCGCGTGTGGCGTCAACGGCGCGGCCTGCGAGCCGTGCCTCAACGGTTCGACCTGCAACGGCGGTAGCTGCGTCGGCGGCACCGTCTGCAACGAGACCAACTGCAACGGCTGCTGCAACGGCAACACCTGCGTCGCCGCCACCAACGACAGCGCGTGCGGTCAGCTGGGCTCGGCGTGCGTGTCGTGTGGTCCGGGTCGCGTGTGCAGCGCAGGCACGTGCATCACGCAGGCGAACCCCGCGTGCCTCCTCATCTCTCCCAACGACTTCGACTTCGGCGCGGTGCGCACCACCTGCCGTTCCGCGGTCACGCCCGTCACCGTGCGGAACATCTGCGCGACCGCGGTGACGGTGACCGCGTTCGGCCTCTCGGGGAACCCCGGCTTCACCACCGGGCCGCTGCCGACGCTGCCGCTGACGTTGGCGGCCGGTCAGTCGGCCGCGGTCTCGGTGACGTGGACGCCGCAGAACACGGGCCCCGGCAGCACCACGCTCGTCGTTGGCGCTGTGCAGAACGCCGCGTCGGTCGTCTACCAGACGGTCTTCACGGGCTCTGGCAACACCACCGGCGTGCAGGTCGACGCTTTCAACATTCCGCTCAAGACCGATGCGGTCCTCGTCATCGACGACTCGTGCTCGATGAGCGCGTTCCAGGCGGCGCTCGGCAGCAACGCCAACGCGCTCTTCTCGTACCCCATCAGCGCGGGCGTGGACTTCAACGTCGGCGTCACCACCAGCGACGACATGCTCGCCACGCGGCAAGGCCGCTTCGTCAACGGCGACGGCGGCCTCGTGCTGACCGAGTCGACCCCCAACCTGCTGCAGCGCTTCGACGAGCGTGTGCGCGTCGGCGTCAACGGCAGCGCGTACGAGCTGGTCTTCGCGCCGTCGATCAAGGCCGTCACGCCGCCGCTCGTCACCACCGCCAACGCGGGCTTCCTGCGCACCGATTCGAACCTCTCGTTCATGGCGTTGACCGACGCGCCCGATCAATCGTCCGACTCGGTGCAGCTGACCTTCGAGAAGTTGATGAGCGTGCGCGGGTGGCGCAACCGCAACCGCGTGTCGTGGAACGCCGTCGCCCCGACGTTGCCGACCGCGCCCATGGGCTGCGCGTACGAGCCGGGTGACCACCAGCGCATCGCGACGCTCGTCTCGCAGACCGGCGGCTACCGCACGGAGATCTGCAACCTCTACACGCAGAGTGTCTGGCGCACCGAAGCGCAGCGCATGGGCCAGGCCGTGTTCGGCGCGCGCTCGACGTGGTTCCTGACCGCCACGCCGTCGCCCGCCACCGCGTCCAGCGTGACGGTCGCCGTCGCCGGTGTCCCGGTGCCCGAGCTGACCGGCAACACGCGCAACTGGATCTACGACGACACGCGGAACGCCGTGGTGTTCGGCCCGCACGCGTTGCCGGCGCCCGGTCAGTCGGTGTCGATGACCTACACGCCCGCCTGCGCGCCGTAGTCGACGCCGCGCAGCGTCCGGGTATTGTTACGCGCGTGCCATGCCCGTCGTGCGGAGCTGTTCTCGGTGAAGGCGCGACGTCTTGCGCTTCATGCGGGGCTCCGGTGCTTCCGGCCACGTCGGTCTCGCAGCGTTCGCTGAAGGCCGTCGCGTTCCGGGAAGAGAAGACCGTCAACGCCGTGCGCGCGGGCGACGTGCTGTCAGGCCGCTACCGCCTCGAAGAGAAGGTGGGCGAGGGCGGCATGGGCGCGGTCTTCGTCGCGCACGACGCAGAGCTGGACCGCAAGGTGGCCATCAAGTTGCTCGCGGCGGGCCTCGTGAATGACGCCGAGGTGCTGGAGCGCTTCGAGCGCGAGGCGCGGCTCACCGCGAAGCTCGATCACCCCAACATCGTGCCCATCTACGACGTCGGTCGGCACGAGGGCCGGCCCTTCATCGTCATGAAGCTGCTGCAGGGCGATTCGCTCGCCGGGCGGCTGCGCGCGAAGGGCGGCTTCACCACCGACGAGACGCTCAAGCTGATGCGTCAGCTGGCGGCGGGTCTCGACTACATCCACGCGCAGGGCTTCATTCACCGCGACGTGAAGGCGGGGAACATCTTCCTCTCGCCCGAAGGCCACGCGACGATTCTCGACTTCGGCATTCTGCGCTCGAAGGAGGCCACCACCGGCATCACCCGCACCGGCATGGTGATGGGCACGCCGCACTACATGGCGCCCGAGCAGGCGCTGGGCCTCAAAGACGTCGACCACCGCGTCGACCTGTACGCGCTCGCGGTCGTCTTGTTCGAGTGCCTCACCGGCACGCTGCCCTTCGAGGCTGACTCGGAGCTGCGGTTGATTCAGCTGCAGGCCCACGCGCCGCCGCCCGAGCTGGTGGACCGCGCGCCGTGGATTCCGCGCGTCGTGGCAGACGTGGTGAAGCGCGCGCTCGCGAAGAACCCCTCAGAGCGCTACGGCACCGCGAGCGAGCTGGTGACGGCGCTCGAGGCTGCGTACGTCGAAGCGAAGGCCTCGAAGTCGTCGCTGCCCGCCGTGCAGACCGCGGGGCCGGTGCCCACCACAGCGCCGAGCCTGCGGCGTCAGCAGATTTCCCGCACCAACCTGCAGGTGGTGAACGCCGCGAAGCCCGAGCCGACGCCTTCGACCAACGAGCTGGCGCAGGCGCTGCGACCCAGGCGCGCACCGCTCGTGCTGGGCGTGGTGGCGCTGTCGCTCATCGCAGGCGCGGCCGGCTGGTTCGCGCTGCACGAGCCGCCCGTCGAGCCCGGCCCCGTCGACGCAGGCGTGCCTGTCGTCGTGGTGGCTGAGCCGCCCGACGCCGGCGATGTCGTCGAGCCTGAGCCCGTCGACGCCGGTGAGGTCGAGGTGGTGATGGCCGACGAGCCCGACGCCGGCGTGGAAGCGCCCGAGGTCGTCGACGCCGGCCTCGCCGTGGTCGACAGCACGCCGAAAGACGGCGGCAAGCGCACGGTGGTGACGACGAAGAAGAAGGGCCGCGTGAACGTCATCACCACGCGCGGCGGCGAGCCGTACTGGGCGCAGGTCAGCATCGACGGCGTCGCCAGGGGCCGCACGCCGTTGCTCGTGGAGCTGACGCCAGGCCGGTACACGGTGCGCATCGAGCGGTCCGGCTTCAAGTCGATGTCGCGCGACGTGCGCGTGGTGGCCGGCAAGCCCGTGCTGCTCAAGCTCGAGCTCACGCCCTGACGCGTCGTTTTTCTTGAGGCCCGCGCGCGGGTGTGGTGCGAACACGGCGCTTTGTTGCTCACGCTTGCCCTCACGCTCTCGCTGGCTGCTCCCGCTGCGCCGAAACCCGTCACGCCCGAGGCGCGCCTCGAGCAGGGCCAGAAGCTCTTCAACCAGGGCGACTTCGACGGCGCGCTGAAGCTGCTCGACGCGGCCGAAGGTGGCGACGCGAAGGTGATGGAGAAGGTGCACCTGCTGCGCGCGCAGAGCCACGCCGCCCGGCAGGACTTCGTGCGCGCCGAAGAGGCCTTCGCGCAGGCGCTCGAGGCCAACCCCGACGCGGCGCTCGACCCGGCGCGCGTCGACCCCACCGTGGTGAAGCTGCTCGAGTCGGTGCGCGCGCGGCTCAAGGGCACCGTCATCATCAACTCAACCCCGCCGGGTGCCACCGTCATGATCGATGGTCGCGCCGCGGGCCTCGCGCCGTTGACGCTCACGCCGACGGTCGGCCGGCACACGCTCGAAGCGCAGTGGGGTGACGGCCCGAAGCAGAAGCTCGAGCTGCAGGTGCACCCCACGCGTGAAGCGCGCGTCGAGTGGGTGCAGGTGGCGGGGCCTTCTGCGGCGCCGGCGGGCTCCGGGTTGCTGGTCGAGCGCCCGCTGCGGCCCTTCGGCGATCTGCGCGGCATCTTCGAAGCGTCGACGTCGAGCGCGCTGGGCGGCGGCCTGGAGCTCGGCGGCGGCGTCGAGCTGAGCTGGTTCCGTCTGGGCGCGTACTTCCGGCTCTACCCGGAGTTCCACGTCACGCCGCGCTTCCAGTTCGCGCTCCCCGTGCACGAGGAGTTCAACGTGCTGCTGGAGGCCGCGGTGCCCATCGCCATCGGCGGCGGCTTCGGCGTGGGCATCTCAGGCGCCGGCGGCGCCGAGTGGTACCCGTTCAAGTGGCTCGGCTTCTACGCGTTGTTCGGCGGGCGGCACTACTTCATCCGCGACATGAACAACGACCGCACGGCGTTCCTCGTGAACGGCGGCGTGCGGCTGCGCGTGCCTTGAGTCGTCAGAAGCTCGCCAACTGAAGCTGCGGCGGCGGCACCGGCGCGAAGACGCCCGGGGGCGGCGGCGGAGGCGGCGGCGGCACGTCAGACGGCGGCACGTAGTCAGGCGAGGTGCCCGGCATGCCCGGCGGCGCGCCCATGGTGCGCGTGCGGATGAGCGAGTCGATGTACGTCAGGTCTCGGCCGATGGCGCTGCGCTTGCTGATGTTGATGATGAGGAACACGGTGCCCACCACCATGGCCGCGACGCCGGCGCCCATCATGATGAGGCCGGCGCTGGCCACGCCCCAGAACACGCCGTAGCCCACCGCCGCCAACACGCCGCCGCCGATGAGCAGGCCGATGGGCAGGCCCAGGCCCGGCCGCTCGTCTTCCAGCCGCGCGCGCTCGGCGCGGAGTTGCTCGACGGTGAGCTGCTCGAGGTTGGGCGCGGCGTACTTGCTGACGCGCGCGACGAAGCCGGCCGTCTCGGCGGGCACGTCGATGAAGCGCACGTGCGGTGAGGCGTAGTCGCTCAGCAGGCCTCCGCTGGAAGACGACACGAGGGCTGCGAGCGCGAGCGACGTGAACATGGGTACGCCTTTCTCAGGAGAGGTACTTCTCGACGGCCTGCGGTGAGAGCGGGTCGAGCGCTTCGCGCGCGCAGAAGGCGAGGAAGGGCACGAGCAGCTCGAGGCCGCGCTGCAACGCTTCGATGGTCTGCGGCCCGTCGAGCTCGAACCACACGGCCGCTTGACCTGCGGCGTCGGGGTTGGCGACCAGCAGTGAGAACGCGCCCTGCAGCGCTTCTTTGCGGCGCGGGTTCGACTGGCCGAACAGGCTCTTCTCTTTCGTCTCACCGGCCAACATCAGCCGCACCAGGCTGGCGAACGCGCGCGCTTGCGGCACGGCGAGGTGCGGGCCGAGGCCTTCGAGCCACGTGGTGAGGCGCTTGCGATCGGGCCGGCTCTCGGTGGCCAGCATGCGCGTGCGCACGCCGTCCGTCGGCGCCAGCTGCAGCGAGGCGAACGTGTAGTTCCAGAACTCCAGCGCTGCGGGGTCCGGGTCGGGGTCGAGCTCGACGTCTGCGACCTCTTCGACGTCGAGGACTGCCTCGAGGCCGTGTGATGGCGTGACGGCGGGTGGCGGCGGCGGCGCTTCTTCGGCGTCGACGATCTCCACTTCACCACTCTGCGTGCGCGGAGGCGGCGGCGGCGCTTCGACGGCCTCTTCGATGATGAGGTCGGCGTCGGGCACCCACGCGCCGGGCGGCGTCAGGTTGCCGGGCGCAGGCGGGGGGCCTCGTGGCGCGCTCGGTTGAGGCGGTGGCGGCGGCACGGCCTGCAGCACCGGCGGCGCGCTCACGGCGTGCAGCACGGGCGGTGGGTTCGGCCCGCCAGCCGGCAGCGGCCTCGCGATGGGCGGCAGCGCGGTGTCGGGCTGCGCGACGACGGTGGACGAGGGCGCTCCGGGTGGCGGCGCCGAGGGCGGCGGTGGCTTCGCGACGGGCAGCGGCGGCGGCAAGGCCGGCGTGGCGGGCTCGGTGAGCTCGGCGGCCTCGGGCGGCACCGGCATCTTCACGCGGCGCGTGTCTTCCTGCGCGCGGTGGGCGGCCTCTTCCATCGTCTCGAAGAACTCGTCGAGGTACGGCTTGAGCTCGCCCCACAGGTGCAGCAGGCCCGCGTCGTGGCCGATGAGGTCGTTCGCGAACGACTCGTCCTGGTACGCGTCGGCGAGCAGCTGCGCGCGCTTGGCGAACTCCGCGCGGCTGCCGTCAACGCCCTGGCGCGCCAGCTCGAGGTGGTACAGGCACCGCGCGAACTCCACGCGCTTGTGGCCGTCGGGCGCGAGCTCCTGAATGGCGGCCTTGAGCGCCCGCGGGTCGCTGCGCGCCTTCCAGCACACGGTGAGGTCCAGCTCGAAGCGCTTGAGCTCGAACTGCACCAGCATGGGCGCGACCGATTTCCACAGCGCGTCGAGCGCAGGGTGCACGCGCGCCAGCGAGTCACCCGAGCCGTCGCGCCAGAAGAGCAAGAGCATCTCGGCGAGGTGCGAGAGGTTGGCGCGGCTGTCGGCGTCGCCCTGACGGGCGAGCTCCAGCTCGAAGAGCGCGGTGGCGAAGTGCGCGATGCCGTCACCGGTGGCGCGCAGCGCATGCAGCTCCGTCTTGAGACGGGGCACGTCGCCGACCGCGTCCGCACAACGCGCGATGCAACGACTCAGCTCATCTGACAGGGCGGCCACCACAGCGCGCGAAATCCTGCCTGTCTGTGTGAATGGGATCCACTCTCGCGACGCCCTAGGCTGCGACGCCGTGGAGCAGACGCGCGGCGAAAAACTGGCGGTGAGCGACGAAGTGGTGCCTTCGCTGGCGCCCTTCGAAGCCGACGCGCCGCCGCTCGCGCGCTGGGCCGAGGCCGCGAGAGATCAATCAGGCCAGCCCCGCGCCACGGCGTTGACCGAGCTGACCGCCGCCCTCGACGGGCTCGCCCCGACGCACGCCGACGCGCTCGTGGACCTCATCGACAGCGAGCGCCTCGAGGGCCTCACCGCGCGCGACGGCCGCCCGATGAAAGAGGTCGCCGTCGAACGGCTGCTGGCGCTCGGCTTTCCGCACGCGCTCCGCGTGCACCCCGAGACGCTGACGTGGGTGCGCGACGCCCAGAAGCTGCGCCGACAGCTCAAGTGGCGACGCGTGTTGGCCGTGGGGCTGGTGCTCGCCAACGTCTACTTGTGGCGCTGGTACTGGCTCGAGTGGCTGGCGTCGCTCTTAAAGGGCTGAAATCGCTCAAGAAGCCCGCACATGTCAGTCCCCTGTTCTACAAGGGCAAGTGTCTGTGGTACGCAACGCTTGTTCAGTAGGCGGCTTTCACGAAGTTTGAAGAGGGGAACGACAAATGGCGAGCACCGAGAAGGAAAAGGCAATCGAGTTGGCGCTGCAGGCGGTGGAGCGGCAGTTCGGTAAGGGCTCCATCATGCGGCTCGGCAACGACGAGTCGACCGCGAAGGACGTGCAGACGATCCCGACGGGCTCGGTGGGCCTGGACATCGCGCTGGGCGTCGGCGGCGTGCCGCGTGGCCGCATCGTCGAAATCTACGGGCCGGAGTCGTCCGGTAAGACGACGCTGTGTCTGCACATCGTGGCCGAGGCGCAGAAGCGCGGCGGCGTGTGTGGCTACATCGACGCCGAGCACGCGATGGACGTGGGCTACGCGCGCAAGCTGGGCGTGCGCACCGACGACCTGCTGCTCTCGCAGCCCGACACGGGCGAGCAGGGCCTGGAGATCGCCGAGATGCTGGTGCGCTCGGGCGCCATCGACGTGCTGGTGGTCGACTCGGTGGCCGCGCTGGTGCCGAAGGCCGAGCTCGAAGGTGAGATGGGCGACGCGCACATGGGCGTGCAGGCGCGCCTGATGAGCCAGGCGCTGCGCAAGCTGACGGGCACGGTGGCCAAGAGCCAGACCTGCCTCATCTTCATCAACCAGATCCGCATGAAGATCGGCGTGATGTTCGGCAACCCCGAGACGACGACGGGCGGCAACGCGCTGAAGTTCTACGCGTCGCAGCGCCTCGACATCCGCCGCATCGGCGCCATCAAGAACGGCGACAACGTGGTGGGCAGCCGCACGCGCGTGAAGGTGGTGAAGAACAAGGTCGCGCCGCCCTTCAAGGAAGTCGAGTTCGACATCATGTACGGCACGGGCATCTCGAAGGAGGGCGACCTGATCGACCTCGCCAGCGAGAACGGCATCGTCGAGAAGAGCGGCTCGTGGTTCGGCTTCAAGGGCGAGCGCATCGGCCAGGGTCGAGAGAACGCCAGGCAGTACCTCATCGACAACCCGGCGGTGGCCAAGGACATCGAGCAGCAGGTGCGCGAGAAGTTCGGCGTGAAGGGCGCGTCGGTGCCCACCGCCGTCGAGGCGCCGGCCGCTGAAGAGGCGACCGAAGAGAAGCGGCCGCGCGTGAAGGCCGTGAAGTAACAGCAGAGGCTCCCTCTCCCTGCGCCAGCGGGGAGAGGGTTGGGGAGAGGGGCTGCTCTAGCAGGCTGCTGAAAAAGGCCGGTCCCGCATCGACATCCCGCACGGCGGCGT
>CAYWON010000217.1:0-8718 GCA_964459885.1 uncultured Archangium sp.
AGGTCTCGACGCTGCTCGAGGTGATGGTGAAGCTGGCCGCGTACGAGAAGGACGCCTTCCGCCTCGCGCCATTCGTCGGCCTCGGCGTCAAGTTCAACGCGGGCGCCACCTACTTCGATCGCCACAACTTCGCGTTCATCGGGCTGCGGCCGAAGCTCGGCGTCAACGCCAGCTACGCTTTCTCAGAGACCATCGCGGGCCTCGCGATGCTGGAAGTGCCGCTGTCGATCTCGATGACGGTGCAGGGCTTCCAGCTGACGCCGTTGGTGGGCGTCGGCGCGGAGTTCCACCTTGGCGGTGGCTTCTCGCTCGCCGTGACCGGCCACCTGGGACTCGACGCGACCAAGGAGCCGCTCGGCGTCACCCAGGTGCGCCCCGCGTGGGGCGCACGGCTGGGCGTGGGCTACCGGCTCTTCTGAAACGTCACCACGTGCCGCGGAAGAACTGGAGCTGCGCGCCGTAGCCGACGCCTTCCTGCGTGCGCGAGACCACCGGCGCCACCGACGGCAGCCCGATGGAGAAGCCGTTCTTGTCGGGTGGCTTGCCCCACGACGCGAACAAGCTCGTCTTGGGCTGCTTGAAGAGGTTGATCGCCACCATCTGCAGAATCGGCACGATGCCGAGCGAGCCAACGAAGAGCCAGATCACCGCGCCTTGATCTCTGGGCACCCCACCCGCTGAGCCAAACGCCGGCGGCGGAATGAACGTGTTGCCGTTCGCGAAGTAATACGACGTCAGCACGCCGGCCTGCAGCGCGAGGCCGACCACGAGCGGAATCCACGTGTCGACGCGGTAGTACGGACTGCCGTTGGCGATGCCGGTCTGCGTCTGCGACACCACCACCGGCGTCAGCCCGAAGATCGCCACGACGAGGATGCCCATGATGTCGCCGGGGAAACCGCCACCGGCGTTGAGCAGCAGGTACGGCAACACCGTCGGGCCCGCGGCGCTCAACATGCCGAAGAGCGTCTCGCTCACCATGAGACCGATCTCCGGCGGCGGCGGGTTGTTCTTGGTCGCGGTGCGACCCTGGCCGTAGGGCGAGTACTGGTAGCCCGAGCCGGGCTGATTGGGCGCGTACGTCCCCGGCGGCGCCGGCGTACCAGGCTGCGCGGTGGGCGTCGGCGGCGGGCCTTCCGGCGCAGGCGTCGGCGGCGGCGAGGCCGGCACCATCGGCGGCGGCGTCCAATCGGTCGTGGTCGGCGGCGTCTGCGCCCACGCCAGCATCGGCGCGAGCATCACCACCATGAGCAGCTTGCGTGACATGCCTTCTCTCCTGCTTCCGGCCCGGCTCACTGCACGGCGATGCAGTCGATCTCTACCTTCGCGCCTCTCGGCAACGCCGACACCTGTACGGTTGCCCGAGCGGGTGGGTTCTTCGGGAAGAACCGCGCGTACACCTCATTGACCTTCGCGAAGTCACCGAGGTCCGTGAGGAAGATGCCGACGCGCGCCACGTGCTCGAAGGTGCAGCCCGCCGCTTTCAGCACCGCCTCGAGGTTCTTCATCACCTGCTCGGTCTGCGCGACGACGTCGTCACCGCCGACCATCTGCATCGTGGCGGGGTCGAGCGGAATCTGCCCCGAGAGGAAAACGGTGCGGCCGCTGGCGGCGATGGCCTGCGAGTACGGGCCAATCGCCTTGGGCGCTGCGTCGGTCTGGATGACTTCGCGTGACATGCCTCGGACCGTAGCCCGAGACGATCAGACGCGCTCCACCGAGAACACACCCGTCAGTTTTTCGATGCTGCGCATCAGCTCGGTGAGCTGCTTGAGATCGGCGATCGTCACTTCGAAGGTGTTCACCGCGCGATCGTCGCCGGTGGCGCGGCAGTTGGCCGCCGCGATGTTGACGCCCTTCTTGCTGAAGATCTGCGACATGTCCGCGAGCAGACCCGGGCGGTCGGCGGTCAACACCCGCAACGTCACCGGGCGTCGGTAGTCGCTGCGCACGTCCCACGCGACGTCGACCTTGCGCTCGGGGTCGGTGGCCTTCGCTTTTTCGCAGCCCTGCGTGTGCACGGTGACGCCGCGGCCGCGCGTGATGAAGCCGACGATGGCGTCGCCCGGCACGGGGTTGCAGCAGCGACCGAAGCGCACCAGCACGTCGTCGATGCCGCCGATGGTGACGCCGCCGCTCTGCTTGCGACCGACGAGCTTCTTGGCGACGTCGGTGACGGTCTGGAACAGGCCTGAAGGCGACGAGTCTGACGCCGGGCGCTCCTTCTCCTTCTCGCGCACTTCCTCGGCCTTCTCTTTGGGCACGAGAAGATCGACGAGCTGCCCCGGCTGGATCTTGCCGTAGCCGACCGCGACCAGCAGGTCGTCTTCGGTGCGGTAGCCGTAGCCCTCGGCGTGCTTCTTGAGATCGCCGGCCTTGAGCAGCTTGTTGAGGTTCAACCCGAAGCGCTTGAACTCACGCTCGGTGAGCTCGCGGCCCAGGACCAGGCTCTTCTCGCGCTGCTGCTCCTTGATGAACGCGCGGATCTTCTGCTGCGCGCGGCTGGTCTTGGCGAAGGTGAGCCAGTCCTTGCTGGGGTGCGCCTGCGGGCTGGTCAGCACCTCGACCTGATCGCCGTTCTTCAGCTTGTAGCGGAGCGGGACGATCTTCCCGTTCACCTTGGCGCCCACGGTCTTCTCGCCGACGCCGGAGTGGATGGCGTAGGCGAAGTCGACGGGCGTGGCGCCGCGAGGGAGGCTCTTCACATCTCCGCGCGGCGTGAAGACGAAGACCTCGTCGGTGAAGAGGTCGACCTTCACCGTGTCGAGGAACTCCTTCGGATCCTTGAGGTCCTGCTGCCACTCGAGCAGCTGACGGAGCCAGGCGAACTTCTCGTCGTCGCCCTTCATCGCCGCCTTGCCTTCTTTGTAGGCCCAGTGCGCAGCGATGCCTTCTTCGGCGATGCGGTGCATCTCCTCGGTGCGGATCTGGATCTCGATGCGCTCCGAGAGCGGCCCAATCACCGTGGTGTGCAGTGACTGGTACATGTTCGCCTTGGGGATGGCGATGAAGTCCTTGAAGCGGCCGGGCACCGGCTTCCACATCTGGTGCACGAGGCCGAGCGCGCCGTAGCAGTGCGCGAGCTCCGGCGTGATGACGCGGAACGCGATGACGTCGGGCACCTGCTCGAAGTCGATGCCCTGCGACCGCATCTTTTTGTAGATGGAATAGAAGTGCTTGAAGCGGCCGCTGACGCGCGCGGGCACGCCGGCTTCCTTCAGCTTGCTCTCGATGATCGCGGTGACGTCATCGATGTACTTCTCGCGCTCCTTCTTCTTTCGCGAGATGCGGTTCTCGAGGTCCTGGAAATCGCGCGGCCGCGTGTAGCGGAACGAGAGATCTTCGAGCTCGGTCTTGATCCACGAGATGCCGAGGCGGTTGGCCAGCGGCGCGTAGATGTCGAGCGTCTCTTGAGCGATGCGCGCCTGCTTCTCTTCGCTCATGTGATCGAGCGTGCGCATGTTGTGCGTACGGTCGGCGAGCTTCACGAGAATGACGCGGATGTCCTGCGCCATCGCCACCAGCATCTTGCGGAAGTTCTCGGCCTGCTTCTCTTCCTGAGAGAGCTGCTGCGAGGCGCTGAACTTCCCGAGCTTGGTGACGCCGTCGACGATCAGCGCGACCTCGTCACCGAAGAGCTCGCGGATCTCTTCGATGGTGGCGAGCGTGTCTTCCACGGTGTCGTGGAGGAGCCCGGCGACGATCGAGGCTTCGTCGAGGCGCAGCTGCGCCAGCAACCCCGCCACTTCGAGCGGGTGAATCAGGTACGGCTCGCCGCTCTTGCGCACCTGTCCCTGATGGACCTTGGCCGAATAGACGTAGGCCTTCTTGATGATGTCGAGGTCGGGATCGGGGTGGTACGCGGCGACGCGCTGAAGAATGTCGTTGAGGCGAATCAAACTGCGTTCAAGCGTAACACCCGGCTGCGGTGCTGCAACGCGTCGCCCGGGCCGGTTGATCGTCGAGGCGCAACGCCATTGTTGCGGAACGACTCGGGTTGTTTGACTATCCGCCACCTCCCATGCCCGCGTTGTTGACCAAGAGCCTCGGGGTCATCTGCCCCTCTTGCGACTTCCTCAACGTGGTCGCGGCCGTGCGTTGCATGGCGTGCGGTACCGCCACCGACGGCAGCAGCCCGCCGGCCCCGCGCGTTGAAGCGCCACGCGTCGCGCCCGCGCCTGTCGCGTCGCTCGCGAGCGACAACGAATCGACGACCCCCGGCTCACCGATCCCTCAGGCGCCTGGCGAAGGGCCTCCGGGCCTCAAGCGCACCGCGTCGGGCAGCACGCCGCTGCCACAGGTACCCGGTGGTCGCGGCGGCCCGGCGCGCCCCACGTTCGAATCTTCAGGCAGCAAGCCGCCCGCCCCCGCGCCCGCTGGACCGAAGTTGGGCCTCACGGTGCTCGCCGGCCCCGCGCGTGGGCAACGGTTCCGCCTCGCGGCGACGGGCGCGCAGCTCGGTCGCTCGAAGGGCGCGATCCTCTTCCCTGACGACCCGTTCATCTCCCCGTTGCACGCGACGATCTCGATCCGCGACGGAAAGCTCTTCATCCGCGACGAAGGGTCGACCTCGGGCGTGTACGTCAGCATTCACAACACCGAGACGATCCCCGCGGGCGGCGTCTTCAGCACGGGGCTGCGCTTGTTCCGCTTCATCGGCGCGGTCGAGCCGTCGCCGCCGTGGAACCGCACCGACGTGCTCGTCTACGGCGCGGGGTTGCCGAACAACCAGGTGCACTACATCGTCGAAGAGGTGTTGCTCGGCGATCGCGGCGGCCGTTGTTTGCTCAGCCCCGGGCCGACGCTCACGGTCGGTCAGGGTCGCTGTGACTTCAGCTTCCCCAACGACGAAGGCCTCGCGCCGCGACACTGCGAGATCTCGCCGCTGCCAGATGGCGCGATGATCCGCGATCTCTCAGGCGGGCTCGGCACGTTCGTGCGCATCGACGGCGAGCGTCCCATCAAGGCCGGTGATCGCCTGCGCGTCGGTCAGCAGACGCTGCAAGTCGAGACTGTGTAGCTGGGTCGCTGCGCGCGGCCGATCCCTCCGCTGCGCTTCGGGCTCGTCTCGCCCGGCCTCACCACCGGCCGGGTTCCGCTCCGCTCCCGGTCCTCGCTTCGCTGCGGCGCTCTCGTGTCGAGCAGCAGTAGATGATCACTGCGGCTGCGCGAGCATCTTGTCGACGTACTGCACGGCCTTCGCGGTCGGCGCGTCCTTCTTGTAGCGGCCCCACCACGCGCGCGCGTCGCGCTCCATGTCCTTCTGGAAATACAGCTCGCCGATCTTCAGCGCGATCTCCGGCTGCGGGTCGGCTTCCCACGCGACCAGGTAGCGCGACAACGCAAAGTCCATCGCGCCCTTGTGCCAGGCGTCGTCACCTTCGAGCGCGATGCGCGCGGCGTCCTGCGGCCGTCGCACTTCACGCGGCGGGTCGTACTCGTACAGCTTGCCGGAGTTGACGAGCGGCGCGTTCGGCGGCGGCACGTACACGTCCTTCGGCTTCTGCATCACGTTCCACGCGTAGAGCCCCGCGAGCACCACCGCGAGCAACACCAACGCCGCCGTCGCCACCTTGAAGATGATTGAGCTCGTCGAGCTGCCGCCACCGGGGCTCGTGTCGCGCGTCGCCGTCGCGCGTGACTCTTCGCGCACCGGCACCGGGCCCGCGACGAGCGGCGACGCGCTCTTCACCGTGTTCTCGTTCGACGGCCAGCTCTTGACGGTGTTCTCGTTCGAGCCCCACGGAGACGGAGGGTTCACCCGCGTCTCCTGCTGATCGATCGGCGTCACCTTGCGCTGCACCGGCGCGAGGCCCGGCGCCGACGCCTGACCTGGACGGCGACCGCCCACGCCAGCGCGACGCTCCTTCTCGATCGCGAGCAGCTCGGCGCGGAACTGCTCGGCCGTCTGCGGGCGATCATCAGGGTTCTTCGCCAGCGCCTTCATGATCAGGCGCTCCATCGCCGGCGAGACGCGCGCATCAGGGCGGCGGCGCGTCGGCGGTGGCGGAACTTCAGTGAGGTGCTTGGTCGCGAAGCCGACCGCCGAGTCTGAGTCGAACGGCAGCAGGCCCGACGTCAGCTGGTAGAGGATCACGCCGACCGCGTAGAGATCGCTGCGGTGATCGAGCTGCGCGCCGCGCGCCTGCTCGGGCGACATGTACTCGGGCGTGCCGCACACGAAGCCCGCACGCGTGAGCGCCGGCCCGTCATCGTTGGTGCCGTCGACGATCTTCGCGATGCCGAAGTCGAGCACCTTGACGAAGTCGGCTTCGCCGCGGCGCTGCTCGACCATGATGTTCTCAGGCTTGAGATCGCGGTGAATCACGCCGGCCGAGTGCGCATCGGCGAGCGCCGACAGCACCTGGCTCATCACGCGGATCACACGCGCCTCGGGGAGCGGCCACTCACGCGAGAGGATGTGGTGCAGGTCTTTGCCCTGCACGTACTCCATCGCGATGTACATCGCGCCGTCGTCGGCCTGACCGAAGTCGAGCACGCTGATCGAGTTCGGGTGATTGAGGCGGCTCGCGGCCTTCGCTTCACGCTGGAAGCGCGCCACCGTGCGCTCGTCAGACAGCAACGCCTGACGCAGCACCTTGAGCACGACCGGCTTGTCGAGCGCGAGCTGGGTGGCCTTGTAGACCTTGCCCATGCCGCCCTCGCCGATCATCTGCTCGACGCGGTACTTGTTGGCGACGGTCTTGCCGATGTGTTCGTCAGCAGCGGGCACGGGGTCGCGCAACTGTTCCACGACGCAACCATTCCCGCCACAGCAGAAATCCCAAACGGGCAACCCGCGCGAGCCGTGCTAGAGACCGACGCCGCATGCCTGCTGCCAATCGTCCTCGCGTTGCGGTTCGTGTCGTTCGTGCCGACGGTGGGCCCGAGTCGGTGATCCCGATGCGCGGCGACGTCATGTTGTGTGGCCGTCAGGGCGATCTCACCATCGCCGATGATCCCTTCGTCGCCGACACGCAGATGCGCCTCTTCTTTTCGGGCGCGCGCCTCGCGGTCGAAGACGTCGGCGGCGGCAACGGCATCTTCACGCGGCTCCGCTCTGATCGCGAGGTCACCACGGGCGGCGAGATCCGCGTCGGCCGTCAGCGCCTCGTGGTCGAGCCGATCGCCCCGCTCGCTTCTGCCGATGACGGCGCCACCGCGTGGGGTTCGCCTGACGCCGGCCATCGCTTCCGGCTGATCCAACTGCTCGAAGGCGGCATCCGCGGCGGCGCGTTCCCGCTCAAGGACGGCGAGAACCAGATCGGCCGTGAGAACGGCGACATCACGTTCCCTTCAGACGGCTTCGTCTCGGGTCGCCACGCCGTGCTGCAGGTCTCACCGGAGCGGCTGGTGCTCCGCGATCTCGGCTCGTCGAACGGCACGTTCCTGCGGCTGGGCGCGCCTTCGTTCGTCGACAACGGCGATCAATTCTTGATCGGCCGACAGCTGGTGCGCGTCGAGCTCAGCTGAGCCGCACCAAAGACAACGGGCCGCCGGTCACGAAGACCGACGACCCGAGGTGCTGACGTCTCACTCAAGAATCAGCCGTACGACTTTTCCTTCTTCTCCTGCTCTTCCTTGCAGCGGATGCAGAGCGTCGTCACGGGACGCGCCTCGAGACGCTTGATGCTGATCGTCTCTTCGCACCGCTCGCAGATGCCGAAGCTGCCGTCTTCGATGCGCAAGAGCGCCTTCTCGATCTTCTTGAGCAGGAACTTCTCACGGTCGCGAAGACGGAACGCCATCGACTGCGCGTACTCGCTCGACGCCTGATCGATCTCGTCCGGAAGGTCGTCGGTGTCGAAGTTCGACTCCTCTTCCATCGTCTTCCGCGCGTTCTCGATGATCGCCTTGCGGCTGTCTTCGAGCGACTTCTTGAAGCGCTTGAGATCCTTCTGCGAAAACTGACCCTTTTCTGTCATTGGCTCCTCGAGGGCTGGAAAACGAAGGCGCGGCACTATGGAGATGCGCTTCAACCAAGTCAAGGCATAAACAAATAAACCTTTGAAATCACTCAGGACGTCTTACACTGCGCGCCCATGTCGGAGACGACGCGCCTCGATCGTGAGTTCCTCAAGAGCGCGCTGACGCTGGCCAGCGCACCTGACGTCGATCACCTGATGGTGATCGGAGACACGCCCATTCCCGCCGCTGATCTCCGCGGGAGGAAGTGCCGCAGGAAGCTGATCTACGCGGTGACGAGCCAGGCGCTCGGCCAGGAGCTCGCGGCGCGCAAGGAGCGCTCGATCGTCATCCCCGCGTACGACTACTCGCGCACCGAGCGCGTGAAGATGGCCATCGTCTCGGCGCTCGCGCAGGGCCAGTTCAAGGAAGGCGACGCAGTGCTGTGCCTCACCGGCCGCATCGGTCGTCACCTCGACACCATGATGACCATGCGCATCGGCGGCTCGCTCGACGATCGCGTGGCGATCGAAGGCGTGAAGCTGGGCGACGAGTTCAACTCACAGGTCGTCGACGCGCTGATTCAGCTCGCGCTGCAGATCGGCCAGGAGGGCTTCGAAGGCCACCCCATCGGCACCATCATCGCCATCGGCGATCACAACGCCGTGATGGAAACGAGCCGTCAGCTCACCATCAACCCATTCCAGGGTCTGTCCGAGAGCGAGCGCAACGTGCTCGATCCGAAGATCCGCGAGGCCATCAAGAACTTCTCGGTGCTCGACGGCGCCTTCGTCATCCGCGAGGACGGCGTGG
>CAYWON010000218.1:0-8698 GCA_964459885.1 uncultured Archangium sp.
TTTCGGTGGACCTTCAGCGGTCGCTTTGAGCACCCTGCTTCCGCCCGTGCCGCCTGAGGAGCCTCATGCCTGCGTCCATTTCCGAATCCGAAGTCTCCGTCGTGAAGGCCTTCCTCAAGGCGAAGAAGCTCAAGCACCTCCGGTGCAGGCAGCGCGCTGCGGCCGTCATCATCGAATCGGGGCCACAGGACGACGCACTCGGGCACCTGCGCCTGCGCAAGCTGTCGGCGACCAACTGGGCCGCCGACGAGTTTCACCACTCGGGTCGGTGGGCGCCGCTCCCCATTCAGGCGCCGCTCGCCGACGCGCTTCGCGCGGTCGCCGCCGACTTCTCGTGGCTCCTCGACGCCTGATCAGCGAACGGACTTCCGAGCTGCCGTACTAGCCTCAAGTGGCGGATACAGCTCGGTGGAAAGTGCCGGCCCGGCGCGATTGCGATTTTTGACCAGTGGTCCGAGTGTACCCGAGAGAGTAGTTGACTACCTTCTCTGGTACATCGAGGTTACTGGTCAAAAACTGCGCGGCCTCCCGGGCGCCACTTGCGACCGGAGCGGAATGCGTGGCGTGTCGCGAGGCCAGCCCGCGAGGGCTCGTCGCCGGAGACCGCCGACGACCGCCCCATTGCAGGCCTACGTCGCACCCGCGCGCCGTCGCAGCAGCGCTCGTTCCCGCTCGTTCTGCGTCAGCGCGGCGGCGGCGAGGAACTCACGCTTCGCTTCGTCGAGTCGGCCGAGCTTCTCGAGCAGGTCACCGCGCACGGCTGGCAACAGGTGGTAGCGCTGCAGCGCCGGAGCGTCTCGCAGCGCGTCGGCGAGCTTGAGCCCCGCTTCGGGCCCGAAGGCCATGCCCACCGCGACCGCGCGGTTCAGCTCGATGACCGGCGAAGGAATCAGCGTGACCAGGTCGGTGTACGTGAGCGCGATGCGCTTCCAGTCGGTCTCCTCGGCGGTGCGTGCGCGGGCGTGACACGCAGCGATCTCCGCCTGCAGCACGTACGGGCTCTTCGCGCGACCGAGCGCCGCGGCGCGGTCGAGCGACGCGAGGCCGCGGCGGATCAACAAGTGGTCCCATCTGCCGCGGTTCTGCTCGAGCAGCAGCACCGGCTCGCCATCAGCGCCGGTGCGCGCGTGCGTGCGTGAGGCCTGCAGCTCCATCAACGCGACGAGGCCGTGCACCTCGGGCTCGCGCGGCACCAGCTCGGCCAGCATGCGCCCCAAGTGGAGCGCGTCGTCACACAGCGCCGGCCGCATCCAGTCGTCGCCGGCGGTCGCCGAGTAGCCCTCGTTGAACACGAGGTAGAGCACCTCCAGCACCGACGCCACGCGGCCCTCGAGCTCGTCGCCGCGCGGCACCTCGAACGGTACCTGCGCGTCGCTGAGCGTCTTCTTCGCGCGCACGATGCGCTGCGCGACCGTGGGCTCCGGCACCAGGAATGCGCGGGCGATCTCATCGGTGGTGAGCCCGCCCAGCAGCCGCAGCGTCAACGCCACGCGCGCTTCTGAAGGGAGAATGGGGTGACACGACACGAGCATCAGCCGCAGCAGGTCGTCGCCGACGTGGTCGTCGAGCTGCTCAATGAGGTCAGGCGCGCGCTCTTCATGTGCGGTGTCGAGCTCGCGGGCGACGTCGTCCTGCTTCTCCGAGAAGCGCTGCGTGCGGCGCACGGCGTCGATGGCGCGGTGCTTGGCGGTTTGCATCAGCCACGCGCCCGGGTTGTCGGGCACGCCTTGCCGCGGCCATTGCTCCAGCGCGGCGACGAGCGCGTCCTGCGCCAGCTCCTCGGCGATGCCGACGTCACGGGTGACGCGCATCAACCCGGCGATGAGCTTCGCCGACTCGATGCGCCAGACGGCGTTGATGGTCTCGTGAAGTCTGGTTGCCACAGCGGCGCGCATGAAAGCCGGTTTCCACGCTGTGTGGTGGTTACGGTGTGCGCATGAATCCTGAGTTCTGGAAGGGCCGCTGGGCCGCGGGGCAGATTGGCTTTCATGAAGGCAAGCCCAACGCGCAGCTCGTGGAGCACGTGGCGCAGCTGCGGCCGGCGAAGCGGGTGTTGGTGCCGCTGTGTGGCAAGTCGGTCGACCTGGCGTGGCTCGCGGGGCAGGGCTTCGAGGTTGTCGGCATCGAGCTGGTGGAAGACGCGGTGCGCGCGTTCTTCGCGGAGCACGGCCTCGACGCGACGGTGACGAAGAAGGGCGTGGTGACGTCGTACCGCGCGGCGGGCATCACGCTGTTCGCGGGTGACTTCTTCGCGGTGACGCCGACCGACGTGGGCGAGGTGCAGGCGTTCTACGACCGCGCCGCGCTCATCGCGCTCCCGCCGGAGTTGCGCGTGAAATACATCGCGCACCTGCGCACGCTCGCGTCGCGCGGGCTGCTCATCACCGTGGAGTACCCGCAGGACAAGCTTGATGGGCCGCCGTTCTCGGTGCCGCCCGACGAGGTGCAACGTCACTGGCCTGGTGCGAAGCCGCTCGGGACGGCGTTGGCCGCGGGGCCGAGGCTCGAGCCGCTGAAGGCGGTCGAGCGCATCTACGCCGTGGGTTGAGACGCCCGCGAACTGTGTGCCGAAGTTGATCGTTCTCGTGACGTGTCACTTCCGAACAGAGAACAGCCCGAGGGGAGACGGCATCGAGGACTTCGGCGCTGCTCGTGTCCGGCCGGCCCGCGGCACGCCACGAGGTCGCTCACGTCGAACCGTGTGCCGCTACTGAGCAGTTTCGCTCAACAACTCGCCGTCGGTTGCGCTGGCCTTGTCGCGAAGCCGCGAGGCACGTCGGAGGCGAGCACGTACGCGAGCGCCGTGGTCACCGCTTTCATCGAGGCCTGTCGTGCGAGAAGCCCGAGGGGAGGCGGGCTCCACGACTTCGGCGGTGCTCGCGTTCCGGCCACGCCACGAGGTCGCTCACGTCGAAACGGTGTGCCGATACTGAGCGGTTTCGCTCCACAACTCGCCGTCGGTTGCGCGGACCTTGTCGCGAAGCCGCGAGGCACGTCGGAGTCGAGCACTTCCGCGCACCTGTCGTCACCGCCTTCATCGAGGCCTGTCGCGCGAGAAGCCCGCGGCACGCCACGAGGCCGCTCACGTCGAACCGTGTGCCAGTACTGAGCGGTTTCGCTCAACAACTCGCCGTCGGTTGCGCTGACCTTGTCCGAGTTCGCGGGGCGCGTCGGAGTCGCGCAGTCGCTGCACCCATCGCCGCCCGCTTCCGTCGAGGCTGTCGTGAACCTGTGGGCGTCAACTCTCGATTTCAGGAGGACCACAACTGTGAGTGGACCCGCGCTGCGGGCGTAGAGACCTGCTCAAGTGCGTCGAATGATACGCACGTTGGTGGTGGTCTCACTGCTGTCGCTGTCGGCTTGTGCCCCGCAGTCGTCGTCACCTCGGGTTGATCGACAGCCGCTGACCTTCGAGTCGCCCGACGACGTGCACGTCGCGTTTCGCGCCTGGGTCGACGCGTGGTTGTCGGCGCCGCCGGAAGCACGCGCCGACCTCGAAGCGCGTGGCGCGCCGCTGTTGTCGGCTCGCCGCGACGTCATGCGCACGCTCATCGCCACCGAGCCGCAGCGCGCGCTCGCGCTCGCCGCGTCGCCTGTCATCCGCGACGCCTTGCCGCCGGAGCTGGCCGCCCACGTCGAACAGTGGCGCGACGGCCGCGGCGAGTTCGCGGTCATCTGTGGCCTCGTCGAAGAAGGCAACGCTCCGCTCGCCGATGAGACCTGGGTCTCGTTCGCCGGCGATTCGTACTCGCTCCGCGCGAGCGTCTTCGGCCGCCGCGCCACGCAGCTGTCGAACACCAACGCGCGCCTGCACGGTGTGGAGCTCGACGGCTTCATCGCGCTCACGGAATCACCGCTGCGTCGCCTCGAGCCGGGTGAAGCGCGCGCCGCGCTGCCGGTCGAGACGCCGTACGACTGTGGCTCGCCGGATCAACTGCTGCACGGCGGCGACGTCGTCTACGCCGTGTGTGGCGACGCCCAGGCGCACGAGCTTGAGGCGTCACTCGAGGAAGAGCCGCCCGCGAGCGCGTGGACCGAAGGCCCCAAGACGCTGCTCTTCGTGCGCGTCGATTTCTCTGACCGCGTCGGCGACCCCATCGCGCAGGGCTCGGCCGAGACGCTCATCAACACCACGGTGAACAACTACTTCATCGCCAGCTCGTACAACCTCACGACGTACTCCACGACGGTGACGCCGACGTTCCGTCTGCCGTGGACCCGCGCGACGTACCTGTCTGACGCGGGCTCGTACATCCAACTGCGGCAGCACGCGTTGGCGCTGGCGACCGACGCTGGCTACGTGGTGTCGAGCTACAGCAACGACGCCGTCGGCTTCGCGTCGGTCTACTCAGGCTGGGCGGGGCGCGGGTACGTCGGCGGCCGTGGCACGTGGCTCAACGGCAGCTTCACGCTGCGCACCACCGCGCACGAGCTCGGTCACAACTACGGCTCGCAGCACGCCAACGCGTGGAACACCTCGCTCTCGCCCATCGACCCCGGCGGCAGCAGCATCGAGTACGGCAACCCGTTCGACATCATGGGCGGCGGTGGCGGCGTGGTGAACCACATCACCGCGTGGAACAAGAGCCGCTTCAACTGGCTGGCGCCGATGGCGACGCCGACGGTGATGACCAGCGGCACCTACCGGCTGCAGGCGCTCGAGCCCGTCGTCAGCACCGGCATTCAGGGGCTGCGCATCGCGCGCAACGCGCAGCGTGCGTACTGGCTCGAGTTCCGCCCGGCCATCAACAGCGCCAACGCGCGCGACGGCATCGAGGTGAACTGGGACGGCCCCGACGCGAAGGCGCACCTGCTCGACATGACGCCCGGTGACGGCAATCGCAACAACGCGCCGTTGATCATCGGCCGCACGTTCTCGGACACCGCCGCGAACATCCACATCACGCCGGTCGCGAAGGTGGCCACCACGCCCGAGGCTGTCGACGTCGTCATCAATCTCGGCGCGTTCCCCAGCAATCGCGCGCCCACGGTGTCGCTGATGGCCAGCGCTACCAGCGTCGCCACCAACGCGGCCGTCACGTTCACCGCCAGCGCGAGCGACCCTGACGGCGACACGTTGGCCTACGCGTGGGACTTCGACGACGCGACGTGGGGCCCCAACGCGTCGATGGCCACCAAGAGTTGGACGATGGCGCGCACGTACAACGTGCGCCTCACCGTGAGCGACATGAAGGGGCAGACCGCGAGCGCGTCGGTGCTCGTCACCGTCGGCGCGCCGACGACGTACACGCTCGAAGGCGCCGTGACGTTCGGCGGTCAGCCGCTCGCCGACGTGCGCATCAACGACGGTACGCGCACCACGTTCACGACCACCGATGGCACGTGGCGACTCACGAACGTGCCGGCCGGCAGCTTCACCATCAACGCGGCGAAGATTGACTACGCCTTCACGCGCAGCTTCGCGGCGCCGTTGACGGTGTCGGCCTCGCAGACAGGCCTCGATTTCTCTGCGGCGCTCGGCGCTGGCAACAGCATCAGCGGCACTGTCTCAGCCGGCGGCATGCCGCGCGCGGGCGTGACCGTCACCGACGGCAGCCGCACCGCGACCACCAACGCGTCAGGCAACTACACGCTGACCGGCGTGCGCTCGGGCGCGTACACGCTGACCGCGACGCAGCCCGGGTGGCAGTTCAACCCGAACTTCACCAACCCCGTCGAGGTGATGGGCAGCAACGTCACCGCGCGCAACTTCAACGCCACCGGCTACACGATGAACGGCGCCATCCCCGCGGCCAGCGTCGCGACGGCGCCGGTGGTGACCGACGGCGTGCGCTCCGTCACCGCCACGCGCAGCGGCAGCAACTGGACCTGGTTCCTGCAGTCCGTGCCCAACGGGCAGTGGAACGTCACGGCCACCAGTCCCGGCGTGACGCTGACGCCCGGCAACTTCACCAACCCCGTCACCATCAGCAACGCGGGGCGCAGCAACCTGAACTTCTCGGTGACGACGACGACAACGTTCCGTGTCAGCGGCACCGTCACCACAGGTGGAACGCCGTTGCCCGGTGTCGTGGTCAGCGACGGCACGCGCTCTGCCACGACCGACTCGCTGGGCTCGTACACGTTCGTCGGCGTACCGGCGGGGGCGTACACGCTGACGCCCACGCTCTCGGGCTACAGCTTCACGCCGGCGACGTTGATGGTGAACGTCGTGGCGGCCGACCTCACGGGGCAGAACTTCACGACGACGGTGGTGAACGCGCCGCCCACCATCGCGATGAACGTGGTGGCGACGCCTTCGCCGGTGACGACGGGCACGACGACGGCGGTGACGGTGCTGGGCGCTGATGACACCGGCGAAGCGCAGCTGACGTACACGTGGTCGGCCGCTGGCGCGTACCCGGTGACGTTCTCAGCGAGCGGCACCAACGGCGCGAAGAGCGCGACGGCCACGTTCAGCGGCGGCGGCACGTACAACGTGCAGTGCGTGATTCGCGACCCCGGCGGCCTGTCGGTGACAGCGAGCGCGATGGTGCAGGTGCAGCAGGTCGTGTCGGGCCTGACGGTGACGCCGCCGTCGGCGAACGTGATGACCGGCGCGCTGCAGAACTTCGTCGCGCAGGGCGTCGACCAGTTCGGCCGCTTCATGTCGGTGTCGCCGGTGGCGTGGTCGGTGTCGGGTGGCGGCACCATCAGCGGCACCGGCAACGTCGGCGCGTTCACCGCAGGCGCGATGGCGGGTGGTCCCCACACGGTCACGGCGGTGGCGGGCGGGCGCACTGCGACGGCCTCGGTCACCGTGACGGGCACCGGCGCGCCCACCATCACCACGCCCGCGAGCGCGACGCCCAACCCGGTGACGGGCACGACGACGCGCTTGTCCGTGCGCGCGACGGACGACGCGGGCGAAGCGGGCCTCGAGTACCGCTGGAACCTGACGAGCGGACCGGCGTCGGTGACGTACAGCGCGAACAACAGCAACGCCGCGAAGGACAGCGACGTCACGTTCACGGAGGTCGGTAGCTACGACTTCGTGGTGGCGGTGGTGGACGGCGCGGGGAACATGGCGAGCAGTGCGGTGACCGTGACCGTGCAGGCCACGCCGACGCGCATCGACGTGCAGCCGGCGGTGGTGGTGCTGCGCCCGGCGGAGACGCAGACGTTCACCGCGGCGGTCTACGACCAGTTCGACGCGCAGCTCTCTTCTGCGACGGTGACGTGGACGGTGAGCGGCGGCGGCGTCATCGACGCCTCGGGTGAGTTCACGGCTGGCGCGACGGAAGGCGGGCCGTTCTCAGTGACGGCGACGCTCGGCTCCGTGACCGACGCGGCGCAGGTCACCATCATGGCGGCGCCTGACACCGAGGCGCCGACCGTGGCCATCGATGCGCCGACGGGTGGCACGACGGTCACCGGAATGACGACGGTGACGGCCACGGCGAGCGACAACATCGCGGTGGTCGGCGTGGAGTTCTTCGTCGACGCGACGTCGCTCGGTGAGGTGACGGTGGCGCCGTACGCAGCGACGCTCGATGTGGCCACGTTGTCGGTCGGCTCTCATGCGTTGACGGCGCGCGCGAGAGACGCGGCGGGCAACCTGACGACGAGCGCAGTGGTGACGGTGTTGGTCGGCGTCGTCGATTCAGCCGCGCCGACGGTGAGCATCACGTCGCCGGGCGAAGGCGCGACGACGTCGCTGCAGGTGTCGGTGTCGGTCACCGCGAGTGACGACGTGGGCGTGACGCGGGTCGACCTCGAGCTCGATGGCGTCATCGCGCAGAGCTTGAGCGCGCAGCCGTGGGTGTCGGGCGTCACCGTGACGGCGGGCGCGCACACGCTGGCGGCCATCGCGCACGACGCGTCGGGCAAGTCGACGCGGAGCGCGGTGGTGAACTTCGTCGCAGAAGGCGCGGTCGTGCAGCCGGACGCCGGCACCGTGGTGGATGGTGGTGTCGTTGAGCCGACGCCGCCGCCCGAGATGGTGTCGGGTGGCTGCGGCTGCACCGCGGTCGACGTGCCCGGTGTGTTGGTGTTCGCGCTCGTCGGGTTGTTGCGGCGCCGCCGTCGCGACTGACGTGACGCGCAGTCGCTCGAGACAGCCTTGAGGGCCATCGACCGGAACGTGTCCAGTGGTGGGGGCCGACACGCGCGGCTCCGCGACCTCGTGGCGAGGTCGGTTCGATTGACCAACTGAGTCGCTTCGGTTCGCGCCGTGAATCGGCAGGAAGGCCGACCAACCGTGCGTGATTTCTTCCCACGGGTGGGAAATTCCACCCGTCAGAACGCCGTGGCCCTCGGTGCGCGCCATCGCGCAGGGCGAGGCTGGCCGCTCGGCCATCGAGCGGCGGCCGCGGCCAGAGGGCGCGCGTGCCGACCCGAAGTGCGTCGCAGTTGTGATGCTCCTCATCGACAGGCGTTCGGCGCGCCCGCGTCATTGCGCCCGGGCAATGTCGTCGCCGCGCATGCCGGTAACTTCGCCTGGTGTCCCGGACGCGAAGCGGCTCGGTCGATGCCGGCTTTGGGCGGGGCGCGCATCGCCTCGCCGACGCTGACTCACGCGCGTTCGGTCACGCGTCGTCGCGCGACGGCGCCGCGTGTCGTGGCAACTTCGTCGGGTGTGTCTCAAGCGAAGGAGCGCGGCCCGACGCCGGCTTTGCCGCTGACAAGCCCCGCTCCATCGCCGGCCCCGTCTGTGTTCATCCTGCGGGTCACGTGGAACTCCGACGCTGACGCGGGC
>CAYWON010000219.1:0-8680 GCA_964459885.1 uncultured Archangium sp.
GTTCTCGGTGATGGAGGCCTGCGATGCCGCGCAGCTGCCCCACCCCAACCTCGTCTCTGAATCGGGTCGCGCCGTCGTCGCGCACCACGCAGTGCTGGTGACCGAGGTGCTGGGCAACAGCGACTTCGACGTGCCGAACCCGCCCGACAAGCTCCCTGACTCGGCGCCGCAGGTGGTGAAGAACCTGTTCGCCGCGCTGCGCGACGTCACCAACAAGAACCTGCTCGAGACGTACCACGACGCCGCCGAGTACAAGGACGAGACGCTGACGCTGTTCTCGCTCGGTCACCTGTCGCTCGATCAACGCGTCATGGCCGAGAACCTCTTCTGGGCCATCTGCCACAAGATCTTGCGCATCGCGCGCGAGCACGGCGAGCTCAACGAAGAGCTCGAGACGCTCGAGCACCGGCTGTCCGACACGTACTTCTGCAACTTCAGCCTCTTCCAGTCGCTGCCCGACTCGTGGGCCATCGACCAGCTCTTCCCGGTCATGCCCATTCACCGCCTCGGCGAGCGCCCCACGCGCCGCGCGGTGCTGGCCGACATCACCTGCGACTCCGACGGCAAGATCGAGAAGTTCATCGACAAGCGCGAGGTGAAGGACGACATCCAGCTGCACGCGCTCAACGACGACGAGTACTACCTCGGCATCTTCCTCGTCGGCGCGTACCAGGAGATCCTGGGCGACATGCACAACCTGTTCGGCGACACGCACACCGTGCAGGTGTCGTTGGCGCCGGGCGGCGGCTACCTCATCGATCGCGTCGTCGAAGGCGACACGGTCACCGAGGTGCTGAACTACGTCGCGTACAACAAGGACGATCTCGTCGCGAAGATGCGCACGTTCACCGAGAGCGCGCTGCGCAACGGGAAGATCACGCTCGACGAGTCGCGCCAGATCTTGCGCGTCTACGAGGCGGGCCTCGCGGGCTACACGTACCTGGAGCGTGAGGTCGACGCGAAGAGCTTCACCGCCACGCAGCTCAAGCTGGTGCCGAACGACCTCGGCGCGGTGAAGACGGGCACGTGAGCCTCTGGGAGCGCCTCTTCCCGGCGCCTCCTGACGAGCTGAAGAGCGCGCTGATCGAGTACCAGTACCGCGCGCTCGTGCGCACGCTGCCGGTGGTGCACGTGGTGACGGTGTTGAACTTCGGCGTCGCCGCGTACGCGCTGTGGGCCGACGGCTACTCGACGCCCACCTTCGCGTGGATCGCCGCGCCCGTGACGGTGTCGCTCGTGCGCCTGGTGCAGTGGCTGCGCCGCAGCGACGTGACGACCGACGTCAGCCGCGCCGCGAGCCGCGTGGTGGGCGTGGAACGACTGCTCGCCGTGGTGATGGCGGTGACCAGCCTCTTCGCCGCGTGGACGACGGCCGCGCGCGTCTTCAGCTCGGCGATCCTCATCCCGGTGTCGCTCACGTTCGGAGCGCTGTGTCTGGCGCACGCCATGGCGGCCGTGCCGCGCGCCGCGGTGCCGGCCATCCTCGGCATCGTGCCGCCGGCGCTGTCGATGCTGGTGTTCGGCGACGGGTCGACGCGGCTGTTGTCGGTGAGCGCGCTGAGCGTCGCGGGGCTGCAGATCGCCTACGTGAGCAAGAGCTACGCGTCGCTGCTCGAACTCCTGCAGCTCCAGAAGCGGCTCAGCGACATGGCCAGCTTCGATTCGCTCACCGGGTTGATGTCGCGGCGCGCGCTGCTCGACGAAGTGCACCGCCGCATCGACACCAAGACGCCGTTCGCGCTCGCCCTTGTTGATCTCGACGGCTTCAAGGCCGTCAACGACACGCGCGGCCACTCCATGGGTGACGCGCTGCTGCGCGCCGTCAGCAAGCGCTTCATGGCGTGTGGTGAAGCGGTGGGCAGACTGGGCGGCGACGAGTTCGTGGTGCTGCTCGACGGCGTGACCGACGCCGCCATCTGCGAGCCGCGCGTCGCCAACATCCTCAAGGCGGCCAGCGAGCCCGTCGTCGTCGGCGGCGTCACGCTGAAGGTCTCGGGCAGCGTGGGCTACTCGCTCTTCCCCACCGACGGCACCGAGAGCGGCACGCTGATGCGGCTCGCGGACGAAGCGATGTACGCGGCCAAGCGCAGCGGCAAGGCCCGCGCGCTGGGTCGCCAGACCGCCTGAACGTCAGCGGTACTCGAAGCGCATCGGCACCTGCACGTCAGTGTGGAGGCTGCGCGCGACCGGGCACCCGCGGGCGATCTCTTCGAGCCGCGCGCGCTGCGCTTCCGGCGTCGCCAGTGGCAGCGTGAAGACCACCTCGAGCGATCCGACGCGTCGCGGCGGCCCGACCATCTCCTTCACCACGCGGGCGGTGCCACCGAGGAAGGTCAGGTTCTCCTTCGGTGCCACCAGCGCCATCGTCGACAGCGCGCACGACGCCAGCGAAGCGCCGAGCAGGTCGGTGGGCGAGAACGACGAGCCGTCGCCGCCGTTGTCCTTCGGCGGCACCGTGTGGATGACCGCCCCTGACGGCTCGTGCGTCAGCGCGCAGGTCAGCCCTTCAATCTTCACCGTCATCGGAACGCCCATGGCTCAGCTCTCCTTGAACTCGAAGTGACAGCGATCGCGTTCGGCGGCGATCAGCGCCTTGTCCCTGGGGATGTCTTCGGGATCGCGCCAGCGGACCATCTCGTCGGCTTCCCACGTGTACGGCTCACCGTTCAACGTCACCCGGCCTTCGGCGATGGCGCGCGTGGCGTCGAGCAGCGAGAGGTGTCGGCAGTCGCGGATGAGCGCGTCGAAGCGGCCTTGCCGCGCGGGGTCGACGAAGCGTGACGCGTGCCGGGCCGCCCACGCCATGTGGAACCACGACGGTCGGAACGCGACGCCCGCCAGCTGCAGGCGCTGCGACATCAGCGTGAGGATGATGGTCATCTCGCGCGCCAACCCGAGGCCCGGCACTTCCTGGCCGGGCAGCTGCGGCCGCAGATGGCTGAACTGCGCGCGCGGGTTTCGCAGCGAGAGCCAGTTCACGAAGAGGAACGTGTCGTTGCCGAGCCTTCGCTTCTCGACCTCGAGCTCGATGAGCGTGCACTCGCGCCCGCTGATGGCGTCAGTGCCCAGCAGCCGCGCGCGGTCGTACGGCGCCACCACGTCGATCGCCATGCGCAGCTGCTGAAACCCCAGCCGCCGGAGGATGGGGAGAATGCGGTAGCGCTCGAGCGCGAACTCCATGCCCTGCGCCGTGTAGAACTCGAGGAACTTCTGCGGCCCCTGTCGCGGCAAGCCGAGCGCGTCGGCGATGTCCGCTTCCGACACGAAGGGCTCGTCGCCGAGCGACTCCGAGGGCAACGAGCGCGAGATGCCCGTGAAGCGCGCCGCGAGCGGCTCGTAGTCGGTGGGCACCGGGTCATCGGTGCCGAACGCCAGCACCAGGCCCACGCCCGCCAGGACCTTCCACGCGTGCGGCGAGTAGCCGCCGGCCGGCAGCCACACCTGCGGCAGCGAGCCGAGCTTCTCGAACACCCGCAGCTCGCGCCGCCGCACGCCCGGCAGCGACAGCGAGAACTGCCCGAGCCGATCGCCCGCCAACACGTCAGCGCCGCACAGCACGAACACCAGCTCCACCTCGGGCATGCGCTGCAGGAGCGCGTCGACCGCGGCCAGGTACGCGTCGTCGGTCGTGCCTTCCGGCAGCTGCGTCTCGTCGACGCCGGGCAGGTCGCCCCAGTCGGCGCCGGAGATCGACCCGAGCCACACCGACGCGTCCTTCCCGAGGCACGCGGCGGTGCCGTCAGGTGGGTGAAAGTCGAAGTCCAACACGGCGATGCGGCCTTGAAAGCCCTGCGCGCGCAGCTCGGCGATCGCCACGGCGACGTCGTTCAACGCACAGAAGCCACCCCCCCGATCTGGCGCCGCGTGGTGGAAGCCGCCGAAGAGGTTGATGGCCGGGTTTCCGGTCTTCAGCGACCACTCAGCCGCAGCGATCGTGGCGCCCACCGCCAGCCGCAGCGTGCGCAAGACCTCGTCGACGTAGATGTCGGTGGGATCGACCGCGAACACGTGCGCCAGCGTCTCGGCCTGGAACAACGACTCGAGGTATTCCTGCGTGTGCACGCGACCCAGCGCCTCGTAGCTGGCGGGCGTGGGGTTGATGATCTCCCGCCGTGAGACCGCGTGCGCGTGCGTCAGGTAGTGCAGCGCGTCGTCGGCGCGCCGCGTCTCCATCGCGCGCGGCCCCGCTTCGAGCCCGCTGATGGGGAGCCGAAAGGCCTCGTCGTAGAAGATGCGCAGCGGCCGACGCCGCCCCTTCGCGACCAGTGCGAGGAGCGGGTTCACGGCGCAGCTCCGTCAGAGATCGATCTGCACAACGCCACCGCGGCTGGGCGGCGGCTCTTCGCGTTCAGACCGGCGTTCCTCAGAGTCCTCTTCGCGAACGACGGGGATCTCAAGGCTCGGGCGCGAACGCTCGCGCTGCTGGCGCTCCCGTTCCCGACGCTTCAGCTCTTCGATGATGTAGGTGTCGAGCATGGGGCCTCAGGGACGAAAGCAGCGGAAGACGTCTGAATTGTAACCACGGTTGAGAGCGCATCAACCTGCCCTCACAACCGGCCAACCCATTGGAATTACTTCGCCGTCTCAATCCGGCGCTTGAAGTTCTCCAGCAATTTGGGGAGCTGGGTGTCGACGAGGGCGTTCACGATGGTCTTCGGCACCAGCATGCCGACCTCCACGTCGACCGTGTACGTGGCCTTCGTGGTGCCGTTGCCGCCGTCCTCGAGCTTCCAGCCGCCCTTGTTGTCCTTCATGAACTCGCCGTCGATGAAGGACCAGGTGAGGCCGCGCGGGCCGTCTTCCTTCATGTGCACCGTGTACTTGATGACCTTCACCACCTCGGCTTCGTAGTGAACGTCGACCTCGTTGCCGCGGCGGTTGCTGGTGCGGATCTTCTTCACCTCCGGGAGAAACTCCGGGTACCGCTCGTAGTCCGAGATGATCTGCCAGCACTTCTCGGGCGTGGCGTTGATGGTGATGGTGCGCTGTGCGCCGGGCATGGTCGGTTCGCTCCTTGGTGGGGTGCGGTGAAGGTTACATCGGCTTCTTGTCGAGGCGGTGCGTCGCGGTGATGTGGCGCACGGTGCCCGTCTTGGAGCGCATGATGATCGAGTGGGTCTCGGCGCCGTTGGCGAAGAAGCGCACACCCTTGAGGAAGTCACCGGTGGTGACGCCCGTGGCGGCGAACATCACGTCGCCCTTGGCCAGCTCGTCGGCCTTGTAGATGCGGTGCAGGTCGGTCACGCCCATGCGCGTGGCGCGCTCTTCTTCTTCCTTGTTGCGGAAGCGCAGGCGGCCCTGGAAATCGCCGTCGATGCAGCGAATGGCCGCGGCCGAGATGACGCCTTCGGGCGCGCCGCCGGTGCCCATGAGCACGTCGACGCCGCTCTCTTCGAAGCAGGTGGCGACGGCCGCAGCGACGTCACCGTCTTCGATGAGGCGCACGCGCGCGCCGGCGGTGCGGACTTCCTTGATGAGGTCGGCGTGGCGCTCGCGATCGAGGATGACGACCGTGAGCTCCGAGACCGTGCGCCCCATCTTCGCGGCGATGCGCTGGAGGTTTTCGGTCGGCGACTTGGAGAGATCGATGGCGCCGCGCGCGGCCGGGCCGACGGCGATCTTCTCCATGTACGTGTCGGGCGCGTTCAGCAGTCCGCCGCGGTTGGCGAGCGCCACGACCGAAATGGCGCCGGGGCGACCGTACGCGCAGAGGTTGGTGCCCTCGAGCGGGTCGAGCGCGATGTCGACCGGCGCCGCGCTGTGCGTGCCCTTGCCGACCTTCTCACCGATGTAGAGCATCGGCGCTTCGTCGCGCTCGCCTTCGCCGATGACGACGGTGCCGTCGATGTTCAGCGTGTCGAAGGCCTTGCGCATGGCGTCGACGGCGGCCTGATCAGACTTGTCCTTCTCGCCGAAGCCCATGAGGCGGGCCGACGCGATGGCGGCCATCTCGGTGACGCGAACGACTTCCAACGCCAGGTTGCGATCCATCGAAGGCGCTTCTTCAGGAGTGGTGGTCTTCACGGTGTCGAGAGCAGTTTCACCACCGACGCGGGAAGTCCAGTCGGTTTTCCGCTCGGGCCGACGCACGCGTGCACGGTGTGACCAGTGGCGAGCACCGTGGCGTCACCTTCGCGCGTGACCTCGTACTCGAAGCGCAGCGACGCGCGCCTGAGCTCGGCGATGTGCACGCGGATGATGAGGACGTCTTCGTATTTCGCGGGGCGCTTGTAGTCGCAGTGCGCCGACACCACTGGCAGGCCGTAGCCCTCTTTTTCCATCGCTGTGTAGTTGCCGCCGCGCGCGCGAAAGAACTCGCTGCGGCTGAACTCGAAGAAGCGGAAATAGTTCGCGTAGTAGACGACGCCCATCTGATCGGTGTCGCCGTAGATGACGCGCAGCTTTGCATCGACGTGAGTGCTCATGAGTCGGCGCGCTTTGTAGCAAGCCCGCAACGAAGGTGTTTTGTTCCGCCGCCATGCGTTGGCTCGTCAGTGCGTTCCTCCTGGTCTCGGCGATCTCGTTTGCGAAGCCGCCGAAACTGACTGTCCTCATCAGCGTCGATTCGTTCGGCTCTGACGTCTTGCAGCGGCACCGCCCTCGCTACAAAGCGGGCCTCGCGAAGCTGATGAACGAAGGCGCCGTGTACCCGGTCACGCGCTACGAGACGCTGGAGTGCGTGACGGCCATCGGCCACACCACGCTCGTCACCGGCGCCTACGCGAACCGCCACGGCATCGTCGGCAACAAGCACTTCAACCGCGCGACCGGAAAGCTCGAGCCCTCGTACGTCGACGCGGCGCACCCGGTGCTGGAAGCGCCGGCCGGCGTCGAAGACAGCTCGCCCGCCAACCTGCTGACTGAGACGCTGTCGGATCGCTTGCGTCAGGGCACCGCGGCGCGCGGCAAGGCGATCTCCATCGCCGGCAAGGGCCGCAGCGCCATCGCAATGGCCGGGCGGCTCGGCGAGGCGTGGTGGTTTCACGAAGGCGTCGGCAAGTTCGTCACCGGCACGTACTACCGGAAGGAGTTCCCGAGCTGGGTGAAGGCCTTCAACGACAAGAAGCTGCCCGACTCGTTCCACGACAAGCGCTGGGAGCTGCTGGGCCCCGCGAAGGACTACACCGGCGACGACGAGCGGCCGTTTGAGTCGGACTGGTACGGCCTCACGAAGGTGTTCCCGCACCCGCTCTCAGGTGGGCTGCCCTCCCCCGGCGGCCAGTCGTACAGCGCGCTCGCGTCGAGCCCCATGATGAGCGAGGTCATGGTGGAGTTCGCCAAGGCCGCCATCGACGGTGAGCAGCTCGGTCGCGACGACGTGCCGGATCTCCTGAGCCTCAGCTTCTCGTCGCTCGATCGCACGTACCACCTGTGGGGCCCCACCTCGTGGGAGATGCAGGACCACGTGCTGCGCCTCGACAAGCTGCTGGGCGACGTCATCGCCGCCGCCGAGAAGGCCGCCGGCAAGGGCAACGTGCTGGTGGTGCTCTCGGGCGATCACGGCGGCGCGAACATTCCCGAAGAGTGGGCGGCGATCGGCCTCGAGGGCCTGCGCGTGTTCCCGCAGAACCTGCAGAAGGGCCTCAACGAAGAGCTGAACAAGAAGTTCGGCGCGCCCAACCTCGTCGCGGCCATCGAAGAGACCGACGTGTACCTCGACTGGAAGGCCATCGACGGCAAGAAGCTCGACGTGGTGGCCGTGCGGCGCGCCGCGGCAGCGTGGCTCGCGAAGCAGCCTGAGATCTTCACCGCGACCTCGCGCGACGACTTGCAGGGCGGCACGCTGCAGCGCGAGCTGGTGCACGCGTACCAGGCCGAGCGCAGCGGCGACGTGTTGATGGTGATGCAGCCGTTCAAGGTGCTCGAGAGCGAGAAGGCCGGCACTTCGCACGGCGCCCCGTGGAGCTACGACTCCGACGTGCCGGTGGTGCTCTACGGCAAGGGCGTGCGCGCGGGTCACTACGGCCAGGACGCGCACCCCATCGACGTCGCGCCGACGATCGCCGCGCTGCTCGAGCTGAGCCCGCCCGCCAGCAGCGAAGGCCGCGTGCTCACGGAAGCCGTGACGCTCTCGAAGTGATGCGTCAGCCGCTGGTGCGCATCGTCGACGGCGCCCTGCCCCGCGCGACGTTCAAGAAGCTCCACGCCGCCATCGTCGCGCTCGGCAACGAGCGGCTCGTCGCGGGGTACCAGACGACGTTCTGGTTCGACTTCGACGACGCGCCGAGCACGCTGGTGGAGCACGCCGCCCTCGCCCTGCGGCCGTTGGTGCAGTCGAAGGCCACGGGGGTGGAGTGGTGGCTCTCGCGCATGCGCACGTCGAACGTGAAGGTCGATTTCCACCGCGATCGTGACAACGCGCGCTTCGACGATGACGGCGTCGAGGTGCACCCGCTCGTCAGCTCGCTGCTCTACTTGAACCGCTGCCGCGGTGGCCTGCTGGCCGTGACGAAGCAACCGCCGAACCCGCGCAACCAGGCGTTCGCGCCCGACCGCCACGACTTCGACTTCGTCGAGCCACGTGAGAACCGCTTCACGTGGTTCAACGGGAAACTGACGCACGGCGTGCTCGACGCAGAGAACCAGATTCCGGGCAAGCGACTGCCTCGCGAGCCCGAGCTGCGGTTGGCGATCGCCATCAATTTCTGGGCGAAGCCGCCCCGACGTGTGCCCCGCTTCG
>CAYWON010000220.1:0-8673 GCA_964459885.1 uncultured Archangium sp.
GACCTGCGGTGGGGCTTCAGCGCGACGCGCGACGGGCGCCGCCCGACTTGCGGATCTCCGCGCGATCGCCGCGCGCCAGCTCGCGGATCGAGCGCGTCACGAGGCACACCGACGCGGTCTTCTTGACGTCGAACACCACGCACTCGCCGATGTCTTCCGAGGGCACGTGATCGTCGATGAGCGTGGGCTGCAGGAGCGCTTCCTGGTGGAAGGGGTCGTGCTGACGCCAGAACGTGAAGCTGTTGCCGACCTTCACGCCGTCGTCGGAGCCCTTGTCCATGATCGCCAGCTGGTGCTCGCCCACCATCGCCGGGTAGCGACGCACTTCCGCCACCAACCGCGCGTCCTTGATGTCCTTCTCGTTGGGGCGCGCCGCGACCGCGCGCACGATCGGCTCAGACGACGGGCCCACCATGTCGCCGCGCCGCACTTCGTCGTACTGCTTGACGATCTGCACAGTGGCGTTGTTGTCCTTGTCGACGCGAATGACCTTCACCTCGGCCAAGACCGCGGTGAAGTAACCAATCGAGCGCAGGTTGATGGGGTGCAGCACGTCGCCTTCGTTGCGGAACACGATGTACGTCTCGCCCAGCTTCGGCGCCTTCTTGGCGAACTTCACGTAGATGCGGTCAGCGAAGGCCAGCATCGTGGCTTCCGAGAACGAGCCGACGATCTTCCCGCTCTCTTCAACCTCGTTGACGGTCACGAAGCCCGGCAGCGCCACGCTCTCGGAGTTCTTCGGGCGGAAGCCGATCTGCCCGTGCACGCTGACCTTGTCGTCGTAGTACTCGCCTTCGTCGATCGACTGCTCGGGCGCGCCGACCTCGACCTGCGTGGGCACCTCTTCACCCTGCGCGAAGAAGCGAACCTCGTTGCCCGGATAGATCCAGTGCGGGTTGGCGATCTCCGGGTTGTACGACCAGACCTTCGGCCAGTACCACGGGCTGCCGAGGAACTTCTGCGAGAGGTCCCACAGCGTGTCGCCCTTCTCGACGGTGTGCTGCGTGCCCGGCGACGACGCCTTGCCGGTGCTCGACGGCGACGGGCCGCGGCTGGGCTCGGGGGCGATGGTGGCGCCACCTTCCGTCATGCCGTCGTCACCCGAGGCCTCGTCTTCATCGCTCTGCGCGAACGCCGCGCCGGGGCCGATGGTGAGGCAGGTGACAGCAGCGGTGAGGAGCAGCTTGCGCATGGGGTACCTCTCAGGGTGTTCCGGTGGAAGTCGAGCGCGCTGACGAGAGCCGCGCCTGGGCCTGCGATGCTGCCGCCGTGCCCGGGTAGTTGGAGACGATCTTTTCCCACGTCGCCCGCGCCTCGCGCGGCTTGTTGAGGCGAGCGCGGCAGTCGGCGAGCTTGAGCATCGAGTCGAGCACCGCGTCGCCCGCGGGGTAGTTGGCGATGACGCGATCGAAGAGGGCCGCAGCGCGCTCGAAGTCTTTGTCGGCGGCGAGCGCGAGGCCCGCGAAGTACAGCGCGTTGTCAGCCTTCGGGTGCCGCGGCCAGTCCGTCACGAACTGCTGCATCTGCGCGACGCCTGCCTCGGCGTTGCCGGTCTTCATCATCTCGAGCCCACGATCGAACTGCGCTTCGGCCATCGAGAGGTCCGCTTCGTCAGGCTCTGCGGGCGCGGTCGGCGTGGACGCGCCGGTGTCCTTCGGCAGGTTCTGATCGGTGTAGACCTCGACGGGCTCATTCACCTCGACCGAGGTGTCCAGCTTCGGCGCGGCCTCGCGCTTCGGCTTGAGCTTCACCACGGCGAGCGGCGGCAGCGCGTCGGCCGAG
The DNA here is from genome assembly GCA_964459885.1 of uncultured Archangium sp. Classification (GTDB taxonomy): domain Bacteria; phylum Myxococcota; class Myxococcia; order Myxococcales; family Myxococcaceae; genus Archangium_A. The sequence goes on from CAYWON010000220.1 coordinate 1,783, forward strand.
CTGCTCGCCGACGACGTCCTGGCAGCGGTCATCGCCACCGGCTTGGGCGCCGTCACGCGCGCGCCGCCCAACACCTTGTCGCCCTCGAGCTTCTCGACGCGTGCTTCGAGCCGCGCGTTCTCAGCCCGCAATGCACGCACCACCGAGATCAACTCGGCGTGCTCGGTGCGGGTGACGGCATCTGTCGCGCAACCGACGAGCGCGAAACAGGCGATGGCAGAGAGGGAGCGAATGGCGAACCGAGGATATGGACCCGCTCGGAAGGGGGTCAAGAAAAGCACCTCGCGGCTGCTACAGGCTTGCAGCGCCCACACAGGTGATGAATGAGAGGTGGCGACCCGTGACGCCGCGGTCGCGCCGGTGCGAGAAGAAGCGCGCGTCACACACCGTGCAGTGCGGCAGCGTGACCACGTGGCTGGCCGCCACCCCTGCCCTCGCCAGCGTCAGCCCCACCGCCCGCGGCAGATCGAGGTGCCGTTTCACCTTCCCCTGCACTGGTACCACTACCTCGTCGCCGAACTGCGCGGCGAAGCGCGCGGGCAGATCACCGTCGACCTCGAAGCAGCAGCGCTGAATCGCCGGGCCGATGGCCGCGCGCACGTCGCCGAGGTTCGTGCCGCGCGCCACCCAGAGCTCCAGCGTCCGCGCGACGATCTCCGCGACCACCCCGCGCCAGCCGGCGTGCACGGCCGCCACCCGGCCGCTCCTGACGTCCTGCAGGAGAATCGGCACGCAATCAGCCGTGCGCACCCCGACCGCCGTCCCGGGTGTCTGTGTCCACACCGCGTCAGCTTCGGTCTTCGACGTGACGCCCGGGGCTTCCACCACCGCGGCGCCGTGTACCTGCGAGACGCTGAAGAGCTTCTCAGGTGACACCCGCGCGGCCTCGGCGAGGCGCCTGAGGTTCTCGGTGACGGCGTCGTCGACGTCACCCACGACGCGCGAGGTGTTGAGCGAGTCGAAGGGCGCCGCCGAGATGCCCCCCGTTCGGGTCGGAAAGCCATGGGGCACGGTGAGCGATGACGCAGTGAGCAATTCCACGTCGGCGAACATATGCTGCCGCCCCACTGTGCGCTCCATCGGCACCAGATTGCTCCTGACCGTCTCTGTGCCGGTCGTCTTGCTCGCCACTGTTGGCACCATCGCCGCGTGGCGCATGACGGATCACGCCGTGCGCGAGAAGACCAGCAGCGATGCGCTCGGTCTCGCGGCGTTCATCGCCACGTCTTTCGGCGCCGTCGAAGAGACGCCCCCCGGCACCGCCCCGCGCGTCGCGCACCGCGCCGTCACCAACGCGGTCCGCAGCAACTGGTCGGGCCTGCAGCTCGTCAGCGACCTGCGCATCATCGGCCGCGATGGTCGGGTGAAGTGGTCTCGCGCCATCGAAGAAGAAGATCGGCCGTGGAACGACGCCGCGTCGCTGCTCGCGGTACCCGAAGGTCGCGCGACGTTTGAAGCCCCACCCCGGCTGCTGCCGATGGGCGCGGGCGGCGGCGGCGAGGTGGTCTACCCGCTGGGCGGCGTGGCCTGCGGCGGCTGCCACACGGGCGAAGCGACGATGCGCGCGGGCGTGCTGGTGCTGACGGTGTCAGAGCCTGCGCTGCGCACCGAGGTCGCGCGCGTGTTCACCAACGCGACCTGGTTCATCGCGCTCTTCGTATTGACCATCGCCGCGACGATCTTCGTCGCTGTGCGTCGCTACGTCAGCCAGCCCATCGCGCGCCTCGCGTCGGTCATGAAGCGCGCTGAAGAAGGCGACGTCGTGGTGCGCGCGCCGGACCTCGGCGAAGACGAGCTCGGCCGACTGGCGGTGGCCTTCAACCGCATGCTGGGTCGGCTCACCGATCTCAAGGTCGTCGAAATCGACGCGCACCGCGAGCTGGAGCTGAAGGCCGAGGTGGAGCGGCGCGCGACCGAGCTGCAGTTGCTCTTCGAGCTCTCACGCACCATCGCGTCGACGCTCGATCTCGAAGAGGTGCTGCACCGCGTGACGAGCGAAGTGCCTCGCAAGCTGGGCGTGCACAAGTTCAGCGTGATGCTGCTGAACGCCGCCGGCCAGCTCGAGGTGCAGACGGCGCACCCGGCGGGCGTTGGCTCGGAAGGTATGACGTTCGACCTCGGCGAGGGCGTCTGCGGCCACGTCGCCCGGCACCGCGCGCGCTACTACGCGCCTGATCTCGCCAACGAGTCGCTCTTCCTCGTGAAGGCCGGCAAGGAGCACGGCTCGCTGCTCTCGGTGCCCATGGTGCGCGGTGAAGAGCTGCTGGGCGTGCTGAACTTCGAGCGCGCCGCGTTGGACGCGTTCCCCACGAGCGATCAGGACTTCTTCGTCGCCGTCGCCGATCAGATCGCGCTCGCCGTGCAGAACGCGCGGCTGCACGAGACGACCGTCGAGCTCTCGGTGACCGACCCGCTGACGCAGGTGCCCAACCGTCGCTACCTGTACCAGCAGCTCGAGGCCGAGCTGGCGCGCGCCACGCGCTACGCCACCCCGCTGTCGATGGTCATGATCGACATCGATCACTTCAAGCTGCTCAACGACACCGCTGGTCACTCTGCCGGCGACGACGTCTTGCGGAAGGTCGCGCAGCTGATGAAGCACAGCCTGCGCAAGGTCGACACACTCGCCCGCTATGGCGGCGAAGAGTTCATCGTGCTCCTGCCGCAGCTGGGCCGCGAAGAGGCCGCTGAGGTCGCCGAGAAGCTGCGCCGCGCCATCGCCGAGTCGGGCATGGAACAAGGCCGCACGCAGCCGCTGGGGAAGGTCACCATCTCGGTCGGCGTGGCGACGATGCCCAACGACGCGACCAACGACGTGAAGCTGATCGACTCGGCCGACGCGGCGCTCTACGCGTCGAAGCGCGGCGGCCGGAACAAGGTGACGTCGTACACCAGCGGCATGGAGCTCGAGCCGACCCGGCAACGCGGCCGTCTGGCCCGCGCCCGCACCGGCGAGACGCCGATCCTCGTGCGCAAGGAAGAGTGACGCGTCACTTCTTCTTCAGGCCGACCAGGTAGATCTCCATGCTGGCGCCGCGCGTGGCTTCGGGGCGCACCACCTTCACGTCAGAGAAGAGGCTGCGCACCTCGCCGCGGAACTGATCGAAGTCGCCGCCCATGAAGAGCTTGGCGATGAAGTGCCCACCGACGCGGCCGCGGTTGCGCGACACGTCGAGCGCGATGCCCGCCAGCCGCAGCGAGCGCGCCTCGTCGACGTCCTTGATGCCGCTGGTCTTGGGCGCGAGGTCCGACACCACCACGTCGACAGGCCCCGGGTGCAGCGCTTCCAGTTTCTGCTGGAAGTCATCGGCCAGCACGTCGAGCACCTCGGTGACGCAGTTGGGCCTGCCGAGCGGGCGAATGGTGGCGAGGTCGACGCCGGTGACGTGGCCGGTGGGGCCGACCTCGTTCAGGATGATCTGCAGGAAGCCGCCGGGCGCCGCGCCGAGATCGACGACGGTCTGCCCTTTCTTGAACACGCCGAAGCGCTTCGCGATCTCGTCGATCTTGAAGGCGCTCCGCGCGCGCAGCCCCTCTTCCTTCGCCTTGCGGAAGAAGTAGTCCTTCGGTTGGTACGGCCGCTTCGCCATTACGGCGCCGCGGGGGGCGTGCCGCTCTCGGTCGAGAGATCGTCACCGTTGGCGACGCTCTTCACCTTCTCGAAGAGCTTCATGTAGCGCGTGACCGCGAAGTCCTTCACGCGGTCGACGTTGATGCGCTTGGCGCTGCCAGAGCTGATGAGCGCCTGGAACACGCGCACCTTCTGGGCGTTCTTGTCCTGCGCCCAGACGGTGATGGTCGACGCGATGGGGCACGCCTCGGCCGCCTTGGCGGCGGCGAAGCTGGCCTCGATGGGCAGGTTGTTCTGCTCTTCGTTGAACCACTGCACGTAGGCGATGCCCTGCGCGCCCGTGGTGTCCATCTCGAGGCGGCCGACCTTCCCGGCGAGCTCACCCGCCGCGAAGGCTTCCTTGAAGTTGGCCTCGCACTTGGCCTTCACGTCGCCGGCTTCCTCGCCCTTCTTCACGGCGGCCTGGAGGTCTTTCAGCTTGTAGCCTGCGTCTTTGGCGATCGCGGGCAGCTGCTTGTCCGCCTTCATCGCCTGCACGCGGCTGTCCGTCATCGCCAGCTTGTACTGCTGGTACATGCGGAACTCGTCTTCCGTCAGCGCGATGGGCTCGGCGGCAAAGACGCGGGTAGCGAGAGCAAAGGCGGTTGAAACACAGAGACGACGCATCACTTCAAGACCTCCAGAAAGGGGCTGCGTTATACCCAAGCCATGCCCGGGTGTGGAAAGTGCGGAACGAAGTTGGACTCCATGTTCAACCAGCCCGGGCGCCGCGAGACCTGCCCGGCCTGTGGCGCCGACCTGCACGCCTGTATCCAGTGCCGCCATTACGACGAGGCGGTCGCCAAAGAATGCAAAGAGCCGTTCGCGGAAGTGCCGATGGACAAGATCGAGGCCAATTTCTGCGACCTCTTCCAGATCGGCGACGGCACTGAGCGGAACTCAGGCCCTTCTCGCGACACGCTGCTGTCGGCGGCGGAAGCGCTCTTCAAGAAGCAGTAACGCCAGCGCCGGCAGCAGGCCAGCCGACGTCGCACACCCACTCGGGGTGGCCGGCGGCGCCCCACACGTCACGGGCGCGCACCCTTCCCCTTCACTGCAGAGCCGCTCGTCACACTGGCCGCTGTCAGGTGCGACGAGCAGCGCGTCGATCGACCCGTCGTCGTTGACACGCACGTCGTCGATCACGAAGCCGGTCTGCGCGCCCGAGTAGAGGTTCGTCGAGTTGACCTGGTTGGCGACGCTGACGCTGACGTTGCGATCGTCGGGCCTCAAGAAGGCGCCCGTGGTGAAGACGTCGCCAGCGCCGAAGCTGCCGTTCTTCTCGATCTCGAAGCGGCCATCGGCCTGCACGAGGCGGATGTACGGGTGCCACGGGTCGCAGTTCACACAGTCGAGGATGCGCTCGACGAACGCGCCTTCGTCGCCCTTGAGCGTGCGGATGGTGCGGTCGACGTGGAACACCGCGAGGCCGCGCTCGGGCAGCGCTTGATCGAACGCGCCGCCGGGCCCGCGGTTCTCGATGAGGAAGTACTCGTCGCCGATGCCGAGGCGGTACACCTCGCCGCTCGTCTCAACCGGCTTGATGGTGACACGCTGCCGGCCCTGCACCTGATGCCAGTTGCCCCACCGCAGCCGCCAACGCGTCTCGGCGTCAGGCAGTGGAATGCGCGGGTCGTAGAGCCACGCGCCCATGAAGCTGAGGTGCAGACCGTCGTACTTCCCCGACTCGTCGTAGAGATCCGTGAGCCCGAGGATGTGACCGAACTCGTGCACCATCACCCAGTGATCGGAGTCACCCGCGATGGCGAAGTGACCGATCTTCACGCCGTCGACCTCCAGCGGGCCGCGCGTGCCGCCGTTCAGGTTCGAGCCCTTGTTGAAGTACGCGAAGGGGAACCCGATGCCGCCGAACGGCACGTTGGTCAGCAGCATGACGCCGTCGATCCACCCGTCGGGCGTGCCGCGACGCCCGTTGACGTCGAACTGGCTGAAATCGAGCCCGGCCTCGTCAGCGCGGCGCACCACGTCGCGCATCATGTCCATGCCGCTGGTGAGCGCGGCGAGATCGCCCCGGGCGATGGAACAACCGGGGAACTGATCGAGGGGCAGCGGGCACTGCGCGTACCGCACCACTGGCGCCACCGTGACGCGCGGCCGGTACCGACCCAGCGACGCGGTCTCGAAATAGCGAACGAAGCCGCCGGCGTCGTCGGGTGAAAAGAACGCCCCAAGCTGCGCGACGTCGAAGGGGGGAAAGCCCTCGACCTCCACGGGGATCAGCAGAACCTTCGCGTCGCCCAGGTACGGCGCCTTGCGCGCGCCGACGTCTTCGCGCACCACGAAGTGATCCATGTAGTCCGCGTGCGCGAGCGACGCGGTGACGAGGCAGACAGCGAAGAAGCGGTGGAGCACGGCGCTGGTCTGACAGCCCCGCCCGCCTCTGCGCAAGACTCAGAAGCCAGACAGCTTCGAGATGATCTCCTTCATGATCTCCGACGTGCCGCCGCCGATGGTGATCAGGCGAATGTCGCGCCACGCGCGCGCGATGTCGGTCTCTTCCACGTAGCCCATGCCGCCGAAGAACTGCTGGCAGTCGTAGGCCACGCGCTGCGCGAGGTCGCCGGTGACCAGCTTGGCCATCGAGATCTCCTTCACCGGGCTCTCCTTGGCGTCGAAGAGCTCGACCGCGTGGTACGTGAGCCGCTTGGCCGCTTCGATGTGCGCGAGGTGCTCGACGAACTTGTGGCGCCACACCTGGTACTTGATGAGCGGCTTGCCGAACGCCGAGCGCTCGTTGCCGTACTGGATCGCGTCGGCCACCATTTGTTCCATGCCCGCCGCGGCGATGATGGCCGCCGTCAGGCGCTCGCCCTGGAAGTTGGTCATCACGTGGTAGAAGCCTTCGTTTTCCTGCCCCAGCAGGTACCGCGCGGGCACCTTGCAGTCCTCGAAGTAGAGGACGGCGGTGTCTGACGAGAGGTTGCCCACCTTGTCGAGCTTCTTGCTGACGCCGAAGCCCTTCACGTCGGTGGGGAACGTCAGCAGCGACACGCCGCCGTAGCCGGGCTCGCCGGTGCGCACCGCCAGCGTGATGAAGTCGGCGCGCGTGCCGTTGGTGATCCACATCTTGCTGCCGTTGATCACGTAGTCGTCGCCCACGCGGCGCGCGGTCGTCTTGAGGTTGGCGACGTCGCTGCCCACCGACGGCTCGCTGACGCCCAGCGCGGCGATCTTCTCACCCTTGAGCGCCGGCTCGAGGAACGTGCGCTTCTGCTCGTCGGTGCCGATCTCGCTGATGATCGGCGTCGCCATCTGGCTCT
>CAYWON010000221.1:0-8608 GCA_964459885.1 uncultured Archangium sp.
GACCGAGCAGCTCGTTGGCGTGCCAGCTCCACGTGGCGAAGCAGTGCTTGATGCCGAGGCGCGTCTCCAACAGGTCGGTGTGCGCGTCGGGCTGCACGATGCCCCAGGGCTGCGGCGCGACGGCCGCGAGCGCCTGCACCACCGGCAGCGCGGTGGAATGATCTCCACCCAGCACGAAGGGCTTCACGTGCGGGTTCAGTTGAAACACGAGCTCGAAGACGCGCCGCTCGATGGACAGCGGCGACACGGGGAGCCGCGCGCGGACCTCCGGCGCGACGTCGGGGTACACGGCGTTGCGGCTCGCGGTGAGCTGCTCGGCGGACAACATGTCGTCGCTCAACAACTGCGGCACACAGAACACGTCGCCCAGGTCGACCACGCCGTGGCTCGCGAGGTCGAACTGGTCGTCGAGCAACTGCAAGCGAATGGCCTGCGGCCCGAGGTTCGCGCAGCGGCGAAAGCCGGCCCCGATGTCCGACGGCACGCCGACCAGCACGCCCTTCGCTGTCGCGATCTTCTCGAGCGCGTCGCGGAAGCGCTGCGTGACCTGCGCCGGTGACGTCGCGCCGTAGAGCTGCTGCTGCAGCCGTTCCTGCTCGGCCTTGCCGGTGCTGACGAGGAAGAGGCCGGCGCCCGCAGGGCGCAGCAACGTCGCCAGTTCGTCGAGGGGGCTCATGCGCTCTGTATATCGACGCGCGCCAGATTCTTTGCACACCAACACCCACGTCCAGTGTCGGCCCAGCGCACATCTCTTCTGTGAGGACGGTTGACCATGACGACGATGCTTCGCTCTGTGTGTCTCGGGGCTCTCTTGGCCCTCTCTGCGTGTGGCGGAGGCCCCGGCCCCGCAACCGGTGGCGGTGAAGGCGGCGGCAGCGCCGTGACTGGCGGTGGCAACGGCACCACGGGCGGCGGCTCGGCGACGACGGGCGGCGGCGACGGCACCACCGGCGGCGGCACGGCGACCACGGGCGGCGGCGTCGGCACCACCGGCGGCGGCACGGCGACCACGGGCGGCGGCGACGGCACCACCGGCGGCGGCTCGGCGACGACGGGCGGCGGCGATGGCACCACGGGCGGCGGCACTGGGACGACGGGCGGCGGCACCGCGACAGGCGGCGGCTCAGCCACGGGCGGCGGTAGCGGCACCGCGTGCGTCGACCTCTGCGCGCAGGGCAGCAGCATCTGTGACCCGGCCGGCGTGCGTACGTGTCAGCTCGACAACGCGTCGGGCTGTCGCGTCTTCGGGCCCGCGCAGGCGTGCAGCGGCGGCACCACGTGCAGCGGCGGCGTGTGCCAGGCCTCATGCGTCAACCAGTGCACCGCGGGCGCTGCGCAGTGCGCGTCGACGGGCGCGCCGGTGACGTGCCAGCAGCTGAGCAACGGCTGCACCGACTGGGTGCTGCAGAGCGCGTGCGCGAGCGGCCAGGTGTGCAGCGGCGGCACGTGTGTCGGCTCGACCGCCTGCACCAACCAGTGCACCGCTGGCGCGACGCGCTGCACGGCGGGCGGCCAGCAGCAGACCTGCATGACGCTCAGCAGCGGCTGCACCGAGTGGTCGCTGCCGGTCGCCTGCACGTCAGGTCAGACCTGCGCCGCGCCGGCGACGTCGTGCGCGGTGGTGCGGTGCACGGCAGGAGATCGCCGCTGCAGCAGCGCACAGGCCGCGGTCGAGACGTGTGACGTCAACGGCAACTGGGTGGTGAGCGCGCAGTGCCCGCAGGCCTGCAGCAACGCGCAGTGCACCGCGGCGGCGTCGTGCCAGCCGGGCACCGTGCGCTGCAACGGCGCCGACGTCGAGGGCTGCAACGCGCAGGGCACCGCGTGGCTGTACCGCCAGTCGTGCTCGGCCACCTGCTCGGCCGGCGTCTGCACCGGCAACTGCACCGCCGGTGAGCAGCGCTGCAACGGCAACGTGCCTGAGACCTGCAACGCCGGCGGCACCGCGTGGACGGCCGCGCAGAGCTGCGCCAACGGCTGCTACCGCGGCGGCTGCATGGAGAACGACCTCGTCATCGACGGCGTCACCACCACGCTCGAAGGCGACCTCAAGTACGCCAACAACGTCATCATCCGGAACCAGGGTCAGCTGCGCGTCGGCCCGTCGGGCAACTTGAAGCTGACGGCGCGCAACATCACCGTCGAGGCCAACACCACCATCAACGCGAACGACCTCGGCGAGGACACGCGCGGCGAAGGTGGCGCCAGCTCGTGCTGCAGCTACACGTCGAGCGGCATCTGCCGGTGCACGCTGTCCGGGAACCGCGGAGCGAGCTACGGCACGGAAGGCGCAGCGGCCAGCCTCAGCGGGTACTGCAGCTACTACGGCAGCACGCGATCCTGCACGCTGTCGACGGCGCCTGTGTACGACCGCGACGATGACCTCAGCATCAGCGAGGGCAGCGTCCTCAACGCGAACAAGGCCGGCGGCGTCGTGCAGCTGGTGGCCGAGACGGTGCGCATCGACGGGCAGATCACCGCCAACGCCAACAACGCGGGCGCTTCCGGTGGCGGTGTCCTTGTCGCGGCCAACTCGCTCACGGGCACGGGCGTCATCCAGACGTCGGGCGCGTCGGCGAGCCCTGCTGGCGGCAACGGCCGTGTGAAGCTGCTGCGCGGCGTCACCACCAACCTGTTCTCGGGCTCCATCGTCGGCAACAACCGCACCACGGTGATGCCGCCGCTCGACGTGGTGTCGGGCAGCCACCCCGACGCGAACCGCTGGTACAACGACGGCGTCGGCGACTGGTACCTCGCGTGGACCAAGCCGTTCCCCACGTTGACCGGCTACTACTTCAAAGTGGGCACGAGCGTTTCGACGCTGCCGTCGAACGCGTCGGGCAACGGCACGTTCCACCAGACCGAGTCGCACGTCGTGCCGGCCAGCGAGCTGGTGCCGGGCGCCAACTACTTCCACATCGTGTCGGTCGACTCGGCCTTCGACGTGGGCACCATCAAGGCGACGGCGCGCATGAACCTCAACACCACGCCGCCCACCATCACCTCGCCCAGTCACAGCGCCGAGCGCACGTGGAACGGGAGCAACGCGCTCTACTTCCAGTGGACCAACCCGCGCGCCGACGAGAACTTCACCGGCTACTACTACGTGCTCGACAACTACGGCGACACGGTGCCGCCGGCGACGCAGAGCAACTTCACCAGCAACAAACAGGTGCTGCTGGCGAACACGCCGCCGGGCGTCTGGGTGATGCACCTCATCAACCGCGACACGCGCGGCGCCACCACCAAGGCGGCGGACCACTACGTCGTCTACGTCGGCGCGGAGCCGGCCGAAGAGAACATCTCGGGCACCGCGTTTGACGGCTCGAACAACAACGCGCCGCTCTCGGGCGTCACCATCACCGTCAACCGTGGGCTGTTCAACACCACCACCGCGGCGAACGGCACGTACACGTTCGGCGGCAACCTCTACGTCGGCACGTGGGAACTGACGGCCAGCAAGGCGGGCTACCTGCCGGTGCGTCGCACGGTGACGCTGACCGCCGGGGCGCCGCTCAATGAGAACTTCACGCTGACGCGCGCGCCGTGAGCTGACGCGTTGATGTGACGCGAAGCACGAGCCCCCGACTCCGGATGAACGGAGCGGGGGCTTCGTGTCTCAGCGCGCTCACGCGTATGCTGATCGTATGAGCCGCGCGGAAGCCGTCCCACCGGAGTTCATTCGTCGCATCGTCGACGAACTGCACCCGCTGCAGATCTGGCTGTTCGGCAGCCGCGCCAAGGGCCTCGCGCATGCCACCAGCGATTGGGATCTGATGGCCGTCTTGCCGGACAACGCACGCGCCGAGGACCTTGAGTTGGTGCCGCTGTGGCAGCGACTTCGCGATCTCCACGCCCAGCGGGTCGAGCTGTTTCCGATCACCAAGAGCGAGTTCGACGAGTGGCGTGGCTCCCTGGGGACCTTGCCGCAGATCGTGAGCTCCGAGGGCGTGGTCGTCTATGCCCGCTGAGCCAACACCCGATGTTCGCGTCATCGCCGCCTACCTCGATGACGTCGCCGCCGAGTTGGACGCAGCGTCGCGACTGTCGGCTGAAGAGCGACGACGAATGGAAGGCCGAGCTCGAGGCGCTCGGCGCGCTTTCGGCGTACGCGACCGCCTATCGATACCCAAGCCCCGGTGGGCGCCGCAGCGCGGGCCCACCCGCTGACGAAGTGAAGACGTGGCTCACGAAGCTGTCGTCGCTCCTGACGCGAATCCGCCGGGCACTCACGCCGACGCCGTGAGCCTCACCAGGCGGTGCGCATCCACACCGCGCGCAGCAACGGCAACGACTTCTCACCCAGCGTCTGCCGACCGGACACCAGCGCCACCGCTTCGATGCGCGTGCCGACCGGGAAATTGCCGCCCCACGACTTCTTCGGAGGAATGAAGAGGAACAGCTCGCGGTCGCCGACCTGGATGACGCCGATGTTCTCGGTCAGCCCCTCACCCACGATGCCCTGCACCAGCACCGCGCGGCCCTCCGCCGACTCCGGCGCGTCCAGCACCGCGAGGTCTTTCGAGCCCGCCGCCAACTTCATCGCCGGCGCGTAGGCCGCCACCGCTTCTTCGAAGCTCGACACGTTGGTGCCGGGCGCCCACGCCGCGGGGCTGCCTGTCTGCCGCCGCCGCGCCAGCTCGTCATCGGCGGCCTTCACGTCGGCCGCGATGGCGTCGCCGCGCAGCCGCCGGCACTCGCGCAAGCGCTCCGCGCGCGCCAACAGCCCCGTCTCACTGAGCGCGTCGAGGCCCTTGGCGCTCTCGAGCTTCAGCGCCACGCACGCGCTCCACGCCGCGAACGTCGCGCGGTCTTCGTCGGTCAGCTCGAGGTCTCGCTCGGCGAAGTGCATCGACTCAGGCACCACCGGCACCTTCTCGCCGTCGATGTCCAACGCGCCGTCGGTCACCTGCAGCGGCACGCGCGCGCCTTGCGCTGAGTGCAGGCTGAACGGCCCCGTCTCGGGCCGCTCGTTGCAGCGCGCGTCTTTCTGCCCGACCACCTGCTCTGCGCGACGCGTCTGCACGTCGTCGCCGGTGCGCAGCTTGGTGATGAGGCCGACCGCCAACGCCGGAATACCGATGCCCAACGTGATGGCGCTGGCGCCCTGCAGGTACTGCTGCGTCGACGGCCCGTAGCGGCCCGCCGCGTCGATGAGCTGCGTGTCGGGCGCGCTGCTGACGAGGAAGCTGGCGACGAACAGCGCGGCGCTGGCCACGGTCACCGTGATGCCCGTCGACAGCGACGGCCCCGCGGCGTTCGACGTGCGCTCGGTGACGACGTCCTCGGCGTACTCCTCGACCTGCTCCGCGCGGCACACGTCGTAGCCCACCACCGTCAGCTTCAGCAGCGGCCACTCGGCGCGCACGTCGGCCGTGACGCCGCCCGCCAGCAGCGCGGGTCGCTCGAACGTGCGCAGCAGTGGGCCCCGCTCGACGCGGGTCTGCGTATCGATGGCCGCGCAGCCCTGCGCGAAGACGGTGAGACAGACGAGCGCGCGCAGCTTCACTTCGACTTCTCCGCCGCCTCGCGCGTGCGCTTGAGGGCGCGCAGCACCGAGTCTTTCACCGCGCTGATGAGGCTGCCCTGCACGAGGAACGGCGGCACCGAGCCCGAGGGGTCCGAGAACATGGTGTAGGTCAGCTTCGTCTTGCCGCCCTCGGCCGGCTCGAAGTGCCACTCGCCCCACAGCTTGTCCATGCGCACGTAGTCCTTCGGCAGCGCGGGCGCGTCGTCGTTGGTCGCGCGAAAGCGAATGCGGCACTTCCCGCCTTCCAGCTTCGGCCACCGCGCCACCGTCATCGCGTAGTCGCGGTTGCTCACCACGGGGATCGCCAGCTGCTCGTACACCACGCGCACGTCGCCCTCGTCGCGCACCGAGGTGTGCAGCTTGAGCCCCGGCGTGTCGCCCGACGTGCCCATCGCGAAGACCGCGTCACAGAGCTGCGGCACCGAGAACTCCGTCAGCACCTCGACGCGGTGCTCCGGGTACGGGCTGCCCTTCACCTCGCGCTTCATCAGCACGCCGTAGTCGCCGCGGCTGACTTCCTTGAAAGCGCCGCCGGTCTCGAACACGTCCATCGGGAACTGCGTCAACACCAGCAACACCAGCGCGCTCACTGCGCACCTCCGAGGAACGTGACGAGGTCAGGACAGTTGCGGAGCGCCTCGTCGGCGTAGTCGCAATCAGGCTTCGCGCTGCGGTTCGTACTCTGGCGCACCAACGGCACGCGGCACGCCAGCACCCGTTCGCGGTCCGGCGTGGAGAACGTGAAGTCTTCCTTGTCGCAGCCGGTGCGCGCGCGCAGCGTGGCCTCGCAGTCCATCTCCGGGAGGTTCAGCCGGCTCTGTGGGCCCGCGCAGTACGGCGGCAGACAGAAGCGGCCGATGACGTCACGACACACCTCGACGTCGGGCGCGTCGGGGCCGACGCAGGCAGAGAAGAGGACGACGGTTCCAAGAATGAAGGCACGCACGCGAAGGCCGTGGAGCATAGCCGCGCGCTGCTGCTACAGGGCCGCCATGGCCTGGTTTTCGTTGACCGTCGACATCCCCGAGTCTGAGAGCGCGATCGCCGAGGCCGTGCTGTACGAGCACGGCGCCTCGGGGCTCGAGGTGCGCGACTCGATGAACCTCACGATGAAGAGCGTGCGCGCGCCGGCGAAGGGCGAGGCCATCCTCGTCGCGTACTTCGAAGACGACGCCGACGCGAAAGAAGCGCAGGTGCAGCTGACCGAGGAGATCCCTTCCGCGCGTTTCGAGCTGGAGCAGGTCGTCGAGCGCGACTGGAGCACCGAGTGGCGCAGCCAGATTCGCAGCGTGCAGGTCGGCCGCTTGTGGGTCGGGCCGCCGTGGGAAAAGCCGCAGGCGCCCGCTGACAAGGTGTGCCTCTTCATCGAGCCCAAGATGGCCTTCGGCACGGGCGACCACCCGACGACCTCGCTGTGCCTCGCCGCCGTCGACGACTTCATGGCGACGCACCCGGGCGCCGAGGTGCTCGACGTCGGCACCGGCACCGGCGTGCTGGCGTTCGCGGCCAGGAAGCTCGGCGCGGGCCGCTGCGTGGGCACTGACAACGACCCCGTGAGCATCGAGCTGGCCAAAGAGTGCGCCGACGAGAACGGCATCGCGGGTGTCGAGCTGTCGACGAAGACGCTCGACGAGGTCGACGGCACGTTCGACCTCGTGCTCGGCAACATCCTCGCGAACACGCTCATCGAGCTGGCGCCGCTCATCGCGCCGAAGGTGAAGCAGCGCCTCGTGCTGGCGGGCGTGCTGGTGCCGCAGGCCGACGACGTCGAGGCTGCGTTCGTCGCGCAGGGCCTCAAGCCGGCGGGGCGCACCATCATCGGCGAGTGGATCCGCCTCGACCTCGACGCGTGATCCGCCTCCACCTGCCCAACGCGAACGAAGGTGACGTGCGCGTCGAAGGCGCGCGCCTGCACTACCTCGCCCGCGTCTTGCGCCTCGTCACCGGTGACGCGCTCGAGGTCTTCGACGGGGGCGGCCGTGCGTTCGACGCGCGCGTGACGTCGCTGAACGACGACGCCGCGACGCTGACGCTGGGTGCGCCGCGTGAAGCGCCCGCGCCGCGCGCCGTGACGCTGGTGCAGGGCCTGCCCAAGGGCGACAAGCTGGAGCTCGTGCTGCAGAAAGGCACCGAGCTCGGCGCCAGCGGCTTCGTGCCTGCCGCGTGCGAGCGCAGCGTGGTGAAGCTCGACGGCAAAGAAGAGAAGAAGCGCGAGCGCTGGCAGCGCATCGTGGAAGAGGCCGCGCGCCAGTGTGGCCGCGCCGACGTGCCGCAGGTCGCGCTGCCGGGGCCGCTGGTCGACGCGGTGCGCGCGCTGGGGCCTGACGTCGCCGTGCTCGTGCTCGATGAAGAAGAGAAAGCGCTGCCGCTGTCGACCGCCGTGGCGCCGCTGGGCACCCGCCCCCTCGCGCTCGTCATCGGCCCCGAAGGCGGCCTGTCTCGCACCGAGGTCGCGGCGCTCGCGTCGCTCGGCGCGATTCCCGTGACGCTCGGCCGCCTGATTCTCCGCACCGAAACAGCCGGCCTCGCCGCGCTCGCGGTGCTCCGTCACCTCGACGGCCTGCTCGGCTGACCGAGGTAGGACAAGGTAGGTTTCTTGATCGACCGCCACTCTCGTCGTCTCATCTGAGGCGTGAGCAGCGACACCAAGAAGCCCTTCGACGCACCGCCCTCTCAAACGCCGGATCTTCTGCAGCAGGACGTCTCGATGGATCGCCGTCGCCGCGTGCCGACGTTCCAGGAACTGCAGGCCGTCGCCGCCCCGCCCGCGCCGCCGCAGGCGCCGCCCAACCTCCAGCCGCGTCAGCCCGCGCCGGCAGCGCCTGTGCGCACCGCGCCTCCGACGCAGGCCGAGCGCTGGGTCGCGCAGCAGCGCCCGCACCTCGCGACGCCCACCGACCCGGCCGAGGCCGTCGCACCGGCGCCGCGCGTGGCGCCGCCTTCGCCCACCGCGTTTGCGCAGGCGCGGCCGCAGCCCGCGATGCCGCAGGTCACGCCGCTGCAGCCGTCTCAGGGCGCGGTGGTGCCGGAAGGCCAGCGCACGCCGATGCGACCGCAGCCGCAGCACGCGCCCGCCGC
>CAYWON010000222.1:0-8596 GCA_964459885.1 uncultured Archangium sp.
CTTGGCACCATGCTTCATCCCTCGGGGTCGGCGCAGCCGATGAACATCTACTGACGCGCGCTGGCCCGCGCGGCGTCGCACTCGTCGCAGCCGGCGTCGGGTGCACAGAGGAACACGAGCGGGTCGCGGCGGAGCTGCTCGACCGCGGCCTCCACCACGTCGCGAGCGCGCATCAGCCGCGCTTCGCCGTTCGCCACCGGGCCGCGCGTCTGTTTCGCGCCGAGCCAGGCATCGAGCTTCGCGAAGCCGCGGCAGCAGTGATCGGTCTCGGCGATGAGCTCGGTGACGCCGGGCGCGGTGACGGTCGGGTAGCGCGTCGAGTACGGCACGCCCGCGAGCGACTCTGCGAGGTGCACCGTGGTGTTGGCGTCGTGACCCACGCCGAGCAGCAAGACCTTGCCGTCCAGCTCGTAGACGACGCCGACGGGGCTCAGCAGCCCGTGCGGTGGGCTCAGCGGCTGCGGGGCACAGATGCGCGCAGCGTGGACGCCCTGCGCGGCGAACGAGCCGCCCGGGTGCGTGCTGCGCGTGACGCCAGGTTGCCGCCAGAACGTCTCGGCGACGACGCCCATGTCGACCGACGGCGTGGTGCGTGGGTCAAACACGGCGTCGCCGGCCGTCATGGTGGGCATCACCAGCGTGCCGGTCGCCCCCACCGCCGATCGCAGCGCGTCGAGCAGCCCGGTGACGCCGCCCGGCACCGGCCGCAGCGCACGAAACGACGTGTGCACCACGACGGTGTCGCCTTCATGGAGCCCGAGCGCGCGGAGCTGATCGATCATCTCAAGTCGAGTACGCGCAACGACGTCAGTTGGTAACTCGACCGCGAGCCACGCTTGTCGGTGGGCACCACCAGGCGGAACGTGCCGTGCTCTTTCGGCAGCGGCTTGCCGTCCTGTTCCCACGCGAGGAACGCCGTGGTCGGGCCCAGCCCGTCGAGCAGCTCTCCGACGCTGAAGACCGACACGAAGCCGTCTGCCGATGTCGCCACCAGCACGCTGCGCAGGCCGACGTGCTTCTGTTTCGGCGCGCCGCCGCCGCCACCTTCCGCGAAGCCGTTGGCCGTCAGCACCTTGTCCAACCGCACGCCGGTGAACGTGTGCGCGCCCGACTTGTCCGCCCACTCCACCGTCGTCGGGCCGAGCGCCTTGAGCGCTTCGACGGTCAACGTCGTCGGTTTGATGAGCGCGCCTTCGAGCCTGAGGCCTTCAGCCACGAGCGCCGACTCTTCGACGGTGAAGACCTCGGCGTCGGCGAGCTTCTCGAGCGCCTTCGCGGCCTTCGGAAACTCGGCGTACGGCACGTCGCGCATGCGATCGCGGAACGACTTCGTGAGCCGGTAGGTCAGCACGCGCTTCGACTTCGCGTGGGTGACGACAGTGGCGAGCTCGTCTTCGGACGAGACGGATTCCACCGAGAGGTTCAGCTTGCCGGGCGAGACGCCGGTGGACGCCATGACGCCGTCGGCCACGCAGGCGAACTGCACGCTGGGCACCGCGCGGTGCACGACGCTCAGCTCGAACGACTGCTCGCGGGTGAGGCCAAGCCGCTTGAGCGCGTCGGCGCCGATGCGCGTACCGCCCAACACCCACGGGCCGGGGACGCCGTGCGGAGGCGAGCCGTGCACAAGGCGCGCGGCGGCCACGGCGTCGAAGGGAGCCCCGGCGTCAGGCGAGGCAGAGAGGAGGACGACGAGCGCGAGAAACATGTCTGTCGTCTACCGCACTCGTTGCTAGAGGGCCTGCCGCATGGCGACCCAGCTGCTGACGTTCATGGACCGTGACGACGAGCTCGCGTTCTTGCGGTTCCTCGAGCGCTACACCTTCGAGGTGTACCCGCGCCGCGTGCCGCCCGACTGGGAGACGTTCCGCGCCAACGAGGCGAACTACGACCGCCTGCCGCAGGAAGACCTGTACCTCGTGGCGAGCGACATCGGCCCGGCGATGGTCGACAAGATGAAGCGGGGCAAGGACAAGGGTCACTGGCGCATCGACGAGGTGCGCTCGCCCGTCGTGTTCTGGGAACGCAACATCACCAACGACGACGGCGAGCTGGTGAGCGGCCAGCTGTGGGGCGAGCTGGACGTCACGCAGCAGACGGGCCGCAAAGACGCGGCGCCCGAGAAGTTCCGCCTGCGCTTCGTCGAGATCGACATGTGGATCCGCAAGAACTTCCGCAAGACGCACCCCAAGGGCTTCTGGGTCGGCCCGCACCTCGCGCGCACCATCAAGCAGACGCCCACCATCAAGCTGCGTGAGAACAAGCACTTCGGGCGTCCCATCGCCGTCCACGGCGCCTGAAAAGGGAACGCGCCGGGCACTCGCGGCGTTAGCGTCGTCACCATGTCCTGGCTCGATACGCTCGAAGACATCCGCAAGAAGGACTTCTCGAAGGTCCCCGCTGCCAAGCGCGACGAAGCAGCCCGCGACGTCGTCAACATGGCCAGCTACGCCTGCGCCGTCATCGCGGTCTCGCCGATTCCCTTCTCTGACGCGGTGCTCATGCTGCCGGTGCAGTCGGCCATGGTCATCACGGTCGGCCACATCTACGGCCGCAAGGTGACCGAAGCCGACGCCAAGAGCCTCATCGTCGAGCTCGCGACCACCGCCGGCCTCGGCATGCTGGCGCGCCAGGGCATCAAGGCGATTCTTCCGGTGTTCGGCGCGCTGCTCACCGTGCCAGCCGCGTTCGCGATGAACTGGGGCATCGGCCGCGTGGCCATGGAGTACTTCCGCAACCCGGGCATGCCCAGCGAGCAGCTCAAGAAGATCTACGAGTCGGCCAAGGAAGAAGGCGCGTCGGTCTTCTCGATGGACCGCTTCAACATGTTCCGCAAGTCGAGCGCGGCGCCGGAGCCTGTGAAGCCCGCGGCGACGAAGGCCGCTGGCAAGAAGAAGCCCGCCGCGAAGAAGCGCGCGAAGACGGCCATGGAGAAGCTCGTCGAGGGCGATTTCAAGAAGCGCCTCGCCAGACACCAGAACGTGCGCGACGCGTTCGACGGCGTCATCCACCTCGACATCACGGGCGCGGGTGGCGGTCAGTGGACGGCGGATCTCACCAAGCCGTCTGAGTGGATCTCCGTCGGGCTCGAGGGCAAGCCGAAGCTCACCATTCGCGCGACGGCGAAGAACTTCACGGCGCTGGTGAAGGGCGAGAAGAACGCGCAGATGGCAGTGATGAACGGCGACCTCGAGCTGGTGCCGATGAACCTCGACCTCGCGATGAAGCTGGGGCCGCTCTTCGGCTGACGATGCGCGTCACCCTGTCACGCGGCGTGAGTCTGGCGGTGTTGGCTTCGGCGAAGACCGAGGCTGATCACCACGAAGATCTCGGCTGCAGCATTCTGGGCCCGCCGTCGCGACCGGTGCGGCGCGCGCACGCGTGGCTGAAGCGGCAGGTGCAGCAACTGGGGCCTGACGTCGTCAGCGCCAACGCCGCGAAGCTGGTGCGCGCGATGGAAGACTCGTCGGCCTACGCCGCGCTGTGCGTCGGCAAGAAGCGCGTCGGTGGCCGCCGCGTGCTGCGAGACGACGTGCTCTACCCGCGCGCCGAGAAGTTCAAGCCGACGGTGCTGCACCTGCGCCGCGACGAGCTGGGCCTCGACGTGCCGGTGCGCGCGCACGAATGGCCGCTGGTGAACGAGCTGTTCTCGACGCTGGCGCGTGGCGCGAGGCGGGCCGAGCTGCAGTCGCTCGCGCAGTTCGAGCTGACGGCGACGCTGCTGGATGACCTGGACAGCGCCGGGTGGCTCGATCGCTTCACGAAGCCCGATGAGACCGCGGCGCTCGTCTACGTCGGCCACAACACGACGCTGGTGCGCGGCGAGACCGCGAGCGTGCTGGTCGACCCGTATTTCCGGCCCGCGAGCCAGTTCGACCTGCCGGGCTTCCAGCCGATGCAGCCCAGAGATCTCGGGCGCGTCGACGCGGTGCTCATCACGCACTCGCACGGAGATCACTTTCACCTCGGCTCGTTGCTGCAGCTGCCGCGCGAGACGCGCTTCTTCGTGCCGCCCGTCGAGCGCGAGAGCCTCTTCTCGACCGACTGTGCGCTGCGCCTGCGACAGCTGGGCTTCACCAACGTCGAGCCGCTCGCGTGGTGGGAAGACCGTCAGGTCGGTGACCTCACCGTGCGCGCCCTGCCCTTCTACGGCGAGCAACCGACCGACGGCGACGGCGTCTACGAAGGCCTGCGCAACGTCGGCAGCACGTGGGTGGTGAAGACGAAGCGCGACTCACACGCGTTCTTCGCGGACGCCGGGCGCGACGCGCTGGGCGACATGAGCCACGTCGCGAAGAAGGCCGGTCCGGTGAAGCGCCTGTTCTGCGGCGTGCGTGGGTTCAAGCTGCGGCCCATCTTCTTCGGCTTCACGACGCTCGACGCGTTCCTCGTGAACGTGCCGGTCGACATGCTCACCGCGCCCCAGCAGCTGATGGCCGACGGCCCCGAGGCGCTGCACTACGCGAGGCAGCTGCAGGCGAAGGAACTGGTGCCGTGCGCTGATGGCGGCGCGCCCTGGTACTGGCGAGAAGGCATGGGCCCGAAGTACCCCGGCTACCCCGGTGAGCCCGTCGTCGGCGCGTCGCCGTACGAAGAGAACGACGCGGCAGACCCCTACCCTGAGCGCGTAGTCGCGAAGCGTGGTGACCCGCGCGTGCGCATCTTGCGACCGGGGCAGGACCTGCGCGGCGACGCGAAGAAGCCGTTCGTGTGGCCGTTCAGCGCGCCGTGATCTCGATGCCGTCGTTGGGCAGCGCCGTCCACGCGAGCTCGGGCACGAGGCCGAGCCACGGGTCGCTCGCCGGCGTGAGAAACAGGCGCGCGTAGACCTCGCGGTTGAGCTCGGTCATCGACACCGTCGGGTTCTCAGAGAGCCACCGATGCAGCACCGGGTGCAGCGCGTACTCGTTGCGCACGCCGTCGAGCGCGATGGCGTCTTCCAGCTTTCCGAGCAGTTGCTTCGTGAGCGCTTCAGACAACATCGGAACGTCGGCCGAGGTCACGTCGACCGGGTTCTTCGAGAGCACGAGCGCGCGCGCCTGTGCGTCGAGCCGCGCGCCACGCACGCTCAGTTGCGCGAGGCCGGACCACGGCGTGGTGTCGGGCCGTTGAGCGCCGCCGTCGTCGGGCGTGAGCCGGTTGATCATCGGGAACTCCACGACGGCCTTGCCGACGGCGATGGGCACCGCGGCACGACTCGACGGCCACGCGACGTCGGTGTCGAGCCCGGGCAGCGTCGGCAGCGCGTCGACCTGCGTCGCCCAGAGCTTCGTCAGCGACGCGTTGAAAGTGGCGAGTGAGACGGCGAGCTCCTGGCGGTGCCACTGCGCACGACGCTGGGGCGTGAGGCCGGCCGTTGGCCGCGCGCGATCGAGCCGCGTGACGAAGTCCTGCGCGCCGTAGAGACCGGGCAGCGCGTCGACCACGAAGCCGTCCTGGTCGAGCACGTAGTGGATGGAGTTGCCGGTGAGCGTGCGCGTCACCTTGCGGCCGTCGCCGAAGTCGATGGTGGCCACCGGCACGGGACGCTCGGAGCTCCAGTGCAGCACGTAGTTCTCACGCAGGTACTTCGACACGGCGGCGTTCGCGTAGAGCGTGGTGCGAAAGAAGCGCGAGTTGGCGCACGAGAGCTCTTCATCGAGGCGGCCCAGCATGCGCAGCGACAGCACCGGCTTGCGCGTGGCCTTCGAGCGCGCGAGCGCGGTGTCGAGGTCGTCGTACCAGTACAGCCGCGAGACGTGCGCGTCGCGCTGGCCCGCCACCTTCGCGATGACGTCGACGAGCTCGCGCTGCGCGTCGGGCGAGGCCACGTCGTATTTCTGCAGCAGCGCCTCGAGGCCGGCAGGGCCTTCGGCTCTGAGCGCGCGCGCGTCCAACGTCGACGGTGAGTGGGCACAGCTCAGGAGACCGAGGACGGTGGCGGTGATGGGCGCGCGCATGGGAGGCCGTGAACGCACCACCTCGCCGACGGATCTGTCTGGGGCTGATGTACGCCGACGCGCACAGCGCCCCACTGAACGCCTGTCTGTACCGTATTACTTGCGGGTCTCCGGCCCTCAGAAGTGCCGCTTCGGGCGGCGTCGATGCCCGCCACCCGGGTTGCCCCCGCCGCTGGCAGGTCGCGCCGGCGCCGCGCCGCGGAAGCTCACCTCGGGACCGCGACGCTGCTGTGGCTGCTGACCTGCGGGCGCACCGTCGCGTCGAGGTTGGCCGTTGTCTCCGGCGCCATCGCGGCGTTGCTGCGGCGGACCACCGTCACGGCGCGGCTGACCGTTCTGAGACGACGCGTCACGGCGCTGCTGCGGCGCACCGTCACGTCGCGGCTGGCCGTTGTTGAACGACACCTCGCGGCGCTGCTGCGGCGCACCGTCGCGTCGCGGCTGACCGTTGTTGAACGACACCTCGCGGCGCTGCTGTGGCGCACCGTCACGTCGCGGCGGGTGCTGCGGCTTTCCACCCTGCGGCCGCGCGCCCGGCACGAAGTGCGGCGAGATGTAGCGACGCACGTACGCGCGCCAGATCTCATCGGCGTCGGCGGCGTGCTTCTCGTTCAGCGTCGCGTCAAAGCCACCGAAGAAGCGCAGCAGGTTGCCCAGGTCGCGGCGGAAGTACTGCTCCGACTGCGAGTTCTTCGCCGCGGTGACGACCTGCGGAAAGTCGATGATGACCGGGCCCTTCGCGCCCAGGAGGATGTTGAACTCGGAGAGGTCGCCGTGAATCAGATCCGCCGCGAGCATCTTCACGACGTCGCCGCGCAGCTGAACGTAGAACTGCGAGGCCTGTTCCTTCGTCAGCGTGGTCTCGACGAGGCGCGGCGCCACGCGACCTTCCGCGTCGCCGATGACCTCCATCAACAAGACGCCGTCGTAGAACAGCACCGGCTTGGGCACGTGCACGCCCAGCTTGTGCAGCAACTCCATCGCGTCGGCCTCGGCTGACTTCCACGCCTCTTCCGATGCGGCGCGACCGAACTTCGAGCCCTTGTCCATCGCGCGCTGCGTGCGCGAGTTCCGCACCTGGCGGCCCTCGCGGTAGCCCGCATCGTTCTTGAAGTTCCGGAACTCGCGTTCCTTGTACAGCTTGGCGGCGACGGCTTCGCCATGGTGACTGACGAGCCAGACCTCGGCTTCCTTGCCCGTCTTCAGCTGGCTGTAGACCTCGTCGATGATGCCGTCGTCGAGCAGCGCCTGCAGCTTCTCCATCACTCCCTCACTTCGAACTCAGTGGCTGACGATGACCGAGCTTGCCTTGAGCTGGGGCGCGTGTGCCTGGAACTTGAGCTCCGGGTGCTTCTCGAGCGCGTGGTGCATGGCCCACTCGTCACGGAAGAGCACCAGCGGCAGCCCGTCACGGTCCTGCACGGTCTGGCGGTTGCCTTCCCAGTCGAACGCCTTGGGGTCGAACTTCTCGGCGACGACCCAGCGCGCGTGGCTGAAGGGCAGCTTGTCCACGATGATGTTGGCGCCGTACTCGGCCTCCATGCGGAACTGCAGCACTTCGAACTGCAGCTGACCGACGACGCCGACGATGGGGTCCTTCATGCCCATCTGCAGCTGCTGGAAGAGCTGAATGGTGCCTTCTTCCGACAGCTGCTCGAGGCCCTTCTCCATCTGCTTGCGCTTCATCGGGTCTTTCGAGCGCAAGACGGCGAAGAACTCCGGCGAGAAGCGCGGCACGCACTCGAAGTCGAACGGCTTGCCGCTCTCGAGCAACGTGTCGCCGATGCGGAAGACGCCGGGGTCGAAGAGACCGATCACGTCACCGGGCCACGCGTCTTCGATGGTGGTGCGCTCCTGCGCCATGAACTGCGTCGGCTTCGCGAGGCGGATGTCTTTGTCCAACCGCACGTGGTGGGCCGTCATGCCCTTCGTGTAGTGGCCCGACACCACGCGCAGGAACGCGATGCGGTCGCGGTGCGCGGGGTCCATGTTCGCCTGAATCTTGAACACGAAGCCGGTGAACTTCTCGCCCGAGGGCTCGACGAAGCCGGCGCTCGACGGGCGACCCGACGGCGGCGGCGCGAGCTCGAGGAACGCGTCGAGGAACGGGCGCACGCCGAAGTTGGTCATCGCCGAGCCGAAGAACATCGGCGACAGCGCGCCATCGAGCACCTTCTGCACGCTGAACTCATCGCCGCCGATGTCGAGCAACTCGATGTCTTCGTTGAGCTTCTCGAGCTCCGCGTCGGTGAGGATGGTTTTGATCTCATCGCTGGCGAGCGGGACGATCTTCTCGGCGACCTCGGCCTCGCCGTGGCGACCTTCAGCGGCGAACACGTGCACGTGCTTGCTGCGGCGGTCGTACACGCCGCGGAACTCAGGCCCTGAACCGATGGGCCAGTTCATCGGGTACGCGCGCATGCCGAGCACTTTTTCGAGCTCGTCCATCAGCTCGAGCGGCGTGCGGCCGTAGCGGTCGAGCTTGTTCGCGAACGTGAAGATGGGGATGCCGCGCAGCTTGCAGACCTTGAAGAGCTTGATGGTCTGCGGCTCGACGCCCTTGGCGGCGTCGATGAGCATCACCGCGGCGTCGGCGGCCGACAGCGTGCGGTAGGTGTCTTCCGAGAAGTCCTGGTGGCCCGGCGTGTCGAGCAGGT
>CAYWON010000223.1:0-8508 GCA_964459885.1 uncultured Archangium sp.
GGTGGCCGCGTGGTACCGTCACGTCGAGGACCAACTCAAGTGATCAGCGGGGTAGCGCGGTGGCAAACGTCGCCCATAAGGCGAACTGCGACTCGACTCGCGTCGACTGCCAATACTCGTGGATAGGAATTCCGAACCGGGCTTTCGCTCTCATTGCGACAGGTGTGCCGAACGCGGTGCCGGGCACGACACCGTTCGGTCGATTGATGACCGCACGCTTCTACTTCGAGACGATTCGGAGGAGTGACGAAAGTGCCCAGCAATTGGCCTCGGCTGATAGGTTCTTGAATCAGCGGAATAAGTTGTTGAGTGTTTGTGATAATGCTATTGGCGTAATGAATGTGATGCACGCAAGTAACCGATGGAGGGACGGTCGAGTTATTACACGCGATGACTGCGCGAATGTCGCACGTGCATTCGAAGAGGTCGGTGTAGCGGGCGTCCGTCGAAGCGGCTTCGATAAGTACGATGTCGGGCTTGGAGTAGGTGGCGTGAGAACTGAGCACGCTGGAGGACGGCTTGGGAACGACTGTGCAATCTCGGGGCACAGGCTTTTCGTCGAAGTGACGAGAAGCACGGACGTGCTGCCGTTTCAATTGTCGAGGAGCGACCGAGATTCGCCGCCACTCGACATCAACCATCTCAACGGTGAGTTGACCGCGAAGGTGGTGAAGCGATGCGGTGGTACGGCTGACATGTCGTTGTGTCCAGACCCGGCCGACCGGGAGGTGCGGTACGAGTATTCGGCCAAATGGGACGCCGTCGCTCGATTCGTCTATGTCGACGAAGACGTCGAACCAGCCGCATGGATGAATGGTGAAGAATCGTACTGCTACGCGAGAACGCAAGACGGCGAGTTGAGTGTGTATCAGAGTACGCCAATCTCGAGACTCGTCTCAGGGTTCATCTTCGGGAACACGACTTCAATCCAGCTGACTCCGAATAGCTCGAATCCGACGTACGTCGTCGCGCCATGCGTACTTGACGAGATCGGCGTCGTTGACGAACACCGCACGACAGGTGGGACCTTGGTCTGGAGGCCGCTTGACCCCCGAATCGAGCTGCCACACAGGGCTGTCGTCACGACTGACTATCCGCACGAAAGTCATGGACTCTATGCTTCATACTCCGGTCTAAATTATCGAGACTATAGTTCGAGTTTGAGTCTCTGGGCGGACGCGTTCTCTGCGGTGTTCGGTCGTGTCGTGTATGTTGTGTATGGCCCGAAGGGCTTCAGCTGCTCCTTCCAGTCTCCCACCGGGCGTGGCGTCGCGCCGATGCCGTCCCGAGAGCCGTGATGGAGCGGTTGATTGTTGGCTGTCTGATTCTCGCGCTCGGCGCGGGTTGCGAGCCGCCGTGCCGGGTGGCTGATGTGGTCTTTGCACCCGGTGAACAGCTGATCTACCTGCAGTCCGAGTTCAGTAGCTTGAAATTTTCGGCGTACTTGGGGGAGTGCGAACCGGGAAAAGTGCCGACTCCCAAGGTGCGCCAGCGCTTGCCTTCTGGTCAAGTGTTTCAAAGCGTTCCTGAGGTTGACCAACGCGCCGAGCTGGCGGCTGGAGCGTTGCCGTTCGGGCGATTCGCCTCCGTGGATGTAACGCTTCGCATGCACGAAGTCGGGATGCACCAGCTCGAACTCGATTTTGCGGGCGAGCGGCGGCAGTACAGCTTCGAAGTCATTACGGCCACGCGCGCAGCCGTCGGACGCCAAGTGCCGGGCCATTGTTATGGTCCGCTGCGTGAGCTTGATGATGATTTGGTTTGCAATGGATACTATCCACTGGAACAGAGGTGGTCGTTGACTCACTTCTCGATGGCCGGTCGAACTCCGGAGGTTCTGTTTGAGTTGGGTGATGGAGCCAGGTTGTGGGATACGCCCGATGGACTCTACGCCTCGTTTGATGGCGGAGTGGGTCGCGTGCCGAGGATGCTTGCTGACTGGAGGCCTGAGTTTCCATTGCCTGAGCCCATTCCATTTCGCGCTCGCTTTACCAAGCTGGATTCCAGGTTGTATTTTGGGACCGATGATGAGCTGTGTGTTTCTTATATTGGCGGGCAGCCTTCTTCTTCCTGTGTGTCATTGACTTTGGATGGTGGAGTGTTGAATGAGATTCTCCCGCAGTCGGATGCGGTGATTGTGTCCACGGTGCAGTTCACGCCGTGGGTCTTGCACCTCGACCGATACGATGTACTTGATGGTGGTCTCACCTTGAGCCAGTCATGGGAATTCCCGCGTCGTGCCGTGGCCAGAGTGGATTTATTCAGCATGTGGACTTCGGATGTGTTTGATGAGAAAGGGTTGGTTCGATATGTTTTTGACGGTGGAGCACTCGAAGTCGTGCCGAGTGGTGTGCCGAGTGGTGTTGAGGTAGCGGGTTCGAGTGGTGACTACGTCGTTACGGCCATCAGGACCAACGCTCGAATATGGCGCTGTCCGATCGTATTCAGCGGGCGCGGAGACTTCGTCGGGTACAGCTCCATCTACAGTGACCCGTGGGTTGAGTACCGTGCGGCTGGCTGTACTGATCGCTCGCTGATTGTATTCTCAGGTGCTGGCACCCAATTTGTGCCACCGACGACGACACTGCACCCGCTGGAGCGGTAGCTCAGCCCAGCAGCGCGCTCACCATCGCCACGCCCGCTGCAGCGCTGACGGGGATGGAGAAGTTGTCGTCGACGCGCAGGCTCACCAGCTCAGCGATGGCGCCCGCGAGGCCCGCCGCTGACGCCAGCAAGAGCGCGCGACCCAGCGACACGTCGTGCAGCAGCATGAACAACCCCAGCGTCACCAGCATCGCCGACACGAAGAACGCCGCCGTGCCCTCCAGCGAGCGCCCGTGCATCAGGCGAACGCGACCGAAGCGCCGACCGATGAGCCCCGCCACCGGGTCGCCGATGCCAAGCACCGCCACGCCCGCCACGCACCACAGCGGCTCGTGCGTCAGCGCCAGCAGCAACAGCGCCGACGCGTACCAGGTCGCCGAGTTGACCTTGTGCGTCTCGTGGTCGTGCGCGACCGGCTTGAAGAGCTTCATCAAGAGCGCGTTGACCCGCGGCGACAGCCGCCGCGAAATCTCACACGTCCACGCGAACGTGGTCCACGCCACCGCGATGGCCGTCAGCGCCCACCACGGCAGCACCTCGATGCAGAACACCGCGAACACGCCCGACGACACGTGCAGCAGGCTTCGCCGGTAGTTCGTCGGCCGCAGCGACGGCACGTGCACCTGTGCCGCCTGCAGGCGCTTGGCGAACTCCATGTACGCCGGCTGCATGCGCTGCTTGAAGGTCAGCCAGCTCGACCTGGTGTCGCTCGCCGGGAGCTCGGCCTTGAGCGTGTCGGCCAGCGTGGTGTGACGGCGCGCCAACCGCGGCTGCAGGTCTGCGAGGCCCGACTTCAACGCCGCCGCCATCTCGTCCTTCCATCGGACCGGGTCGATTTCACTCAGCAACCGGTGGAGCTGCAGCGCCAGGTCGCGGTCCTCGGCCAGGTCAGTCGACGTCATGGTGCCCCCTCAACACAGGCCGCCGGGTTTTCACCAACGAAGACGCATGACGCACTGACGATTCCATGACGAAGTGCCGCTCCTGCCGCAAAAATCCAGCATCATCACGGGTATGCGTCAGTCCCTTGTCGTCCTGATGTTTCTGGCGGGTTGCGCGCCTGAAGTGCCGTCGCTCGGCGGCCTGACCCTCGGCGCCACCGACAACCGCCTCGTCTTGCAGAAGGGCGACCAGACGCTGCTCGAGAACGCGCTCGGCGTGGCGCCGGTGGCCACGCGTGTGGGTCGCGCCCGCTACGAGATGCAGTTCGGCAGCTGGCGCATCACCGACTCGCGGCCCACCTGGCGCGAGGGCACGACGTTCAAGGTCGACGCGTTCGACAAAGAAGGCCTGCGCGGCACGTGGAGCGGCGACGACGGCGCGCCCGTGGTGAAGGTCGACGTGCGCTCGTCAGCCGAAGGCGTGGTGGCGCTGACGTTCACCGCCGACGCGCAAGAGACCAACCGGCTCTCGCTCGCGCTGCGCTGTCAGGACGCAGACAGGTTCCTCGGCTTCGGTGGCCAGGCCGACGGCGTCGACCACCGCGGCCACACCGTCACCATGTGGACGAGCGAGCCCGGCATCGGGAAAGAGATCGACGACGACGAGTACCCCGACCTGTGGATGTTGGTGGGCACGCGCCACGCGTCGAGCTTCGGCTTGCCGACGTGGGTGTCGAACCGCGGCTACCTCGGCCTCGTCGAGAGCGACGCGCGGTCCATCTTCGAGGTGTGCAGCACGGCGAACGATGTCTTTCGCATCGAGGTCTGGAGCAACACCTTCACGCTGCACGTCTACGAAGGCGCGCCGAAGCAGGCCGTGGAGCGCGCGACCGCAGGGCCGCTGGGTCGCCCGCTGCGCCCGCCGCCGATGGCGTTCGCGCCGTGGAACGACTCCATCTTCGGGTCGGCCGAGGTGCGCCGCTTCGCGAAGTTCCTCCGCGATGAAGACATTCCGTCGTCGGCCATCTGGACCGAAGACTTCCGCGGCGGGCGCGACGAGCCCACGGGCTACCGGCTCATCGAGGAATGGGACACCGACCGCACGCTGTACCCCGACGTGGAAGCCGTCGCCGCTGAGTTGGCCGACGCGGGCTACTCGTGGCAGTCGTACTTCAACACCTTCGTCGTCACCGAGACGCGCATCTACGACGAGGCGGTGGCCGGTGGTCACCTCGTGGGCGCTGCCGATGGCGGCGCGTATTTGTACGACGGCGTCACGTTCAAGAAGACGGGCATGGCGGACTTGTCGAAGCCCGCCACGCGCGAGTGGGTGAAGTCGTATCTGCGCAAGTCGTTGGACGAGGGCTTCACCGGGTGGATGGCGGACTACGGCGAGTGGCTGCCGCACGATGCGGTGCTGACGAGCGGCGAAGACCCGCTGTTGGCGCACAACCGCTACGCGCTCGAGTGGGCCACGCTGAATCAAGAAGTGATGAAGGAGCGCGAGGCTGACGGCGTGCAGCGGCTGTTCTTCTCGCGCGCGGGTTGGGTGGGCAGCAACAAGGTGACGCCGGTGGTGTGGGCGGGCGACCAGCGCACGTCGTTCCAGAAAGACGACGGCCTCTTCACCGTCATTCCCATGGGCATCAACCTGGGCTTGTCGGGTGTGAACACCTACGCGCACGACATCGCGGGGTACCAGTCGAACACCAACCCGCCGTCGACCAAGGAGCTCTTCTTCCGCTGGACGTCGCTCGGCGCGCTGACGCCGGTGATGCGCACGCACCACGGCATCGACGCGCGCAACAACTGGAACCTCGAGAAGGACGCCGAGACGACCGCGCACTACCGGCGCTGGGCGAAGGTGCACATTCAGCTCTTCCCGTTCTTCGACGCGTTGTCGGCTGCGGCGGAGGCGACGGGTGTCTCGACGCTGCGTGGGCTCGCGGTGGTGTCGCCGGGCGACGACCGCGCGTGGACGGTGAGCGACGAGTACTGCCTGGGTGATGACGTGTTGGTGGCGCCGGTGGTCGACGAGGGCGCGACGTCGCGGCTCGTGTACTTCCCGGAAGGCACCTGGGTCTCGTGGGACGGCGCGACGCGCGTGACGGGACCGACGGAGGTGATGGTGACTGCGCCGGTGACGGAGCTGCCGCTCTTCCTTCGCGCGGGCGCGGTGGTGCCGCGACTGCCAGCGCGCGTGCAGACGTTGTTGCCGGCGGGCGCGCCGGTGGTGGACCTTGAAGACGTCGCCGCCGAGCGCGTGCTGTTGGTCGCGGCGGGCGCGGCGGGTGGTTTCACCGAGCGCGACGGCACGCGGTACGAGGTGACGACGTCAGGCGCGACGGCGTTCTCGCTGCCCGCGTGTACGAGCGCGGGTCAGCGTGGGTGCGTCGACGGCAACGTGGCGCGGCTCGACGGCACCTCGCTCGAGTTTCCGGGCGGCGTGTTGACCATCAGCGGCGGGCCGGCGCGCACGTACGACGTCGAAGTGCTGCGCTGAGTGCGCCGGTGCCTCACCCGCCGGTGAGCAGCTTCATGAACTTCGCGTTCAGCGTCGGGTCAGCGCCCAGTTTGCCAGCCCACTGCGCCGCGACGCCGCCGTAGGCCATCATGTCGAGACCGAACATCGACAGCGCGCCTTGCATGTCGCCGGTCTGCATCTTCTTCATCAGCTTCACGTAGTCCGACAGCTTCGCGACCGGCTGGCCGGGGAACACCACCGGGTCTGCGTCGCCGCCGCCGCCTGAAGCCACCGTCGCCTGCGCGCTCTGCGCCGCCTTCATCGCGCCAGCGCGCGCTTCTTCCAGACGGGCCTTCGTCTGCTCGTTCGGGTTGCGGTCGAGCACCAGCTGGAACTGCAGCATCGCGTCTGCGTAGCGGCCCGCCGCGAGGTGAATGCGTCCGCGCAGGTCGTACGGCATCCAGAACTCAGCCGCGTAGCCGTTCGCCTTGTCGAGGTCCGCCAGCGCCGCTGCTTCGTTCTGCGCGCCCTGCCAGAAACAGAGCGCACGCTGGAAGTGGTAGTTCGCGCGGTGCGGCTCCGGTTCCATCTCGATGGCTTTGTCGAAATCAGGAATCGCGTTCTCGTAGTCCTGCACGCGCAGGTACGCGAAGGCCCGCTGCGCGTACATGGTGATGTACCGCTGGCGGAAGTGGTCATCGATGCCGAGGCCTTCGGTGAACTTGTCGATCGCCGTCTCGTAGTCCTGCTCGGCGAACGCAGCCTCACCTTCCGCGTACAGCTGCTGCAGCTTCTGAAAAGCGCCGGGCACTGCATGCATGGGTCTGTCGGTCATGGGCGCGCACTCTAGGTGCGTCGCAACGTGATGGCAGAGCCGAGACTGCAGATTGTTGCGACTCAGCGCGTCGCGACGCGCAGCACGGTCTTCAGCACCTTCACCTCAAGGTCGCGGCGCGGACCTTCCGAGATGAACGCGGGGATGCTGCCGCCCGGCTCCGAATAGCTGACGTACTCGATGCGCGTCTGTTCCCCATCGCGCGTGAACGTCCACGTGCCGCGGATCTTGTCGACGCGCACCCAACCGTCCTTCACCGGCGGCGCGAGCTCGGTCGTCGTGTCGAACGACACCACGCAGCTGCCGTCCGACTTCGCGGCGCGCTTCCAGTGCACCACGTAGTCGCGCGCCGACACGATGGGCGTCATGCGCTGCTCGTACAGCACCCGCTCGTTGGCGCCTTCGCGCAGCACCGTGCGCTTCACCGTCGAGGCTTCTTCTTTCGACACCGAGCCGTCGCCGTAGGCCGCGTCGCACAGCGCCTTCACGGGCTTGGGCGAGGTCGCCGTCAGCCTGAGCTCCTTGAAATCGGAGCCCTTCACTTCGCGCGCCTCGACGCGCACGCCGTCCACCGTGTCGACGAGCGAGAAACCTCCAGCCAGCACCAGCAGCAAGACAGGACTCATCACCCTCTCCTCACGCGAAAAACGCGCGTCGACGCACCTCTTCAGGCAACGACCCGAAGTCGAACGTCTCGATCCGGCCCAGCTCGGCGCGGCCGTAGCCGAGCGCCACCAACTCCTTGTTGAGGTTCTGGTTGCTCAACGAGACCAGCTTCGCGAGCGGTCGCGCAACAGCCCGGCCGAGCGCACCCGTCATCACGCGGTTGAACGTCACGTGGCCGACCTCGTCGATGAGCACCTCGGTCAGGCGCTGCTCCATCGACTCGCGCACCGCGGGCTCGTTGGGGAAGAGCGTGCGCAGGCGCCGCAACATCCAGTCGAACACGTGCACGCCGGCGATCTCCGAGGCCAGCAGCAGCGGGTGAAAGAGCACCTTCGGCATGCGCACCAGCGTGCCGATGAGCACACGCAGCGGCAGGGCAGGGCGCCACGCGCCGGTGACGTCGAGGCCCTCGAAGTGGCCCGCCGCACCGACCAGCAAGCGCGTGTGGTACCGCTCTTCGTCGGTCAGCGTGCGCTCGACCTCGTTTGCCACGCCCGGTGCCTGGCGCAGCGCCTCGCGCGCCTTGCCGACCATCTCGACGCCGTAGGCCTCGCCGGCGTTGATCTTCACGAAGGTCAGCAGCGCCAGCTCGTCTTCGCTGACGTCTTTCTCTTTGAACGCGGCGTAGTTGCGGTTGAAGCGCGCGGCGTCGACCTTCGTGGTCGCGGCCACCCGCGCGGGGTTGAACTCGTTGGCCATGCGCACGTCGCGCGCCGCGAAGCCCGGGCCGTTCCGCTCGTCGAGGAACTTCCGGTACGCCGTCAGCACCTCTTCGGAGCGGGAAACCTCAGGCGCGGGGCCGTAGAAGCTGAGCGTGTTCATGGGCACATCAGGTACGAACACCGGGTGTCTCGCCAATGCCTCACCCGTGCGCATTGGTGGTGCGTTGGTGCTACACCCCGATGAATGGTGAACGAGGAGCTGCTGCCGCTGCTGCCCACGCTGGTCTCGTTGGGAAAGACGGCGTCGGTGAGCCAGACGGCGCGCGAGCTGGGCGTGCCGCGCAGCACCGTCAGCCGGCGGCTCTCGCGCATGGAAGCGCTGCTGAAGGTGAAGCT
>CAYWON010000224.1:0-8474 GCA_964459885.1 uncultured Archangium sp.
CCCGACGTCCTCCCTCGTACTGCAACTCCGACATACAAGGGTTGGGGTGAGGGGCGAGAACGAGTCACCGAGCGGCGGCCCCTCTCCCCGCCCTCTCCCCGCTGGCGCAGGGAGAGGGAGCGTGAAGAACGCGAGCCCCACGCTGCCCGCGGCTTCACTGGGCCCCGGCCGTGTTCGCGCGAGCACCTCCACCGTTCTCCTTTCCGCCGCTGCGGAGAGGCTGTGAGAGGTGGTGCGTCACCCTCACCCCAACCCTCTCCCACTTCGCGGGAGAGGGGGCTCATGAAGTCCGCGGTCTTCTTCGTGCTGCTGCGCGCGGGCACCTCCACCGTTCTCCTCTCCGCCGCGGCGGAGAGGCTGGGTGAGGTGGTGCGTCACCCTCACCCCAAACTCGCCGTGGGACACCCAAACCCGGACGCATGAAGACCGCGCTCACCACCGCGCTGCTCGCGCTCTTCTTCGTGCTGCCGCTCACGCTGCTTTTGCTGCAAGCGGGCGCACCTGGCCCCGGCTGGCTCGCGCTGTGGGCCCACCCCGACAACGTCGCCGCGCTGCTCGGCACACTGACCACCTCCGCCGGCGCCGCCGCCCTCGCCTTCTTCATCGGCGTGCCGCTCGCGCTGCTCATCGGCCGCACCGACCTCGCGCTCCGCACGCCGCTGCGCGCCGTCTTCACCCTCCCCGCTGCGATTCCGCCGTTCATCCTCGGCATGGGCTGGGTCTCACTCGCCAACCCACGCGCCGGGCTCCTCAACCTCGTCTTCGGCGCGGGCACGTTCGACGTCTACGGCCGCGGCGGCATCGCGTTCGTCCTTGGCAGCGCCGGGCTCCCGCTCGTCTTCCTGCCGACGCTCGCCGCGCTCGAACGCATCGACTCCTCTCTTGAAGAGGCCGCGCGCATGTCGGGCGCCACCGCCCTGCGCGCCGTCGCCACCGTCACCTTGCCGCTCGCGCTGCCGGCCGCGTTGTCAGGCGCCGCGCTCTGCTTTCTCTTCGCGGCGTCCGCGTTCGGCGTGCCCTACCTGCTCGGCGTCACCGCGACGCCGCCCACGCCGACCATCACCACGCGCCTCTACGGCGAAGTGCTGCTTGGTCAGGGCCTCTCACGCACCGCGATCCTCAGCGTCGAACTCTTGCTGCTGGCCGTCACCGTGCTGCTCGTCAGCCGCGGGTTGGCCCGTCGGGGAGCGGTGCGGCTGTCCACCGGCAAGGGCCTCTCGGTGCGCCCGCTCTCGATTGGGCGTTGGCGTGCACCACTGTCGGCGCTGGCCGTCATCACCGCCACGGTCCTCGTCGCGCTGCCGCTGCTCGCCGTAGCGCTGACGTCGGTGCAGCCCGTGTGGGGGCAGCTGTCCGGCCTGACGACGAAGCACTGGGGCACCGTGCTCGGCGACGCACGCACCATCGACGCCGCGCTGCGCAGCCTCGCGTTGGCCACCGCCGCCGCCGGGCTCGTCACCGGCCTGGGTTTGATCGTCGCCAGCACCCGTCGCCGCGCGCTGGAGTTGCTCGCCGGCGCGCCCTACGCGGTGCCCGGCACAGTGCTGGCGCTCGCGCTCGTCATCGCGTTCTCGCGCGACGTGCGCTTCATCGCCTTCGAGCGCATCGCCTTCGTCCTCGCGCTGGGCAACACGCTGTGGCTGCTACTCATCGCCTACGTCGTCAAACACCTCGCCTTCGGCGCCCGCAACGCCGCCGACGGGCTCGCGCAGCTCGACCCTTCCCTCACGGAAGCCGCGCGGCTCTCCGGCGCGGGCCCGGCGCGCGCGTTCCTCGACGGCACGCTGCCGCAACTCCGCGCGCCGCTGCGCGCCGCGTTCACGGTCACCTTCCTCACCTGCGTCACGGAGCTCACCTTGAGCGTCCTCCTCATTCCCACCGGCCGCGACGTCCTCGGCACGCTGCTCTTCGAGCTGCAGAGCTACGCCGACCCGGGCGCCGCCGCGGTCATCGCGTGCGCGTTCGTGTTGCTCGTCCTGGCGACGCAGCTCATCGGCGCGACACGAAAGCAGGCGCGCTGACATGTCGTCGATCGAGCTGCTCAACGTGAAGAAGAGCTGGGGCGCCACACACGTGGTGCGCGAGCTGTCTTTGTCGGTGAAGGCCGGCGAGCTGGTCGCGCTGCTCGGCCCTTCAGGCTGCGGCAAGACGACGACGCTGCGCATGATCGCTGGCCTCGAGCGGCCCGACGCCGGGCGCATCAGCATCGACGGCGCCGAGGTCGACGCGCCCACGGTCCACGTGCCGCCCGAGCAGCGGCAGCTGGGCATGGTGTTCCAGAGCTACGCCGTGTGGCCGCACCGCACGGTGCGAGAGAACGTCGCCTATCCGCTCAAGCTGCAGGGCGTCGCCAGCGCCGAGCTGAACCAACGCGTCGACGAAGCGCTCGGCTGGGTGCGGCTCAACGCGCTCGGAGCTCGGATGCCGTCGCAGCTCTCGGGCGGCCAGCTGCAGCGCGTCGCCATCGCCCGCGCGCTGGTGGGCAAGCCGCGGGTGCTGTTGCTCGACGAGCCGCTCTCGAACCTCGACGCGGCGCTCCGCGAAGAGCTGCGCGGGGAGATCGCCGCGCTGCGCGCCCGGCTCGGCACCACGATGATCTTCGTGACGCACGATCAACACGAAGCGTTGGCGCTCGCTGATCGCGTCGCGGTGATGAACCACGGCGTCATCGAGCAGCTCGACACGCCGCAGCGCATCTACGACGCGCCGGCCACGCCCTTCGTCGCCGGCTTCGTGGGCAGCGCGAACGTGCTCCACGGCCGCGGCACCGGCACCGGCACCGGCTTCACCACCGGAGGCGCTGAGTTCCCCATCGCGGTCGGCGCCGACGTCGAGACCATCGCCGTGCGCGCCGAAGACGTGCAGCTTGGCGCCGACGGCCCGCGCCTGACGCTGCTGGCCCGGCTCTTCCTCGGCAGCGCGACCGAGTACCGGCTGCAACTCGGCGAGGGCGTGCTGCGCGCCGTCGGCCCGCACCTCGACGTGAAGCCGGGCGAGGCCCTCGCGGTGTCGTTCCGCCGTGTCACCGGGTTCCCCGCGGCGCGCCAAAACGTGTAGACGTTTCGGCATGCCGGAGATCACCCGTTACCGCGTCTCGATGTCCCGCCCGCACTCGCACCTGTTCGAGGTGGAGGCGACCTTCCCCGCGCAGTCTGGCGAGCTGACCGTGTGTCTGCCGGTGTGGACGCCCGGCAGCTACCTCGTGCGCGAGTACGCGCGGCACGTGCAGGACTTCACCGTCGTCGACGACGCCGGCAAGCCGG
Source organism: uncultured Archangium sp. (assembly GCA_964459885.1). Classification (GTDB taxonomy): domain Bacteria; phylum Myxococcota; class Myxococcia; order Myxococcales; family Myxococcaceae; genus Archangium_A. The sequence goes on from CAYWON010000224.1 coordinate 3,264, forward strand.
TGCCCTTCAAGCGCGTCGACAAGCGCAGCTACGCCATCGCCGCCGGCGGCAAGTCGGTGCGCTGTCAGTACAAGGTCTACGCGAACGAGCTGACGGTGCGCACCAGTCACCTCGACGGCACGCACGGCTATTTCAACGGCGCGACGCTCTTCTTCTACGCCGAGGCCCTGCGCGGAAAGCCGCACCACGTCGTCATCGACGCCCCGCCCGGCTGGAACACGACAGTCGCGCTGCCCGAAGAGAGCGGCGCGTTCATCGCTGCCGACTACGACGAGCTGGTCGACTCGCCGTTCGAGATCGGCACGCACACGCCGCTGCACTTCACCGCGGCCGGCGTGCCCCACGAGGTCGTCATGTGGGGCGAGCCGCAGCTCGACGAGAAGAAGCTCGTCAGCGATTTCACGCGCATCATCGAGAACGAAGCGGCGTTGTTCGGCGGCCTGCCGATGAAGCGCTACGTCTTCTTCATCTACGCGACCGACAAGGGCCGCGGTGGCCTCGAGCACAAGGCGTCGACGGCGCTGCTCTACCCGCGCACCGGCTTCGCGTCGGCCAAGGGCTGGGAAGACTTCCTCACGCTGTGCGCGCACGAGTACTTCCACCTGTGGAACGTGAAGCGCGTGAAGCCGAAGGCCCTGGTGCCGTTCGACTACAGCCAGGAGAACTACACCGAGCTGCTGTGGTTCTTCGAAGGAGGCACGAGCTACTACGACAACCTCGTCACCCGCCGCGCAGGCCTGATGTCGGGCCAGCGCTACCTGACGCGCTTCGGTGAATCGCTCACGCTGCTGCACACCACGCCGGGCCGCCGCGTGCTGCCGCTGGTCGAGGCCTCGCAGATCGCGTGGACCAAGCACTACCGGCCCGACGAGAACTCGGCCAACAGCGCCATCAGCTACTACTTGAAGGGCGAGATCGTCTGCGCGCTGCTGGACCTCCACATCCGCAAGGCGACGGGCGATCAGAAGTCCTTCGATGATCTGCTGCGCGGCCTCTGGAGCCGCTACGGCGACGAGAGCGGCGTGCCCGAAGGCGGCATCGAAGCGGCCGCGGAGGCGCTCGGCGGCGCTGGCCTGCGCGACTTCTTCAACCACGCGCTGCGCGGCACGCAGGAGCTCTCGTACGACGTGTTCAACCACGTCGGCCTCGAGGTGAAGTTCCGCCCGCGTGAGTCGGCGAGCGACAAGGGCGGCACGCCGCCGCGTGGCCGTGGCGACAAGATCGAAGGGTGGATCGGCGTGGTGCCGCGCGGTGGATCGACGCTGGCGGGGGTGCTGGAGGGCTCACCCGCGATGGCGGCCGGCCTCTACGCCGATGATGAGATCGTCGCGCTCGACGGCGTGAAGTGTGACGCCCCGGGGCTCACGCAGCGCCTCGAGTCGCGGAAGCCCGGCGAGACCGCGAAGGTGACGATCTTCCGTCGCGACCGCCTGCTGGAAGTGCCCGTCACCGTGGCGGCGAAGCCGGCCGACGGCGTCTACCTCCAGAAGGTCGAGAACCCGACCGACGCGCAGCGCCGCGCGTACGAGGCCTGGCTGGGCACGTCGTGGTTGGACGCTGAGTCCGCCTTGAATGCGTCCCCCGTCAAGGTGTAGGTCGCATACCCCCATGCGTCTCGCTCTGCCCCTTGTCGCTGCGCTCGCCCTCGTCGGCTGCAACAACTACACGCCGTACCTCCCTGATGGCGGCCGCGCGCGCGTCAACTGCGACGACAAGACGGTCGTGAAGGTGGCCGTCACCGTCGTCAACCGCGACAACGACGTGGTGCCGCAGGCGGTCGTCACGGTCGACTACACGAGCTACGGCGAGTCGGAGAACGTCATCGCCAACGATCGTGGCGTGGCGCTCATCGAAGACAAGTACGGCCCCGGCGTGGCGCGCATCCAGGCCAACGTCAGCGGTCTCAAGTCGGGCTTCGCCGAGCTGAACTTCAACGGCACCGAGTGCTCGCACACGGTCACGCCGAACGCGATCACGCTGCAGGTGAAGTAACCGGCGATGGCCCGCCGCCGTGCGCCAGCGACCCTGGGCGAGCTGCGTCAGCGTCACCTCATCGAGGGCGCGCCGCTGCCGCCGGGGTTGTTGGCGCAGCTGGAAGGCGACGCGCGCGACGGCGCGCAGAAACTGCTGACCGCGCTCAAGAAGCGACAGGCTGACAACCGCGCCGAAGGGCAGCGGCTGCGCCACATGCTCAAGTTCGAGAGCGAGCTCTACGAGCAGGGCTACCAACACATCGCCGGGGTCGACGAGGCGGGCATGGGCCCGTGCGCCGGCCCGGTGTGCGCCGCCGCCGCTGTGCTGCCGCGCGGCTACAAGCTCAAGGGCCTCGATGACTCCAAGAAGATCCTCGACGAGGACTTCCGGCTGGAGCTCGCCGAGGCCGTGAAGCGCGACGCGCTGGCGTGGGCCATCGGCTGGGCCCAGGTCGACGAGATCGACACCATCAACATCTACCAGGCGGGCCTGCTGGCCATGCGGCGCGCGGTCGAAGGCCTGTCGGTGCGGCCTGACTACGTGCTGGTCGACGCGCGGAAGATCCCCGGCATCACGCAGCCACAGCGCGGCATCATCAAGGGCGACGCGCAGAGCCTGTCGATCGCGGCCGGCGCCATCCTCGCCAAGACGACGCGCGACACGCTGATGAACGAGCTGGACCAGAAGCACCCCGGCTACGGCTTCGCGTCGCACAAGGGCTACCCGACGCCGGTGCACCTCGACGCCATGCAGCGCCTCGGCGTGCTCGACTTCCACCGTCGGTCCTTCGCGCCGGTCAGGAAGGCCTTGGGCCTCGACCCCACGCAGCAGGAGCTCTTCTGAGCGGCGACGTCGAGCTCGACGCGTGGCTCGCGGGGCTCGGCTTCGGCATTCCCGCGTCGAAGCAACGCGCGCGGGCGCTGTTGGAAGAAGCCGGCATTACGCGCGCCGGAAAGACGCGCATGAGCACCGAGAAGATCGAACGCGCCGAGCGCGTGCTGCACGAGCGGCTGTTCCTGCACTGCACGCAGGCGGAGTGCCTCGCGTTCGCGCGGGCGTCGGGTCGCGAGCCCGTGCTGTGTGAGCCGCGGAACACCTGCGAGCGCTGCGGCGGCTCCGACAACTCGCGCGCGGTGAAAGACGTGATCGACGCGTGCGGGCGGCGCGGCGTGAAGCGCCTCGTCATCGTCGGCGGCAGCCCCACCGTGCGCCAGGAGATGGAGCGCCTGATGAGCGGCTCTGGGCTCGAGCTGAGGTTGGTGGACGGCACGAAGGCGCGCCCTGTCGATCAAGCGAAGGGCGACCTGCAGTGGGGCGACGTGGTGCTGCTGTGGGGCGCGACCGAGCTGCACCACAAGGTCTCGAACCAGTACCAGGACCACGCGCTGGGGCCGTTGAAGCGAAAGCTGATTCACGTCCCCAAGCGCGGCATCGCGCAGGTGCTGAGCGGCCTGCTCTCGCACCTGCAGCGCTGACGCTACGGCGTGAAGCGCACGCCCTGACCGCTCACGATGACCGGCTGGTTGAACGAGTGCTGCACGGCGTCGGTGCCCGGGAGGTTCTCCACACCCACCGTCGCGCTGCTGCCGGCGATGCGCGGGTTCGTGCTGCCGTTGGCCTCCATCGAGCAGTGGTGCACCTCGATGATGTTCGTGGTCTCGAACAGCTTCGCCTGGAACGTCAGGCGCTCCACGGCGTTGCCACCGACGAACGTCATCTCGCCCCACTGCACGGTGAAGACGCGGTTTGGCATCGTGCCGGAGCTCAAGGCGCGCACGGCGCTGGAGCCGCCCGGCGCAGCGCCGAGATCATCCCAGAACGCAGCGACGACGCCGTTCGGATGGCCGGCCGTCGGCATCGGCTGGTTGGTGAACGACGGCGAGACGAGGTTCGGCATGCTGGCGTGCAGCTGAAGGAAGCCGTTGCTCGACGCAGAGAACTGCGTGACGGGCGTGGACCAGTAGGTGAACGGGAACGGCAGTGGCATCAGCCCGGTGACCTCGTCGTCGCGCAGCAGCGGCGTGGTGTTGGGGCCGAGGAGTTCTTGACCCATCGTCAGGTCGTCACAGCTCGCGGGGATGGTGTTCAGCAGGTACGGCCGCGGCGGCAGCATCGTCAGCGTGCCGACGATGGTGAACGCCGAGTGCTGCATCGAAGACATCGCCGCCACCGAGACGAACATCGTCTGCGTCGCGCCGCTCGGGTTGTCGAAGGTGACGACCTGCTGCGTGACGCCCTGGCTCGCCGACACGCAGGTGTTCGCCGTGCACGACGTCTTGAGGCGCGTGGTGAGATTCGCCGTGCCCGCAGGCGTCACGCGCACTTCGCCGCGTGAGTTGGCCGGCACGTCGAAGCGATAGAAGAGCTCGCCGCCGGTCGACGCGACGCACGCGTTGCTGGGCGTCACGCCGTTCGCCGAGTTCCCCTGCACCGAAACCCCGGGCGACAGCAGCGTGCCGGCGCTGCACGTGGTGTTCGTCACCGCCGTCGCCGAGAGCGAGTACTGGCGCTGCATGCCCATCGTCTGGCCCCACTCCTTGACGATGACGAAGTACCGGCCGGGCTGAAGCGTCAGCTCCACGCGGCTCAGGCGGCTGCCACCGGGGACGTCGTCGTCGCACGCGAGGTCAGACGTCGAGCCACACGCCGCGCGCACGAAGAGCACCGTGTCGAGCGACGAGTTCTGCGTCTCGATGGTGACGAACGCGGGCGTCGGGACGTCGAGCGTCCACACGTCTTCAGCGCGCGTGGAGTTGGGCGCGCAGGTCGGCGGCGCAAGCACGCCAGGGCCGATCGGCAGCGAGCCCATCGCGGTGGTGTTGAGCGACAGGGTCTTCGTGGCTGGGCACGCCACGCACATGCCGTTGCTGCACGAGTCGCTCATCGAGCACGCGTTGGTGCACGAGCCACAGCTCGTCGGCGCGTTGAGGTTCGATTCGCACCCGTTGCCGGCGATCGCGTCGCAGTCCGCGAAGTTCGGCCGACACGTCGAACCACACACGCCCATGCTGCACGTCGGCGTGGAGTTCGGCAGGAACTGGCAACGGTTGAAGCAGCCGCCGCAGTTGTTCACGGAGTTCAGGTTCGTTTCGCAGCCGTTGAACGGGCTTCCGTCGCAATCGGCGAAGCCCACCGGGCACATCACGCCGCCGTCGAAGCCGGTGCCGCCGCCGAGCGGAATGCCACCGCCGAAGCCCGTGCCGCCACCGAGCGGAATGCCACCGCCGCCGCCGAAGC
>CAYWON010000225.1:0-8444 GCA_964459885.1 uncultured Archangium sp.
GGCGACTGGATGGCGCACTTCTTCGGCTGGCTCTTCGTGCGCGCCGCGCCGTGGGGACTGCCGTTGGGTCAGGCGCCCGCGTTGCTGGCCCCGCACGGCACCAACGCCGCGTTGACCGACGCCATCCCGCTGCTGTCGACGCTGGGCAAGGTCCTGTCTCCGCTCGCGCCCGACCGCTTTCAGCTCTTCGGGCTCTGGTTGGTGGGCGGAGTCATCGGCACCGGCGTCGCGGGGGTGTTGTCGGTGCGCGCGTGGTTCAAAGACGTGTGGAGCCTCACGTGGGCCGGCTGTCTCTTCGTGATGAACCCCATCGTCAGCACGCGCGCCGGGCACCCCAGCTTCATGGCGTTCTGGGTGTTGACGGGCCTCGTCGGCGCGACGCTCTGGCCGGTGCCCGACGCGCGCAGCGGCCGCCGGGTCGCCATCGTCACGCTGGTGCTGTGCCTGGTTGCCACCGGCATTCACGGCTACCTCGCGGTGATGGCCGCGGCGCTTGTCGGGGCGTCGCTCTTGCGGCTGGCGCTGGTGGCGCGACCGTTTGCCTGGCCGGAACGTCTCGCGTGGTTCTTCGCGGGGCCAGTCGTCACGCTCTTCGGGCTCTGGCTCTTCGGCTACCTCGGCTCGTTCGGCGGCGGGAAGCCGACCAACATGACGGCCGAGGGCTTTGGTCAGTTTTCGGCCGACCTCCTGACTTTCTTCAACCCCATCACCTGGAGCCGCTTCGTGCCCGCGTTCGGCATGGGGCCGCGCCAGTACGAAGGCTACGCGTACCTCGGCCTCGGCACCGCGGCGCTGCTGCTGGTCGGGCTCGCGTCGCTGGTGTGGCGCCGACCTTCGAGGGCTGCGTGGCTGACCGCGGCCCCCGTGGTCGTCATCACGCTCGTGATGTTCGGGTACGCGCTGTCGAACCACGTCACCATCGGAGGTCGCGAGATCGCCGACTTCACAGCCTTCTACGCGAAGCTGGAACCGTGGCCGTCGGTGCTGCGCGGCTCCGGCCGCTTCGTGTTTCCGCTCTACGCGCTGCTGACGATGACCGCGGTGCTGGCGGCGACGCGACTGCAGGCGAAGTGGAGGCCGATGGCGCTCGGCCTCGCGGCGTTGCTGCAGTTGGCCGACTTTGATGCCTCGCGCGCGCACTTCGGCCAGCCGCCGGCGCCAGCCTTCACCAGCTTCACCGACCCCGCGTGGAAGCTGATGCACGACGGCTACCGGCACATCGTGGTGCACCCCATTCAGCTGCAGTGGCTGTGCGCCTTCGACGGGCCGCTCATCGCGAAGCTCTCGTGGGAGGCGTACCTGCAGGGCCTCACCATCAACAGCGGCCACGTCGGCCGGCCACCGCCCGACTACAGCTGCACGCGGCACCTCACGCCGGAAGAGCTCCAGCGCGACGCGGTGTACCTGCCGTACTTCAAGCAGTACCTGCCCGACTTCACCGCCGCGGGCTTCATCTGCGGCGCCATCGAGAACCGCGTGGTGTGTGTGTCGCCCGACAACGACACGCCGCTCAAGGCCGAGCTGCTGCGCCGCCGCGGGCCGTGACCAGTTCCTGAAATCGAGAGCCCGGAGTCTCGAATTCGCGCTGCGCTGATCAACCCTCAGGTGGGTGTGGCAGCGCATGGCTCTTCGACGCGTCGTGCTCTTCGTCTGTCTGCTCCTCGGTGTCAGCAGCTGTGGTCCGGTGACGCCCCCGCCGGCGTGCGACTTCCAGACCTGCAGTGGCTGTTGCGACGCCAGCGGTGCCTGCCAACCCGGCTTCGTCGACTCGGCGTGCGGAACGCTCGGGCAGGCGTGTCAGACCTGTGTCGGCATGACGTGTCGCATGGGCTACTGCGCGCCGTACGAGGTGGTCGGCGGCGGTGCGGGTTCGACGGGCGGCGGCAGCGCGACAGGTGGCGGCGCCGCGACGGGCGGTGGCGCGACGGGCGGTGGTGACGGCTCGACCGGTGGCGGCAGCGCGACGGGCGGCGGTGACGGCTCGATCGGTGGCGGCAGCGCGACAGGCGGTGGCGACGGCGTCACCGGTGGAGGCACCGCGACGGGTGGTGGCAGCGCAACAGGTGGCGGCACCGCGACGCCAGAGCCGGGCGACACCTGCGCCAACGCCACGCCGCTCACCTTCGACGCGACCGATGTCGCGCGGTTCAACGGCGACATGTCGCTGCACGGCAACGACGCCCAGGCTTCGTGCGGTGACTCGCGCGACCGGGTCTTCTCGTTCACGCTCTCGGAGCCGACGTGGGTCACCATCTCAACGACGGGGCTCGTGCATCACGTGCGCTCGTCGTGCGACGACGCCTCCACGCAGCTCTGGTGTTCTTCGGGCTTCGAGCGTCGCTTGCTCCCCGCGGGCACCTGGTTCGTGTGGGTCGAAGCGAGCGCGACGTACCAACTCATCGTCCGGAAGTTGAAAGGCGACACGTGTGAAAATGCTGAAGCCCTCTTCAACGGCGCCAACACCACCACGCGCGTCGGGGCGTTGGCGCAATACGAGGTGAACCTCACGGCCCCGGCGTGCCACTTCTACTCGGAGGCGGTGGACCGGGCGTATGCCTTCACCGTCACCACGCCGCAGCGCTTCGAAGCGGTCCTCACCTCGACCGACGGTTTTCTCGGCGACCTCGAGCTGCGTTCGCTCGACGCTGGGTGCGCAACGACCAGCCCCGTTGAGTGCAGCGACGCGCAGGGGCTGCGCGCCTCGCTGCTGCCGCCGGGTGACTACGTGTTGTGGGTGGCTGGCAGGACGACCGGCACCTTCACGCTCACAGCGTCGCTGAACAACCCGCTCCCGGGCGACTTCTGCGCCAACGCCATCCCCCTCAGCTTCAACGCGCAAGGGCAGCTGACGGCGTCGGGGGACACCACCGGCTTCGCCAACGACCACCTCGGCTATGAGGGAACGTGCAGCGATGACGACACCCGCGGGGGCGACCTCTACTACTCGGTCACCATGCCGTCGGCGGGGCTGCTTGACGTCTCGCTGTCGATGCCGGGCGCCGGTGAGCCCGCCGTCAGCATCTCGCAGGGGTGTTTCAACGAGCTCACCTGTGACGCGCCGGCTGTCGGCTCGGCAGACGTCACCGCCGCCCTCGTCGCTGGCACCTACGTCGTGGTGGTCGATGGCGCCAGCCCGGGTGCGTTCACGTTGACGGCCTCCACGCGACCACTCCCCGGCATCGTCGACACCTGCAGCACGGCCGCGACGCCGTTGCTCTCGTCGAACGGCACCGTGACGGTGACCGGCACGACCTCCGGGCTCATCGCCAACTACACCGTCGGCAACTCGCTCGGCTGCTCGGGCCAGGGGCTGGGGGCCGACGGCGTCTACGTCATCGACCACCCGAATTACAGTGACCTCACGGCCACGGTGACCGCGGCGAACGGGAGCAACTACCGCCCGGTCCTCTCCATCCGCGAGTCGTGCACCAACGCGTCGACGCAGGTCGCCTGTGCGCCCAACCCGTCGTGCCCGTCGTCGTCAGCGACGGTCACCGCGACAGCGTTGCCGCCGGGCCGGTACTACCTGGTGGTGGACACCTGCCACTCCGGCAGCCAGTACGCGGGTGCCTACACGCTGACGGTGACGCAGTGACGGTCAGCCCAGCGTCGCCTTCCACCGGCGGGTGAGGGCGGCGCGCGGCTCGGGGTAGCGCGCGTCGAGGAAGTCCACGTGGGCCAGCCGGTCGGTGCGGAACACGCGGAAGTCTTCTCGCAGCTCGCACCACGCAATCAACGCGCGCACGCCGGTGACGTAGCCCACCAGCAGCGGCCACACCGTGCGCTCCGTGACCGCGCCGACGGCGTCGGCGTAGCGCAGGCGCAGCTTGAGCTCCTTGCGCGCCCACTCGCGCACGCGCGCGAGGTCCACGCGGGCCTCCGGTTGACGTCGTCGCGGCGGAGGCGTGCCCACCACCGGGTCGTCCACCAGCGCGCGCAGGTGCTTCGGCACGATGGCCGTCACCTTCGCCAGCACGTCGACGGCGGCTGACGACAGCGTGGCGTCGGCGTTGGCGGTGACCCACTGCGCGCCCAGCACCACCGCTTCAAGCTCGCTCGCCGTCAGCATCAGCGGCGGCAGGTCGAAGCCGCGCTCCAGCACGTAGCCGACGCCCGCTTCGCCACGAATCGGCACGCGCCGGGCGATGAGCGCCGCCAGGTCGCGGTACACCGTGCGCTGACTCGTCTCGAGCGTCTGCGCGATGGCGTGCGCCGTCAGCGGGCGGCCCTTCGCGCGCCGCAGCACCTGCAGAATCTCGAAGAGCCGGTCGGCGCGACGCATGCGTTGGCACTACGCCATGCCGGTGAGAATCGCGCAGCTGACGAGGTTGGCGATGACGAAGTACGGCGCGTTGATGACGCCGTACAGCAGCGGCCGCGGCACGTTGGGGTTGATGGCTACGTTGAACACGGTGGCCACCACGTAGCCCACGCCGGTGAGCGCCCCGAAGCCCAGCGCCGCCGACAGCGCCTCGACGTGGAAGCTGCGCAGCAACACCGCGTTGGTGACGGACACCACGAGCCCACACACCAGCGGCCCGGCGATGAAGAGCGGTGAGGGCTTGCGGCCCGCGAGGTCGCTGCGGCCCAGGGCCAGCGCATACGGCCGGGGGATGACGGCCATGAACCACGCGGCGCCGAGCGCCTGCAGCGCGACGCCCGAGAGAAGAACCGCCAGCCAGTTGATTGAGAAGGTGAACATGTCGTGCGTCTCCGGTTGAGGTGAGACGCACGAACTACCGACACCCTGTTGCCACCGTGGTGGCAGCAGTCTTCAGCCGACCGACTCGTCTTTCTCCACCGGGCTGAAGAGGTCCGCCGTCTGGAACCGCCGGTCGACCTCCGCCTTGATGAAGCGCTCAATCTCTTCGGCTGAAGAGAACGCCATCGCTTGATTCAACAGCTGCACGGCCTCGGTGCGGCTCACCTGGCGAATGATGTTCTTCACGCTGGGAATCTGGCCGGCCGTCATCGAGAACTCCTCGAGGCCCAGCGCCAGCAGCACGATGGTCAGCGTCGCGTCGCCCGCCATCTCGCCGCACATCGCGACGGGAATACGCGCGCGCTTGGCGGCGCTGATGATGGCGTCGAGGCTGCGCAGAATCGCGAGGTGCAGCGGCCGGTAGAGGTACGCCACGTCGCGGTTCTGCCGGTCGATGGCCAACGAGTACTGAATCAAGTCGTTGGTCCCGATGCTGAAGAAGTCGGCCTCTTGCGCGAGGCGGTCGGCGATCCACGCGGCCGACGGCGTCTCGACCATGATGCCGATGGGGAAGCGCTTGCCCACGGGCACGCCCTGGCGCGTCAGCTCGCTGCGGCACGCTTCCAGCTCACTGCGCGCTTCGCGGAGCTCCGAGATGCTCGACACCAGCGGGAACATCACGCGCAGGTTGCCGTACGCGGACGCCCGCAGGAGCGCGCGCAGCTGCGTGCGGAAGAGCTCGCGGTGCGCAAGGCAGTAGCGAATGGCGCGCAACCCCATCGCCGGGTTGATCTCCTTCTCGAACTTCTTGCCGGGCACCTTGTCGCCGCCGAGGTCGAGCGTGCGAATGGTGACGGGCCGGTCGCCCATGGCCTCGAGCACCTGCTTGTACGACTCGAAGTGCTCTTCTTCGGTGGGCGGCGCCGCGCGGTTCAAGAAGAGGAACTCGGTGCGGTACAGGCCGATGCCCTCGGCGCCGTGCGCCAGCAGCGAGGGGATCTCCTCGGGGAACTCCATGTTCCCGTTGAGGCGCACGCGGAAGCCGTCAGACGTGAGCGCCGGCAGCTCGGCGGTCTTGAGCGCGGCGGCTTCGCTCTGCTGCTGCCGCCGCATGGTCTCGCGGAACAGCGCGAGCTGCTCGTCGCTCGGGTTGACCAGCACCAGCCCGCGCTTGCCGTCGACGGCGATGACGTCGCCGTTGCGGATTGACTCGCACGCCTTGCCGAGGCCGACGACCGCGGGCACTTCACGCGCGCGCGCCACGATGGCGGTGTGGCTGGTGTGACCGCCGAGGTCGGTGACGAACGCGCCCACGCTGCCCGAGCGCACCAGCATCGCCGCGTCGGCCGGCGAGATGTCGTGCGCGCACACGATGGCGTTGGGCGGCACCTCGAGCTCTTGATCCACCACCTCGCCCATGAGGTTGCGCACCAGGCGGTCAGCGACGAACTCGATGTCTGACTTGCGCTCGCGGAAGTACTCGTCGTCGAGGTTGTCGAACTGGTGACGCAGCCGCTTGCCCACGCGGCGCACGGCCCACTCGGCGTTGATGCGGTCTTCCTTGATGAGCCGCGTGACCTCCACGATGAACATGGGGTCGTGCAGCATCAACCGGTGCGCCTCGAGGATGAGGTTGTGCTCTTCACCTTCGGCGCCCAGCTTCTGCTTCAGGTCGTCGAACTGCCGATCTGAGAGGTCGATGGCCGTCTTGAAGCGCAAGACCTCGCTCTCGACGTCGGTGGGGTTGAGCTTGATCTTCGGCGTGCGCACCTTGCGCGCGTCGATGACGTAGGCCTGACCCACGGCCACACCGGGGCTGGCGCCGATACCTTGGAAGGAGACAGTGGCACTCACGGGCGGACGCGCAGCGTAACGCGCCGACGGCCCGCGCGCTTCGAGTTCCTCGGGGGTCAGCGCAAGGCGTCGACGCGCACACGCTGCACGCCGGGGAGCGCCTCGAGGGCCTCCATCAACACCTCGGTGCGCAGCGTGCTGGGGAGGCTCAGCATCGCCTCGAAGGTGCGGCGGCCCGACGTGGCGTCGCGCTCGTACGAGACCTGCGAGAGCTTCACGTCGAGCTGGCTCAGGGTCTCGGTCGCCGACGTCACAGCGCTCGCTTCGTCAGCGAAGCCCAGCGACAGCTTGTGGTGCATCGGGTCGTTCACCTTGTCTTCCAGCCGTCGCAGCACGGTGAGGGTGATGACGCCCGCGAGCGTCGCCACGCAGCTGACGAGGTACATGCCGCCGCCGGCCGCGAGGCCAATGGCCGCCACCAGCCAAAGCCCGGCCGCGGTGGTGAGGCCCTGCACCGTGATGCCCGTGCGCAGAATCGCGCCGCCCGCGAGGAAGCCGATGCCCGACACCACCGACGCCGCGATGCGCGAGGCGTCGACGCCGACGAGGTCATCGTGGCCGTAGCCCTGGAAGTAGACGAAGGCCGTCGACACCACCATGAACGTCGAGGACGCGAGGCCCACGAGCGCGTGCGTGCGCAGACCCGCGGGGCGGCCGTGGAGATCGCGCTCGTACCCGATGATGCTGCCCAACACGCCACCCAACAGCAGACGACCGAGGAGTTCGAGGTGCAGATGCGACGTCATGCACCCATCGTAACGAGGCGCTTTGTCACTCGACGGGGCTCATTGCCCCGCGTCGCACACGTACTCGGCCGGCGGGCCGTGACCGAGGAACGCGGTGGGGCTGAAGCTCGGCCCGTACGCGCCTGACTGCAGCACCGCGAGCACGTCGCCTTCGCGCGGCTCCGGCAGCTCGTGCGTGCCGAAGGTGTCGAGCGGCGTGCACAGCGGGCCCACCAGCGTGCGCGTGACGCGCGGCGCGTCGGGGCGCGAGAGGTTGACGACGGGCAGCGGCTCGCCGCCGAGGTGCGCGGTGGCGTGCAGGTGGTGGTGCAGCCCGCCATCGAGCATCACGAAGTCGGTGCCGCGCGAGCGTTTCGTGGAGACGACGCGCGTCACGTACACGCCGCACGGCGCTGCGAGCCAGCGCCCGGGTTCCACGAAGGCGGTCAGCTCGCGCCCCGCGAGCAACGCGCGCAGCCGCTCGCCAGCGGCCTCGACGTTCAGCTCGTGCTCGTTGGTGACGCCCCAGCCGCCGCCGAAGTTGAGTTCTTTCACCGGCAACTCGAAGCGCGCGGCGAGGTCGACGAGCGCGGTCGCCGCCGCCATGAAGCCGCCGACGCTCGTGCACTGCCCACCGGGGTTCATGTGCAGCCCGCGGAAGTCGAGCTTCGCGAGCAGCGGCACGACCTGCGCCACGTCTTCTTCGTCGACGCCGAAAGGGGAAGGCGCGCCCGTCATCGCCACGCGCCAGGCCTTCAGGTGAAGGCGCGGGTTGACGCGCAGGCGCAGCGGCGGGCGCGCGTCGAGCGTGGTGAGGAACGTGAGCTCGCGTGGTGACTCGGCGTTGATGGTGACGCCGAGGCCCGCGGCGTACGTCATCGCGGCGTCGGTCTTCGCGGGTCCCGCGAGGCTCAGTTGATCTCCACGCCAACCGCAGCGCAGCGCGAGGTCGATCTCTCCGACCGACGCGACGTCGAGGCCGTCGACGTGGCCATGCAGCGCGCGCAGCACCGCTTCATGCGGGTTCGCCTTGACGGCGAAGTACAGCGTGGCCGGCATCGCGGCGCGGGCCCGGGCGGCGCGCGCGCGGAGCTGCGCGAGGTCGTACAGGTAGAACGGCGTCGGGTGTCGGCTCGCCAGGCGCAGCGCTTCGTCGTGCATCG